>NZ_SMKU01000129.1 GCF_004349215.1 Actinomadura rubrisoli | reverse complement strand
CGCCGGGGGCGGGGCGGGCACTCCACAAGGCGCTCGCCTTCATCAGGGCCGCCGTCGACGGCGGGCCCATCCCGAGCCTCATCGCCTTCGACCCCTCGTTCAGGCCGTCCTTCCCGCCCTCGAAGGGGCGCAGGGAGATCAAGCTGCGGACGGGGGTCGACATCGGCTACGACCTGGGCGATGACCGGTGGGTCGCGTTCTGCGGCCTGCTGCTCCTGCCGTCCGGGGAGGAGGGACTCGTCCGCGACTTCGCGCACATGGCCGCGCGGGGCCAGGTGGGGCGGCGCTTCCGGTTCTTCCTGGACCAGAACCGCTTCCCGGCGGACACCGACTGCACGGCGCTGGCCGGATACGCGCTGTACAAGCGGGGCCTGATCCCGGCGGACGGCCTGGTGGGGATCGCGCGGGAACTGCTCCTCGCCACGGCGCCGGCCGAGCCCCCGCCGCCGCCCGAGTCGCTCGTCCGTCCGGGCGTGCCGATGGTGTACTGGCACGACGGCGCCGAGCCGGACGCCCTGCCGCGCAGCCGGAGCCACGACCCGGTCGTCTCCGCCAACGTGCTCTGCGTCCTCCTGGAGGCCCGGCGCCTCGGGCTGCGGGACGCCGACGGCGCCATCGACGCCACCCGGCGGTACGTCGCCGGGCATCTGCTCTCGGACGCCTACCGGAACGGGAGCCGCTACTACCCGGCGCCCGAGGCGTTCCTGTTCGCGGCGTCCCGGCTCGTCAAGGGCTTCCCCGAATACCGTGCGGAGCTGGCCGGGCCCCTCGCCGAGGCCATCGCCGGACGTGACGCGGAACACCGCGCCCACAGCGGCGGCAACCCGCGCACGGCCCTGAACGTGGCGCTCCGCATGCTCGCGGCGCACAACCTCGGCCTCCGGGACGGCCAGGAACCGCGGCTGCGGACGCTCCTCAGGCAGCAGGGACGGGACGGGTCCTGGCCCGCGCTGCCGTGCTTCACCCTCGGACGGCTCCCCGTCTACTCCGGCTCCCCGGTGCTGTCCACGCTGTTCGCCGCGGCCGCCATTCACGTCTCGCTGTCGCAAGGGGCCGGCGACTGATCGGTATTGGAGGACGACATCATGCACAGCACGCTGGTCGTGGCCCGGCTGGACCCGGCCGACGCCGGTTCCGTGGCGGACCTGTTCGCGGATTTCGACAAGACCGAGATGCCGTTCCTGATGGGGACCAGGAGGCGTGAGCTGTTCCACTACCGCGGACTGTACTTCCATCTCCAGGACTTCGACGGCGACCACGGCGGCGAGGCGGCCGAGCAGGCCGAGGCGCATCCGCGCTTCAAGCGGCTCAGCGCGGACCTGAAGCCCTTCATCGCGCCGTACGACCCGGAGACCCGCACGCCGTACGACCCGAAGGCCCGGCGGTCGCCGCAGGACGCGACGGCCACGCGCTTCTACCACTGGGACGCCAGGGGCCTGCGGATGGAGCGGTGGCAGTGGGGCGCGTCGTGAACCCGCGGCTCCGCGCGTTCGCGGAGGACGACGAGCCGGTGCGCTACGACGAGGAGCTGGAGGTCTACGTCGTCTCCTCCCACGAGGCGGCGAGGACGGTGCTGAACGACCCCGGCTTCGTCACCGACCGGCTCGACAGCCTGCTCCCCCGGCTGGGCGGCCTCGACGAGCCGCCGTCCTCCCTGAACGCCATGCTCCAGATGTTCATGGACGGCCCGGCCCACGACCGCTTCCGGCTCGCGGTGTCGCGCGACCTCGCCCCGAAGCGCGTCGACGAGATGCGGCCCCGGATCGGCGCCATCGTCGACGCCGCCCTCGACGGCGTGGCGGACCGGCCCGCGTTCGACGTCGTCGCCGACGTGGCGTACCCGGTCACGATCGGGGTCATCGCCGAGCTGCTCGGCATCGGCGTCGCGGGCGCGCGGGCCCTGCTCGGGTTCGCGTCGCGGATCTCCGCGGTGCTGGAGCTCAGGCCGACCGAGCGGCAGCTGCTGGACGCCGGCGACGCGGTGCGCGGCTGCGCGTTGTTCCTGCTCCCGCTCCTGCCCGGGCGGCGGGCGAATCCGGGCCGGGACCTCATCAGCTCCCTGGTGTCGCTGGAGCCGGGCGGCGAGCCGCTGCCGGTCGATGAGCTGCTCACGATGATCGTGCAGATCCTGGTCGCCGGGCACGAGCCCCCGGCCCATCTGATCGCCAACGGGGCGCTGGACCTGCTCGGCCACCCCGCGGAGCTCCGGCGGATGCGGAGCAAGCCCGGCCTGGCCGCGTCCGCCGTCGAGGAGGTGCTGCGGCTCGGCTCGCCGATCGGCTACCTCAGCCGGACCGCCACCCGGGACACCGTGCTCGCCGGGACGCCCGTCCGGAAGGGGTCCCGGCTCGTCCTGGACCTGACGGCGGCCAACCGCGACCCGGCCCGCTACGACGACCCGGACCGGTTCGACATCCTGCGGCCCGACCCCGGCCACCTCTCCTTCGGCGGCGGGGGCCACTGCTGCATCGGCCGCGCGCTCGGCCGGGTGGAGGCCGAGGAGACCCTGCGGCGGCTGTTCGGCCGCTTCCCGGACCTGGCCCTCGACGGTGAGGACCTCACCAGGCGCGCGTCGGCCGCGTTCCACGCCCTCGACAGGCTCCCGGTGAGACGAACGTGACCCGCGGCGGGAAGCGGCCGGCCGGACGGGCGCTCAAGCGCAGACGGCCGCCTCCTCCCGGCGCCCGTGCCCGGTGCAGAGCCCGCGGACCAGGTCGTCCAGGGCGAGCCCGGGCTGGGCGTGCAGGTGCGCGCTCGCGGTCCGCAGCGCCAGCGGCCGCCCGCCGCACGCGCGGGCCAGCGTCCGGGCGGCCGAGAGCTCGCCCGACACGCGTTCCTCCCCGAGGGCCGCGCGGAGCATCATGACGGACTCGTCCGGGGACAGCGGGCCCAGCCGGTGGCGGCACGCGCCCGGCAGCTCGCCCAGCGCCGACCGGCTGGTGACCAGGACGGCGGCGCTCGCCGTGCCCGGCAGCAGCGCCTTGACCTGCGAGAAGTCCCGGGCGTCGTCGAGCACCAGCAGGACGCGCCGGTCGGAGATCCGGGCCCGCAGCACCGCGGCGCGCGCCTCGGCGGAACAGGGGAGCGCCGCGGCGGGCACGCCGACGGCGATCAGCAGGTCGGCCAGCACCTCGGCGACGGGCCTCGGCGGCCCGCCGGTGCCGTTCAGCGCCACGTACCACTGGCCGTCGGGATAGTGCGGCCGCAGGTCGTGGGCGGCGCGGACGGCCAGTTCCGTCTTCCCCACGCCCTCCGGCCCCCACAGCACCAGAACCCGCTGCGGGTTCCCGCCGGCCAGATGGCCGACCAGCAGCCCCCGTTCGAGGTCGCGGGCGACGAAGTCGGCCGCCGCGGGCGGGAGCTGGCACATCTCGTGCCAGTCGCGCCGCGTCTGGACGGCGGCGGACGGGGCGTCGCCGTCCAGGGTGTCCGGGGCGGGCGGGACTGCGTCCGCCAGATCGAGATCAGGATCGGCCATCAGGATCCTCTGGTGCAGGTTCCGCAGTTCGCCGCCGGGCCCGATGCCCAGCTCCGCGTCCAGGACGCCGCGGACGGCGTGGAAGGCGGCCAGGGCCTCGGCCTGGCGGCCGCACCGGTAGAGCGCCAGCATCAGCCGGCTCCAGAAGCCCTCCCGCAGCGGGTGCTCGCGCGTCAGCCCGCTGAGCTGCCCCACGAGCAGCGCGTGCCGCCCGGACGCCAGGTCCAGGTCGATCTGCCGGCCGATCGCCTCCAGCCGCAGCTCCTCCAGCCTCGGGACCAGCGAGTGGTGCAGCGCCGCCGAGGGCACGTCGGCGAGGGCCGGACCCCGCCAGAGGGCCAGCGCCTCGCCGAGCCGGGACCGCTCGGCGCGCGTCTCGCCGCGCTCGCGCGCACCACGCGCGGCCTTGTGGAGAGCGTGGAACCGGTGAAGGTCCAGCTCATCGGGCTCTGCCTCGATCACATATCCCGAGCTCGCCGTCCGGATGACGTCGTGATCGTGGTCGGCCAGGGACAGGCGCAGCCGTTTCACCATTGAATACAGCGATGCCCGCGCGGTCCTGGGAGGTTTCTCCCAGACGTACTCGACGAGCCTGTCCACCGGGACGGTCTCGTTCGCGTGGAGCAGAAGGGCCGCCGCGATCACCCGCTCTTTGCCGGCCGTTATGATCCTTTCATCGCCTCCTATGGACAGCCGCAACGTTCCCAGAACCGAGAATCCCCGAGTGACATCGGATCCCACTCCCGCCCCCTCAGAACTCGTGCCGCGCGGCGCCCGCCCGTCGGCCGCACGATCCCCGCACGCCCATCGAAGAGGCGTTCAGCCTGGCCGGGCAACCACTCGGACGAACCTGAACGAGATCGGACGGCCGCACGACCGGGCCCCGGAGTGGCGGAACGGCCCTCTGATCTCCGATTTTCCGTATCCGCGCCACGTCACGGGGTTTGACCGCCTTAGTGGCCCATAGTCAGAATGTTTGTCATGGAAGAGGACGGCAACGGTGCCGCCTGCCCGTACCAGGGACTGGCGCCGTTCAAGATCGATGGCAGCGAGCTGTTCTTCGGGCGCGCGCGGGCCACCCGCGGCCTCCTGGAGAGGCTGGGACCGCGCCTGGAAGGGCGCGGATCGATCCTGCTGGTCTCGGGCGCCTCGGGCGTCGGCAAGTCGTCGCTGCTGCGCGCGGGGCTGATGCCGGCCCTCGCGGAGGGGGAGCCGCCGGTCGCCGGAGCGCGGGGCTGGACGCGCCTGCTCGTCACGCCGACCTCAAGTCCGTTACGTGCGCTGGCCGAGGCTTGGGCGGACACGTGCGGCGGGCGCGCCGAAGCCGTGGAGGAGCAGCTCCGGGACGATCCGCACCGGGCCCTGTCCGGGCCGTTCGCGCCGGACGGCCGCCTCGCGCTGGTGGTCGACCAGTTCGAGGAACTGTTCACGCTGGTCGCCGCCGAACAGGAGCGCCAGGAGTTCGCGCGGGTCCTGCACGGCCTCGCCGAGGGGCCCGAGGGCGCCGGAGTGGTCATCGGCCTGCGCGCCGACTACTGGGACCGGTGCGCGGCCTACCCGCAGTTCGCCGAGGCCATCCAGGACGGCCAGGTCATCGTCGAGCCGATGGCGGAGGAGGACCTGCGGCTGGCCATCACCGGCCCCGCCGCCGTGGCGGGCCTGGAGATCGAGCCCGGCCTGGTGGACATCCTCCTGGACGAGCTGCGCGCCGGCCGGGAGGCCGGCGCCCGGTACGAGGCCGGGGACCTGCCCCTGCTCTCCCAGGCTTTGCGCAACACCTGGGAAAGGCGGGAGAAGGGCCGGCTGACCATCCGCGGCTACGAGGAGTCCGGCCGCGTCCGCGACTCCGTGCGGCGCACGGCCGACGACGTCCTGGAGCGGCTGCCTTCGCAGGACCGCAGGACCGCGCTCAGGATCTTCCGGCGCATGACGCTGATCACCGAGGGCGGGCGGCTCGCGCGGCGGAAGGCGACGCTGGCCGAGATCCGCGCCGCCGCGTCCGCGGACTCGGCGGAGCGGCGGAGCCGGGTCGATGCGCTGCTGTCGGCGTTCGCCGGGCGGCGCCTGCTCACCCTGCACGAGGACGCCGCCGAGATCTCCCACGACGCGCTGCTGACCGAGTGGCCGGCGCTCCGGCAGTGGCTGGAGCCCGACCTCGTCGCGCAGCAGGCGTACGACCGGCTCGTCGAGGACGCGGGGCAGTGGGACGAGCACAACCGCGACTCCGCGTTCCTGTACCGGGGCGCCCGGCTGCTGTCGGTCCAGGACAGCCGTCCCCGCTGGGACCGCGACCCCGAGACGTTCCCGCCGCCCGGCCCCGTCGTCGAGGGCTTCGTCGCGGCGTCGGCGCGGGAGGCGCGGCGGGCGGGCCGCCGCCGCGCCCTCGCCCTGACCGGTCTCGCGATGCTGTCGGCCACCGCCCTCGTCGCGGCGGGCATCGCCATCGTGGCGGCGGACGACGCCGACCGGCAGCGCGGTGTCGCGGTCTCCCGCCAGCTCGCCGCGCAGAGCGAGATCGCCGGCGATCCGGTGACGTCTTCCCTGCTGGCCGTGGCGGCCTGGCGGACCGCCCACACCCCGGAGGCCCGGCACCGTCTGCTGAACGCGGCGGCCGACCCCGGGCGGGGAAGCCTCAAGGGCCACCGGTCGTTCGTCCGGTCGGTCGAGTTCAGCCCGGACGGAAAGATCATCGCCACCAGCGGCTCGGACGGGATCGCGCGGCTCTGGGACACCGCTTCGCGCGCACAACTCGGCGCCCCGATCGTCTTGTCGCCGACGCGGACCGCGTCGGAGGGCCACATCGCGTTCAGTCCCGACGGACGGGTCCTCGCCTCGGCGTTCCTCTCGGAGATCCGGTTCTGGGATGTGTCCACCCACCGGGAACTGGGCGCCCTCCCGGACATCAGAGAAGTGGTGAAGGCGATCGCGTTCGCCCCGGACGGGAAGACCCTCGCGGTCGCGAACCTCAAGGGCACCGTCCAACTGTGGGACGTGGCCGCCCGCCGGCCGCACGGGGACGCCATGGGACGTGCCGCCACCGGGTCGGCCCTGACCCCGATCAACGACGTCGCGTTCAGCCCCGACGGCAGGCGCCTGGCCACCGCGAGCTGGGACCGCACGGCGCGGCTCTGGGACACCGCCACCCAGAAGCAGGCCGGCGCCTCTTTGACCGGGCACACCGATGACGTCATGGACGTCGCCTTCTCCCCGGACGGGACGTCTCTCGCGACCGCGGGCATGGACGGGACCGCCCGGCTGTGGGACGCGGCCACCCATCGGCAGATCGGTCGCACCATGAGGGACCCCTCCGGATCCCCCGACTTGTACGGGGTCGCCTTCAACCCCGATGGCACCAGGCTCGCCACCGCCGGGTCCAATGGCGCCTTCCGCCTCTGGGCCACGGCCGACCAGCGGGAGGTGGGCGGGAGCCTGTCCGCCAACCGCTATCCCCTCCAGCGCGTGAGGTTCAGTCCCGATGGCAGGCTCGTCGCCATCGCCGGCGACGACGGCGTGGTGCGGCTGGGAGATCCCGTCGTCTTCCGGCAGATCGGCGGCGCCATGCCGGGCGGGACGGCCGTCGCGCTGAGCCCCGACGGGAAGACCCTCGCCGCCGGCGGGGCCGACGGGTCCGATCCCGCGATCCACCTCTGGGACGTGGCGACCCAGCACCGTCTTGGCGCCCCGCTGGAACCCGCCGACCGCCCGCGGGGCGGCCGTAACGTCTCCGCGATCGAGATCAGGTTCGGCCGCGACGGGCGGACCCTCGTCGCGGAGAGCTCGCACGGCGCGCGGGTATGGGACGTCGCGAGCCGGCGCCAGATCGGGACCCCGCTCCACACCGCGGAACGGGGCCGTCCCGATGACATCGCGATCAGTCCGGGCGGCGGCTTCCTCGCCGTCGAGAGCGACGACTCCGTGCGCTTCTGGAAGGTCGCGGAACGCCGCGAGGTCGCCGGGCCGCCCGTCCGTATCCCGCACGAGGCGTCGGTCATCTCGGCGATGGCGCTCAGCCCCGATGGCGCCAGCCTGGCCACCGCCGGTTTCGACCGCAAAGTACGGGTCTTCGACGTGGCCACCCGGCGCCAGATCGGCGCGCCGCTGCCCTTCACCACCTATGGGTTCGTCGACGTCCTGGCCTTCAGCCCGGACGGAGGCACCCTCGCCGCCACGGCCGACGACGACACCGTCCGGCTGTGGGACGTGGCGCGCCGCGGCCCGGTCGGCTCCCCCCTGAGCGGCCACACCGGCCAGGTCGCCGCGATCGCGTTCAGCCCGGACGGCCGGACCCTCGCCACCGGCGGCGGGGACGACGCCGTGCGGCTGTGGGATCTGGCGACGCAGCGCCAGATCGGGCCCGCGCTGACCGGTCACAAGCGCACCGTGACCGGCATCGCCTTCGGCCGGGACGGGTCGACCGTCGCCACGGTGGGCGAGGACGGAACCGCGAGGTTGTGGAACGTCGCCCTGCCCGCCGATCCGGTCGCCGCGGTCTGCGCGGGCGCCGGCCGGTCCTTCACCCGCGACGAGTGGAAGCGCTATGTGCCGCAAGAGAAGTACCGACGAGTGTGTCCCTGACCGTGGCGCCCGGCTAAGGGCGGCACGCACCCCCTCTTGACCCTCATGAACGGACGAACGCATGTTCCTTCGAGGTTTCCGGCGGCGGACGGGGAAGCCCGCACCGGAGCTGGCCGCGTTGTTCCGCTCGATCGTCGCCGAGAGCCGGGAGATCCACCCGCTCGCGTCCGACTTCCTGGAGCACTTCATGGACGGCGCGGGCGCCTCCAGGACGCTGTCGCTGCGCTGGCTGCGCTCCTTCAAGGCGATCAGGAAGGCCGAGGCCAGGAACCAGCGCAGGTTCGAACGGCAGCTCGCCGCGAAGGCGAGGCAGGTGGAGGACGGCGCCTCGGCCTGGCTGCACGACCACTGGGACGCGCGGATCAACGCGTTCATCGGCACGGAGCTGTTCTACGTCAGCCGGATGAGCCTCCTGCGCTCGCGGGGCTCCTTCGTCCTGACGCGGTCCGGCCCGGAGGTGCGGGTGTCCGGCACCGTCCGCCACCACTGGTTCGATCCGTATGATTGGGACCGCGGCCGCTGGGTCTACATTCCCCGGCACGGGTTCGTCCCCATCGCGGTCGGCCGGGAGCTGGTCGAGTCCGACGAGGCGCGCAACTTCCTCATGGAGTCCCGTCATGTCCAGACGCTGGAGGGCACCTGCCGGGACGGCCGCCGGCCCCGGCGCGGCAGGGCGACGTTCGAGTGGGCGCTGGTGAAGACGGGCCGGCCATGACCGCGGACCGTTCCCGCCCGCCGGACCCGTCGCAGGCCGGCACGGTGGAGGAGTTCGTCCAGACGCTCGTCCGGTTCAAGCAGTGGGCGGGCGGGCCGTCCCTGAGCAGGCTCCGGTCGCTCGGCGGCCAGACGGTGACCCCGGACGGGTCCACGATCGACCGGCTGCCCAAGAGCACGATCTCGCACGTCCTGCGGCAGACCGGCAAGCTGCCGCGGTGGGACTTCGTGCGGGCCTACGTCGCCGCGTGCCTGCGCTACTGCGACTACCCGGCCGAGCGGATCCCCGGCGAGCTCGAACGCTGGCGGGCGGCGCGGGCCGCGCTGGCCGAACTCGCCGAACCGGCGGACCCGGCCGTCCTCGCGCCGGACACCGGGGAGCCGGTGCCGCAGGTCGCGGAGGACGAGGCGGACGCCGCCGCCCGTCCCAGGCCCGACCCCGCCGCCGAGGTGCTGGCGTGGCGGGTGGCGCGCGAGGAGGACAGGGCGCGCAAGGGCCTGCTCGGCGGCTACAGCGTCGCGCCGGTCTCCTTCGGCCACGACCGCGCCACCGGCGAGATGACGGACGACCTGAACTCGATCGGCCGGTTCTTCGCCGGCCTGCGCCCGCGGCGGCTGATGGTCGTGGGCGAGTCGGGCGCGGGCAAGACCGTCCTCGCCATCGAACTGGTACTGCAACTGGCGGAGCGGTTCGTCACCGCCGGGCCGGGCGGCGCGCCGATGGTGCCGGTGCGCCTGAACGCGGCCCGGTGGACCCTGGGCAGCCGGTTCGAGCCGTGGCTGGCCGGGCAGCTGGTGCAGGAGTTCGGCCTGGCGGGCAAGGACGCGGCGCGCCTCGTCCGCGACCGCCGGGTGCTGCCGGTGGTGGACGGGCTGGACGAGCTGGACCCCGAGCCGTCCACGGGCCCGCCCCGCCGGGCGATCGGGCTGCTGGCCGAGCTCAACCGGTA
Source organism: Actinomadura rubrisoli (assembly GCF_004349215.1). GTDB lineage: Bacteria > Actinomycetota > Actinomycetes > Streptosporangiales > Streptosporangiaceae > Spirillospora > Spirillospora rubrisoli. Next base: position 14,511 of record NZ_SMKU01000129.1, on the reverse strand, counting down.
CAGCGACCTGTCCGGACGGCGGCCGGGGGCGGTCGTCGTGACGTGCCGGGCCGATCGGCACGCCGAGCTGTCGGAGGCGCGGGCCGGTCTCGACAACGCCGCCCGCATCCACCTCCACGACCTGACCGCCGGGCAGATCGCCGAGTACCTGCACACGCGCTGGCCGGACGGGCACCCCTGCGCTGGGCAGCGCGACGCCATCCTCGCGGCCCTGCCGGACAGGGCCGTCCACACCGCGCTCGCCACCCCTTGGCGGCTGTTGTTGACCGTGACCGCCGTGGAGTCCGGCGCCGACCCGTCCGAGCTGCTGCGCGCCGACCCGGGCGCCGACCCTGGCAAGGAGGCGGCGCGGATCGCCCGGAGGCTGCTGGACACCTACGTCCCGGCGGCGACCGAGCTGACCCCGCGCACCAGCAGCGGCACCCCGTACCGTCCCGAGCAGGTGCGGTCATGGCTCGTGCATCTGGCCGCCCACCTGCGGAAGCAGGCCGACCACGCCGCCGCGACCGGCCGGCCGCCGCCCGGCCTGACGGCGATCGACCTCGTCCCGCACCTGCTGTGGCCGATCGGCGGCCGGCGCCGCGTCCTGGCGCTGCACTGCCTGTGCTGCGCGGTCCTCGCGGTCGTCGCCATGCTGGCGTTCTGGACGGGGTCGGCGGTCGACGGCGCCGGCGACCTGCGCGACGGCCTCACCCCGGGGGAGGGGCTCACCCTGGCGCTCATGGGCGGCTGGGTGGGCATCGCCATCGGCCTGTCGCTGTCGCCGTGGCCGGCCGCCTCCGGCGGGCGGACCAACGTGTCCGGCCGGCAGCGCCTGACCGGCGGGCTGCTCGGCGCGCTGGCGGGCGGCCCCGCCGGCGTGCTCGGCGGCCTCGCCGGGCTCGTCCTGACCGGCGGCGACGTCTTCGGCCCCGTCTTCGCCGTCGCGGCGGGGGCGGCCGGGGGATCGGTCCTCGGAGCGCTCATCGGGCTGACCGCCGCCGGCCGGCACGGAGCCGAGCGGATCACCGTGTCCGAGGCCGTCCGCGCCGAGCCCGTCACCCTGCTCGGCTTCGGGCTGTGCGGAGCCCTCACCGGGCTACCGCCGCTGCGGCTCGCCCACGCCGGCCCGCTGCCGCTGGCCATCGGGGTGACCGGGGCGTTCGTCCTGGCCTTCGCGCTGGGCGTCGTCTTCAGGATCGCCACGGGCGGCTGGAGCAAGGACGCGGAGCTCGCCCATCCCCGGGAGGCCCTGCACCGCAACCCGGAGATCGGCGTGGCGTTCGGCCTCACCGGCGGCGTCGCCGCCTTCCTGGTGTTCGTGCTGAACCAGGACGTCGGCGAGTCGCTGGCGTGCGCGCTCGTCGGCGGCGTGGCGTTCGGCCTCGCCTTCGGCGCGATCGCCTGGACCCGCACCATGATCGGCCTGATCGTCGCGGCCGCGCGCGGCCTGCTCCCGCTGCGGCTGTGGACGTTCCTCGACTGGGCCTGCGAGGCGCGCCTGCTGCGCGTCAGCGGCGCCACCTACCAGTTCCGGCACCGCGAGCTCCAGGACTTCCTGACCCACGAGACGTCCGAGCCCCTCACCGCGGCGGCGGAACCCCTCGCCACGGAGCACGGCTGACGCTCAGACCCGGTCGCCGCATCGCAGATCGGGACCCAGGGCCCGGGTCGCCTCATTGCCATCCTTCACTCCGTGCATAAAAATAGGCGGACCTATTTGATCGGCGCCGTCGGATTGCCCGCCGGGCGGGGAGCGCCATGCCGGGCGCGCCGGCCGGTGCCGCGCGCCGGTTCATGATCGACTTTGCGTCCGGAGCGAGTATTCGCAGGTCGCGCCAGGTGGAGCGATTCCAGGAATCAACCTGATTAAATGAGTTGCCTTGCTGTGATAGGCCACGCGCACGCTCTGTGACGGCGGTCCGGCCTATGCGGGGATGGGCACGAAGATCATCTTTGCGGAGGGAAAAAGAATCTCCGTTTTGTGCGGTGACCCCCGAACGGCGGTCGTGACAGTCGGCAGGCTCCGGGCGAGAATATAATCAACTGAGATGAAGGCCATGACTTGCCGGGGCGACGGGGGCGTAGCCAGCCGAGTGTGCGGACCGGCCTGTCGTGAGGATGGCGGCAACGTGAATCCCAGTGAAAGGTGTGCCTAGTGTCTGCGGTCATCGTGCTCCCAGCATCCCCTGGTTGGAATGCTCACCGACAAGAGGAACTGATGACATCGCGTGACTGGTTCGCTCCCCCGAGGCGTCGGTATTGATCGCTCGGGGGACGCGTCATGCGCGCCGGCGGCCGCTGCGTGCCCGCCGGCGCTGCCCCCGTCGGTGACGGGGGCGGTGAACGTACGGGGATGAGGGCGGCCCGGCCGCCGCGGTCCGAGCCTTCCGGCTCGTCTTCCGCCCGCAAGGCCGGCCGCTCGTTCTGACACTCCTTCCCGGGGTGCGCGATGATCTGCGCCGGAATCTTTGCCGGTCACCATTTCATGTCGGGCGATGAAAAGACTCCTGGATTCTCGGCCGGGTATTCGAATGGAGGGGTAATGGCGAATCAAGTCAGCGACAGTGAACAGGTCAGGTCCGTCCTCTACCGAAGGAAACCACCACCGCTGATGCGGCGCGGAGCCGTCGACGAACAGCGCCGCAACAATGTGCTCACGACCGCGGTGGGCCTGCAGATACCATCCGAGCTGACATTCGAGGACTGGGAGCGGGCGGGGCGCCAGCTCTCCGGGATCGTGAACTCCTCCGCGTGGTGGCTCGGCGACTGGCTCGTATACGGCAAGGAGCATTACCGCGACCGGTACGAGCGCGGAATTCTCGCGGCCGGGCTGCAGTACCAGACGCTGCGCAACTACGCGTGGGTCGCGCGGCGGTTCGAGATGGTCCGCCGGCGTCCGGCGCTGAGCTTCCAGCATCACGCCGAGGTGGCGTCGCTGGCGGTCGAGGAGCAGGACATGTGGCTCGACCGCGCCGAGGAGATGCGGTGGGCCACCAAGCAGTTGCGCGAGGGCATCCGGCTCGCACGTGCGAACGAGGCGCGCGAGGTCACGCGCGTCGAGACCACGCGGCGGCTCGCGGTGCCCGGCAGCCATCTGCAGCGCTGGCACCTGGCCGCGGAGCAGTCGGGGACCGACCTGCAGCAATGGGTGCTGACGACGCTGGACAGCGCGGCCGCGCAGGCGCTGGAGGAATAGCCCGGGGACCGGGTCCCGATACGCGGGTCACGAGGGGGCGTCCGGCGGCCTGGCGGCTGCCGCCGACGCCCTTTCCGCGGCCGCCGTCCGGGGTGTCCCGTCGCCGGGACCGGTGCCGATCACCTGATCGGCTTCGATGAAACGGGGAAGCGGGCGGAGTGCCTTCCGCCGTTTTCGGCGAATATATCGCCGCGGCCGCCGATTGCCGGTCCGCCGCGCGCACAAGAATGGCCCGTCAGCCTCGCTGACGGGCCATTCGCTGCTGCGACCTGCGGGTGGTCTCAGGACGCGCCGGCCGCGGCGTCCGCGGCCATGGCGTCCTGGAGGCTCTTGGGACGCATGTCCTTCCAGTTCTTCTCGATGAAGTCCAGGCACTCCTCACGGCCCTCTTCGCCGAAGGCGATCCGCCATCCCGCGGGAACCTCGGCGAACGACGGCCAGAGGGAGTGCTGTTCCTCATCGTTGACCAGAACGTAGAACCGGCCATCCGGGTCATCGAACGGGTTGCTGCTCATGGTCCGCTCCAGGTGAAGCCGTTCTCAATGGATTCGAAAATGACAATACCGTCCCCTGTCACGCCGCGTCCAGAAATGCTCTCCCGCGCCATTAGTCCGCCGGGAGGGGCGTGATCCGGCCGGCCGGTGCCGCGCTGATCGCCCGGTGGCCGCAGTGGCGGTGTCCGAAGGCTCTGGCGCCAGAATGACGTCACTCTGGCGCCACTATCCTCCCGGTGGTGCCATCGCATGTCATAGTGGCGCCATGGATCTGACGCCCTATGTCGCCGAGCTCCAGCGCGAACTGGCGGCCTCCGTCGAGGCGGCCGGGGAGGGAGGTCACGCCGTGGCCGGGCGCCTCGCCGCGACGCTTGAGTCGGCCGCCCGGCTCGTCCTGCTGAACGCCCTGTCCGATGCGATGGCCGAGATCTCCTCCGAGCTCGCGCCGGGCTCGGTCGAGGTCCGGCTGCGGAGGCTGGATCCGGAGTTCACCGTCACGGCTCCGCCGCACGAGCCGTTCGACGAGGTCCACCGGGACGGGGAGACGGGCCGGCCGGCCGCGCCGTCGCCCCTCGTGGTGGACGCCGACGACGGCGGGGCGGCGCGGACCAGCCTGCGCCTGCCGGTCCCGCTGAAGGTCCGCGCCGAGCGGGCCGCCAGGCGCGAGGGCCTGTCGCTCAACGCCTGGCTCGTCCGGGCCGTCGCGCGGGAGCTGGAGACGGAGGACGCAGAGCCGCGGCACGAGGACCGACCGCCGCCGCGAACGCGCGGGAGCGGAAAGAGCATGACCGGCTGGGTGCGCTAGCCGGTCGTCCGCGAAGGGACATTGGTGCATAGATGCTCACCTTCAGCACACCGGAGCCGATCCTCGCCTCGATCCGCATCGAGGCCGGGGTCGTGCGGATCACTGCGGAGGCCCGCGCCGACACCGTCGTCGAGGTCGCGCCGAACTCCGATGTCAAGGCCGACGTGCAGGCCGCGGAGCAGACCCTGGTGGACTACGCGGCCGGGGAGCTCGTGGTGCGGACCCCCAGGGCGCGGAGCCTGTTCGGCAGCCCCGGCATGGTGGCCGTGGAGGTGGCGCTGCCGCGGGGCTCGCGGCTCAGCGGCTCGGCGGGGATGGGCGATCTCATCTGCGCGGGGCGGCTGTGGGAGTGCGAGTTCAGGACCGGCGCCGGGAAGCTCCGGGTCGAGGACGCGGGCACGGTGCGGCTGCGCACCCAGCACGGCGACGTCACCCTGGGCCGCGCCACGGACGATGTCGAGGTCACCACCGGGTCCGGCGAGCTGCGGATCGGCCGCGTCGGCGGCGGCGCGGAGATCAAGAACTCCAACGGCAACACCTGGATCGACGAGATCACCGGCGATCTGCGCCTGAAGATCGCCAACGGGAACGTCGACATCGGCCGCGCGCACGCGTCCGTCACCTCCAGGGCCGCCAACGGCGGCGTCCGGATCAAGGAGGTGATCCGCGGCAGGGTCGAGCTCCAGACCAAGGCCGGCGACCTAGAGGTCGGCATCCACGAGGGCACCGCCGCCTGGCTCGACGTGAAGTCCCGGTCGGGCACGGTGCACAACGCGCTCGACTGCGCCGACGGGCCCGGCGAATGCTCCGAGGTCGTCGAGCTGCACGCCCGCACCGGCTTCGGCGACATCGTGATCAGCCGCACCTCGCCCTGGTGACGCGGAGTCGACCACTCTACGGCAACGGCCGGAACAGCCGGAAACGGTCGCACGGCTTCGCCGGTGAGCGGCCGGACTTCCCAGCGGCCCGGCGATGGGATATGCGCCGAAGTCCGCTTCTCGGTGGTGCCCTGTGTCCTCGCATCACTCGCCTTCTTTGCGCGGTCGCGTGCGGGCCGAGGGCCGATGTCGTGGTGTCCTGGCGACAGGACATGACGGCCCGGCACGCCGAACGGGCCCCGTCCCCCGCTTCGGACGCCCTGGTCAGCCGCCCGGCCGAAGGCCCCGGCGATGTGCTTTCCGCGCGGCGGCCGGGGGACGGCGGCGTATTCCGGCCCGGGGTCGCGTGAACCGCCCGCCAGGTGCGAATGTGGAGTCCCGTTCCCGGGCGCGGATGGCTTCTCGAATGGCCGCGCGGGTATTTCGATTGCCGTTTCCAGGGCGGGGCGGAGCTCCCTTGACTCGCTCGGTCCCGGGATAGGAACCTGATGGGGCCTCGTAATCCGGTCGGCGAAAAGGGCGAGTGAACCCGTTCGAATCGAATGGTCGATTCGGGCGGCCGGCCGGCCGACTGGCGGGCCTTCCCATTTCCGGCGGCTTTTGCCCGACCGTGCAGCCGCGGTCCCGAGAGAATCATCGATCCACCATCAGGGGGTGGCCTCCTTGTGTTCCGCTGAGCGGCTCCGCTCGCCGGACGAGTCCTGCGATCCGCGGACTCGCATGCCGGTGGAGACGATTCCCGAGTTGTTCGAGCGCCAGGTCGCCGCCGCCCCGGACGCGGTCGCCGTGGTCTTCGGGGACACGTCGCTGACCTACCGCGAGCTGGACGCGCGGGCGAACCGGCTGGCGCGCGTCCTGGTGGAGCGGGGGGTCGGGCCGGAGTCGGTGGTCGGGGTGTCGGCGCGGCGGTCGCCGGGGCTGTGGACGGCGGTCCTCGCGGTGCTGAAGGCCGGCGGCGCGTACCTGCCGCTGGACCTGGCGCATCCGGCGGCCCGGCTCGCGTTCATGGTGGAGGACTCCGCGTCCCGCCTGATCCTGGCGGACGAGGCCACGGCCGGGCGGCTGCCCGGGCTCCCCGCCCCCGTGCTGCGCCTCGACGGGTCGCGGGCCGCGGGCGGCGACGCTCCGCTGACCGACGCCGGCCGGCGGTCCCCGCTGCGCGCGGCCAACACCGCGTACGTCATCTACACCTCGGGGTCCACGGGACGGCCGAAGGGCGTGGCGGTCACGCACGCCGGGCTGGCGAGCCTGCTCGCCACGCACCTGGACCGGCTGAAGGCGGCCCCCGGAAGCCGGGTGCTCCAGTTCGCCTCGCCGAGCTTCGACGCCTCGGTCTGGGAGATGTGCATGGCGCTGCTCTCCGGGGCGACGTTCGTGCTGGCGGGCGAGGAAGGGCTGGCGGCCGGGGCGCCGCTGGCCGAGACGATCGCCGAGCACGGGGTGACCCACGCGACGCTGCCCCCGCCCGTGCTCGCGGCGGTGCCGGCCGGGTCCCTGTCCACCGTCGAGTGCCTGGTGGTCGCGGGCGACGCGACGACGCCGGAGCTGGTGGACGCCTGGTCGGCGGGCCGCCGGATGATCAACGCCTACGGGCCCACGGAGACCACGGTGTGCGCGACGATGAGCGCGCCGCTGGCCGGGGACGGGCGGGTGCCGCCGATCGGGCGGGCGATCATCGGCTCCCGGGTGTACGTGCTGGACGACGCGCTGCGCCCCGTCCGGCCGGGGGAGATCGGTGAGCTGTACGTCTCGGGCGTGTCGCTGGCCCGCGGGTACCTGTTCCGGCCGGAGCTGACCGCGCAGCGCTTCGTGGCCTGCCCGTTCGGCGGGCCCGGCGAGCGGATGTACCGCACCGGGGACCTGGTCGAGCCCGGCCCCGACGGCGATCTGATCTTCCACGGGCGGGCCGACACCCAGGTCAAGATCCGCGGCATCCGCGTCGAACCGCACGAGGTCGAGGCGGTGCTGGTGCGGCATCCGGGGGTGGCGAACGCCGCGGTGGTCGACCGCGAGGGGCACGGCGGCGGCAGGCGGCTGGTGGCGTACGTCGTCCCGGCCGCGTCCGGGAGCGGCGGCGGCGTCCCCCAGGGCAGCGCCTACGGCGACCAGGCCCTCGACTCCGGCTTCCAGGCGGGGGAACTGCGCGAGTTCATGGCGCGGAACCTGCCGGAGGTGATGGTCCCCGCGGCCTTCGTGGTGCTGGACCGGCTGCCGCTGACGCCGAACGGGAAGCTGGACAAGGCCGCGCTGCCGGAGCCGGGGTTCCGGGGCGCGCCCTACCGGGCGCCGCGCACGGAGCACGAGGAACTGCTGGCCGGCCTGTTCGCCGAGGCCCTGGGCCTGGACCGGGTCGGGATCGACGACGACTTCTTCGCCATCGGCGGGGACAGCATCCAGTCGATCCAGGTGGTGACGCGGGCGCGGGCGCGGGGCGTGCGGATCGGCGCGCGGCAGGTCTTCGAGTGCCGGACGGTCGCCGAGCTGGCCGCGGTCGCGGCGCGGGACGAGCGGGACGGCGGCGGGCGGCCGGTGCTCCAGGAGCTGGAGGGCGGCGGCGTGGGATGGGCCCCGCTGCCGCCGGTGGCCCGCTGGATCCGCGGCTGGGGGCCGGGGTTCGACCGGTTCCTCCAGGCGATGGTGCTGGAGCTGCCCGAGGGCGTGGACCGGGCCGGCCTGGCCGCGACGCTCGACGCGGTGCTGGACCGCCACGACGTGCTGCGCTCCCGCCTGGTGGCCAACGGCGACGGGGCGCTCCTGCTGGTCGGGGCCGCCGGGACCGTCAAGGCCGACCACCTGCTGAGGCGGGTCGGGTGCGACGGGCGCTGGGACGACGCCTGGCGCGGTGTGCTGCTGGACGAGCTGGACGCCGCCGCCGGGCGCCTGGACCCCGCGGCGAGCGTGATGGCGCAGTTCGTCTGGTTCGACCCGGGCCCGGGTTCCGCCGGGCGGCTGCTGGTGGCGCTGCACCACCTCGTGGTCGACGGGGTGTCGTGGCGGATCCTGATGCCCGACCTGGCGGCCGCGTGGGCGCGGGTGCGGGCGGGGGAGGCCCCCGACCTGCCGCCGGTGGGCACGTCGATGCGGCGCTGGGCGCACGCGCTGGTGGAGGAGGCGGAGAGGCCCGAGCGGGTCGCGGAGCTGGACCTGTGGCGGTCCGTCGTCGAAGGCCCCGACCCGCTGCTGGGCGCCCGCCGGCTGGACCGCGCCGTGGACGTGGTCTCCACGGTGCGGGGCACCCGGGTGCGGCTGCCGGCGGACATCACCGAGGCCCTCCTGACGAAGGTGCCCGCGGCGTTCCGCGCCGAGGTCAACGACGGCCTGCTGGCGGGGCTGGCGCTGGCGCTCGCACGCCGGCGCCGTTCGCGGGGCGTCGAGGAGACCTCGGCGCTGATCCGGCTCGAAGGGCACGGCCGGGAGGAGGCCGCGGTCCCGGGCGCGGACCTGTCCCGCACGCTGGGCTGGTTCACCACCGTGTTCCCGGTGCGGCTCGACACCGCCGGCGCGGACCTGGACGAGGCGTTCGCGGGCGGCCCGGCCGCCGGGCGCGTCATCAAAGCGGTCAAGGAGCGGCTGCGCGCCATCCCCGGCAACGGCATCGGCTACGGCATGCTGCGGTTCCTGAACCCGGCCACCGCCGCGACGCTGCGCGGGTACGGGATGGGCCAGGTCGGGTTCAACTACCTGGGCCGCTTCTCCGCCGCCGCGCAGCACCTGCCCGAGGAGCTGCGCGGCCTCGGCTTCACGCAGGTCACCGACGTGGCCGAGCTGGCCGAGCTGGACGCGGCGCAGGACCCGCGGATGCCGGCGCCGACCGAGCTGGACATCAACGCCTCCGTCATCGACACGGCGGAGGGCCCCCGGCTGAGCGCCCTGTTCAGCGCCCCTTCAGGGGTGCTCGACCCGGACGAGGTGCGCGAGCTGGCCGACCTGTGGTGCGCCGCCCTGGAGGGCCTGGCGCGGCACGCCGCCGAGCCGGGCGCCGGCGGGCTGACGCCGTCGGACGTCCCCCTGGTGCCGGTGGGCCAGGCCGACATCGAGGAGTGGGAGGAGCGGTACCCGGGGCTCTCGGACGTGTGGCCCTCGACCCCGCTCCAGTCGGGGCTGCTCTTCCATTCCCTGCTGAACGACTCCTCGTTCGACGCCTACCAGGTGCAGTACGTGCTGCACCTGTCCGGGCGCGTCGACCCGGCCCGGATGCGCGCGGCGGGCCAGGCGATGCTGGACCGGCACGCCGGCCTGCGGACCGCGTTCCTCCCCGGCCCCACCGGCGACCTGGTCCGCCTGGTCGTGGACGGCGCGCGGCTGCCGTGGCGGGACGCCGACCTGCGCGACCTCGGCGGGACCGCGCGCGGTGAGGCGTTCGAGCGCCTGCTCGCCGCGGACCTGGGATCCCACTTCGATCCCGCCGAGCCGCCCATGCTGCGGCTGACCCTCGTCACGCTGGAGCCGGAGCGGCACGAGCTGGTGGTGACCGCCCATCACGCGCTGTTCGACGGCTGGTCGGTGCCGCTGCTGATGCAGGACCTGCTCCGGCTGTACGGGTCCGGCGGCGACGGCTCGGCGCTGCCGCCCACGCGCAGCTACCGCGACTACCTGAAGTGGCTGTCGCGGCAGGATCGCGAGGAGTCGGCCCGGGTGTGGGCGCGTGAGCTCGACGGGCTGGACGGTCCCACGACGCTCGTCCCGGCCCCCGCGGCCGCCGCTCCCGGCGCGGCGCGCGGCGAGGCCGGGATCGGGCACGTCGAGGTCCCGCTGGCCGCCGACGCCGCCCGCGAGCTGCCCCGCCGCGCGGCCGGGCTCGGGGTCACGCTGAACACCGTCGTCCAGGGGGCGTGGGCGCTGCTGCTGGGACAGCTCACCGGGCGGCAGGACGTGGTGTTCGCCTCCACCGTCGCCGGACGGCCGCCCGCCGTGGCGGGCGCGGACTCCATCGTCGGCATGTTCCTCAACACCCTGCCGGTCCGCGTGCGGTGGAGCCCCGCGCAGCCGGTGTCCGAGCTACTCACCGGCGTGCAGGACGGGCAGGCGGCGCTGCTGGACCACCACCACTACGGGCTCCCCGAGATCCTCCGGGCGGCCGGGACGGATGCCCTGTTCGACACCCTCATCGGCTTCGAGTCCTTCCCGATGGACCGGGCCGGCATCGCCGAGGCGAGCGCGGCGGCCGGAATCGCGATCACCGGGATCCGCTCGTTCACGGCCAGCCACTACCCGGTGACCGTGCTGGTCTTCATCGAGCCCGACCGGCTGCGGCTGAGCGTCCAGTACCGGCGGGACGCCCTCGATCCAGCCGCAGCGGGCGCCATCGCCGAACGCTTCGGGCGGATCCTGTCGCGGGTGACAGCGGATCCGGAACAGCGGGCGGGTACGGTCGACGCGCTGGACCCCGCCGAGCGGACGCGGCTGCTCCACGAGCTGAACGACACGGCCGCGGAGATCCCCGAGGAGACGATCCACGGGCTGGTCGAGCGCCAGGCGGAGGCGTCGCCGGACGCGGTCGCGATGGTGTGCGGCGATGTCTCGCTGACCTACCGGGAGCTGGACGAGCGCGCGAACCGCCTGGCCGGTGTCCTCTCCGAACGAGGCGTCGGCCCGGAGACGGTCGTCGGGCTCGCCCTCCCGCGCTCGCCGGATCTGGTCGCCGGGCTGCTGGCGGTGCTGAAGGCGGGCGGCGCGTATCTGCCGATCGACCCTCGGTATCCGAGCCGCCGCCTGGACGCCATCCTCGCCGACGCCCGTCCCGCGCTGATCCTGACCGACACGGAGACCGCCGGGATCCTCCCGGACGACGGCACCCCCCACCTGCACATCGACCGCGTCGATCTCACCCGTGACGCCGGTCGCGGCGGCGTCGGCGTGCGGGCGCGGCCGGGACAGCTCGCCTACGTGATGTACACCTCCGGGTCCACCGGGACGCCGAAGGGCGTGGCCATCACCCACCGCAACGTGGTCACCGGCGTGGCGGGGCTGACGCCCGCGGCCGGGATGCAGGCCGGGAAGCGGATGCTGGCGGGCGCGTCGGTGAACTTCGACGTGTCGGTGTTCGAGCTGGTCACCACGCTGGCGGCGGGCGGCGCGGTGGAGCTCGTCCAGAACGTCCTGGAGATCGGCGGGCGCGACGGCTGGTCCGGGGGAGTGGTCAGCACGGTGCCGACGGTCTTCGCCGAGCTCCTCGACCAGCTCCCCGGGAAGATCGACGCCGAGGTCGTGGTGTTCGCCGGCGAGGCACTGCCGGTGTCGCTGGTGCGGCGCGTCCGGGAGGCGATCCCGGGCGTCCGCGTCGTCAACGCCTACGGCCAGACCGAGACCTTCTACGCCACCACGGCCCCCGCGCTGGACGCCGGGGAGCGGGCGGCCGGCGCGCCGATCGGGACGCCGCTGCCGAACGTGCGGGTGTACGTCCTGGGCCCGGGGCTCCGGCCGGTGCCGCCCGGCGCGGTCGGGGAGTTGTACGTGGCGGGCGACACGGTGGGCCGCGGCTACCGGGGCCGGAGGGGGGCGACGGCGGAGCGGTTCGTCGCCGACCCGTTCGGTCCCGCCGGGGCACGGATGTTCCGCACGGGCGACCTGGTCCGCTGGACACCCGACGCGCTGCTGGAGTACGTCGGGCGCGGCGATGGGCAGCTGTCGGTCAACGGGCTGCGGATCGAGCCGGCGGAGGTCGAGGCCGCGCTGGCCGCGCACCCCGGCGTCGAGCAGGCGGCGGTCGTGGCCAGGCGGAGCGGCGGGGGCGGCGGCGCCGCGCTGCTGGTGGGCTATGTGGTGCCCACCCGGGCGGACGGCCTCGACCCGCACGAGCTGCGCGGCTTCGCCGCCGAGCGCCTGCCGAAGGGCATGGTGCCGTCCGCGTTCGTCCTGCTGGACCGCTTCCCGCTGATGCCCAACGGGAAGCTCGACCGGGCCGCTTTGCCCGAGCCCGAGTTCACCGGCCGTCCCTACCGGGCGCCGACCACCCCGCAGGAGGAGCGGCTCTGCGGGCTGGTCGCCGAGGTGCTGGGCCTGGACCGGGTCGGGCTCGACGACCACTTCTTCGAGCTGGGTGGCGACTCACTGCTGGCGACCCGGCTCACCAGCCGTATCCGCAAGGCCCTCGGAGTGGGCGTGCCGATACGGACGATCTTCGAATCTCGCAACATCGCCGAACTCTCGCGCATGACGAAGGAAGCGGGCACGTCGAGCCGGCCTCGCCTGCGGAGAATGAAGAGGAGCGGACAGTAAATGATCCCGTTGTCGTTCGCGCAGCGCCGGTTGTGGTTCATCGACAGGTTCCAGGGGCCGTCGGCGACCTACAACCTGCCGTTCATGTTGTCGCTGTCCGGTGCTCTGGACGTGGCCGCCCTGCGCGCGGCGGTGCGCGACGTGGTGGCCCGGCACGAGAGCCTCCGCACGCTGATCGCGGTGGACGCCGAGGGCCTGCCGTCCCAGCACGCGGTGCCGGTGGAGGAGGTCGCGCTGGAGGTGCCCCTGGTCGAGGTGGCGCCGGACGCGCTGGCCGCCCGCGCGGCCGAGGCCGCCGAGCACACCTTCGACCTGGCCGCGGACATCCCCGTGCGGGCGACCCTGTTCCGGACCGCCCCGCGCGAGCACGCGCTGGTGCTGCTGGTCCACCACATCGCCGGTGACGGCTCGTCCATGGAACCGCTGGCCCGCGATCTGGCCGCCGCCTACACCGCCCGTCTCAAGGGCGAGGCGCCGGAGCTGCCGGAACTGCCGGTGCAGTACGTCGACTACACGCTCTGGCAGCGGGAACTTCTCGGCGACGAGAAGGACCCGGGTAGCGTGCTCGCCACCCAGCTGCGGTACTGGCGGGACGAGCTGGCCGGCCTGCCGCAGCCGCTGCGGCTGCCCGCCGACCGTCCGCGCCCGCCCGTCGCCGGCCACCGCGGCGACATGGTGGACTTCCACCTCGAACCCGAGCTGCTGGCCTCGATCGAGACCCTCGCCCGCGAGCGGGGCGTGACGGTTCCGATGGTGCTCCAGGCGGCCCTGGCGGTCGTGCTCCAGCACCTGGGCACCGGCGACGACATCCCGATCGGGTCCACGATCGCGGGCCGCACCGACGACGACCTCAGCGACCTGGTGGGCTTCTTCGTCAACACCTGGGTGCTGCGCGCCGACCTGTCGGGCACCCCGTCGTTCGACCAGCTGCTGAGCCGGTTGCAGGACAAGGCGCTCGCCGCCTACGACAACCAGGACGCCCCGTTCGAGCGCCTGGTCGAGATGCTCAACCCGGAGCGCTCCACCGCGTACCACCCCCTGTTCCAGGTCATGTTCACCTGGAACGGCGACCGGTGGATCGACGTCGAGCTGCCGGACCTGAGCGCCCGCCTCGAAGCGCTATCGACCCCGACCGCCAAGTTCGACCTGGAGTTCAACTACTTCACCGACCCCGGGAAGCCGGGGCTGCTGTGCTACCTGGAGTACGCCACCGAGCTGTTCGACCGCAGCACGGCCGAGGCCATCGTCACCCGCTACGTCCGGGCCATCCGCGTGCTGGTCGCCGACCCCGCCAGGCCGGTCGGGCTGGCGGACGTGCTGGACCCGGGCGAGCGGGAGCGGCTGCTGCGCGGGCTGAACGACACGGCCGCCGAGACGCCCGAGGTGACGATCCACGGGCTGGTCGAGCGCCAGGTTGAGGCGTCGCCGGACGCGGTCGCGGTGGTGAGCGGTGAGGTGTCGCTGACCTACCGTGAGCTGGACGAGCGCGCGAACCGCCTGGCTGGTGTGCTGGCCGAGCGCGGTGTGGGCCCGGAGACGGTGGTCGGGCTCGCGCTGCCGCGTTCGGCGGATCTGGTCGTCGGGTTGCTGGCGGTGCTGAAGGCCGGCGGCGCGTATCTGCCGATCGACCCCCGGTATCCGAGCCGCCGCCTGGAGTTCATCCTGTCGGACGCCCATCCCCGGCTGCTGCTGACCGACGAGGCGACCGCTCCGGTACTGCCGCCGTCCGACGTCCCGCGCCTGTACCTCGGGGACGTGGACTTCGGCGTGCCCGCGCAAGAGCCCGAGGGCGCGGCGACGCTGTGGCCGGGCCACGCGGCGTACGTGATGTACACCTCCGGGTCCACCGGCACGCCGAAGGGCGTGGTCATCACCCACCGCAACGTGGTGAACGGGGTGATCCGGCTCGCCTCCTCGGTGGGGGTGGACGCCGGGACG
>NZ_SMKU01000128.1 GCF_004349215.1 Actinomadura rubrisoli | reverse complement strand
GGGCGGGTCTGTCGGCCGGAACTGGGCCTTGGGTGTGGAGCTGAGCGAGGACGAGGGGGTGAGCGAGGACGAGGGGGTGAGCGAGCGGGATCAGGAGGTGAGCCAGGTGTCGATCTCCTGATGGAGGCGGGCCTTGGTCGCGTCGGGGGCGAAGGAGGCGTCGACGCCGGCGCGGGCCAGGTCGGCCAGGACGGTGTCGTCGTAGCCGAAGGCGTCCCTGACGCGGGCGTACTCGGTGGCCAGCGGGGTGCCGATCAGGGCGGGGATGTCGGTGTTGACCGTCACGACGAGACCGGCGTCGCGCAGCCGTGGCAGCGGATGCTCCGCGAGCGACGGGGCGAACCCGAGCGCGACGTTGGACGACGGGCACACTTCGAGCGGGACGCGCCGCTCCCGCACCTCGGCGACCAGGTCCGGGTCGTCCAGGACCCGGATGCCGTGGCCGAGGCGCTCGGTGAGCCCGGTGCCGAGCGCCTGCCGGATGCTCGCCGCGCCCTCGCCCTCGCCGGCGTGGTGGACGACGTGCAGCCCGGCGTCGCGGGCGGCGGCGAACACCTCGACGAACGGGTCGCCGGGGAACGCCTCGTCGCCCGCGAGCCCGACGGCGACCACGTCGTCGTGCCGCTTGGCGAGGTCGAGCGTGCGCCAGGCCCGCTCGACCGGACGGCGGCGGGAGTGGTCCAGGAGCAGCCGCACCTCGATGCCGAACGCCCCGCGCCCCTCCGCCAGGCCCTCGCGGACGGCGCCCAGCGGCATGTCCAGGTCGCCGAGCCGCTCGCCGTGCGCGGCGGCGGTGAACGACGCCTCGGCGTACCGGGCGCCCTGCGCGGCCTCGTCCTGGCAGAACTCGTAGGCCATCCGGTGGAAGTCGTCCGGACGCCGCAGGCACGCGCGCACCAGGTCGTTCTGCGCGAAGAAGGCCGCGAAGCCGCCGAACCTCCCGATGTCGTCGGGCACCTTCACGCCGTTGGCCGCACCGATCTCGCGGAGGGTGTCCCACCGCACGGTGTTCTCCAGGTGGACGTGCAGGTGGGTCTTGGGCAGCCTCAGAAGATCACGCACGCACCGTACGCTACGAGCCCGATGCATCGGTCCACCACACATTTTCGGCGACCCGGGGGCGTCTCAGCTGGGGAGGGCGTAGCGGCCGTCTTGCAGAGGGTCCACAAGGCCGTCGGCCACGAGCGTGTCCAGGGCGCGTTCACGCTGGACGGGGTCCGCCCAGACGACGTCCAGGGCGGGCTTCTCGACGGGGCCTTCGGCTTCGCGGAGGACGGCGAGGATGCGGCCGCGGCACTGGCGGTCGGTGCCCGCGTAGGTCTGGCCGCGGCGCGGCGGGCCGTCGTAGGCGGGACGGCCGTTCAGGTGCCAGGCGCACTGGTCGAGGACGGGGCAGTCGACGCAGCGGGGCGAGCGGGCGGTGCAGACGAGGGCGCCGAGCTCCATGACGGCGACGGCCCAGCGGGCAGCGGTCGGCGGATCGGGGGGCAGGAGGCTCTCGGCGAGCGCCACCTCCGCCTTCGTCTGGGCCTTCGGCGGGTACTCCACGCCGGTGAGCAGGCGGGCCAGGACGCGGCGGACGTTGGTGTCGAGAACGGCGTGGCGCCGGCGGAAGGCGAAGCTGGCGACGGCGGCGGCGGTGTAGGCGCCGATGCCGGGCAGGGCCAGGAGGTCCTCATGGGAGGACGGCACCTCGCCGCCGTGCCGCTCGGTGATCGCGCGAGCGCTCTCGTGCAGGCGCAGCGCGCGGCGCGGGTAGCCGAGGCGGCCCCAGGCGCGGACGGCCTCGCCGGACGGCTCGGCGGCCAGGGCTGCGGGGGTGGGCCAGCGGGCCATCCAGGCGTGCCAGACGGGCAGGACGCGGGAGACCGGGGTCTGCTGGAGCATGATCTCGCTGACCAGGACGCCCCACGGGGTCGCGCCCGGGGCCCGCCACGGGAGGTCCCGGGCGTTGGCGTGGTACCAGTCGAGGATCGGCTCGATGTAGGTGGTTTTCATGGCGGAGCGCCATTGTGGCACGCGGCGGGTCGCCACCTCTTGGCGGACGGGCGAATGCATACTGACCGCATGGGGGCGGACACTGGACGTGACGGCGCTTCTGGGCTCGACCGGTACTGGCGGCGGCGCGCGGCGGCCTTGGCGGGGATCCTGGGCGTCGTCGGGCTGCTCGCCTGGGCGTGCACCGGCGACGGGGACGAGGACGAGCCCGTCCGGAACGCGGGCGCCGCCGAGACGAGCGCCCCGCCCCCCACCGCGATGCCCACCGTCACCGTCACGAGGACGACCACCCCGCCGTCCGAGCCCCCGCCGGAGGACGGCCCCTGCCGGGCGCGGGACCTCGTGGTGAACCTGGCCTCGGCGCGCGATACGTACGCGGGACCGGAGCGGCCGCGGTTCCGGGTCACGGTGGTCAACGCGGGCGAGAACCCGTGCACGTGGGACGCCGGGTCGGTGGACGTCCGCGTCACGTCCGGGCCTGACCGGATCTGGTCGTCGGCGCGGTGCCGGGAGGGCCGTCCGGCGCGCCGGACGCTGCGCCGCGGCATCCCGTACGTCGACGGCGTCGGCTGGGACCGCAAGCGCGGCTGCAAGGGCGACCCCGTCCGGCCGGGGACCTATGTGGCCGAACTCAAGGGCGCCAAGAGGCAGGTCTTCCGCCTGCGCTGACCAGGCGGACGCGAAGCCCCCACGCACGCCGGTGCCCGTGCGCGCGGGTGTCCGTGCGCGCGGATCCCTGTGCACGCCGGTGCCCGTGCGCGCCGGTCGTCAGACGTAGCGTTCCAGGATGGACGACTCGGCCAGGCGGGACAGGCCCTCGCGGACGCTGCGCGCGCGGGACTCGCCCACGCCGCCCACCGCCTGGAGGTCGTCGATGCTGGCGGCCAGGAGCTTCTGCAGCCCGCCGAAGTGCTCGACGAGCCGCTCGACGACCATGCTCGGCAGCCGCGGCACCTTGGCCAGCAGCCGGAAGCCCTTGGGGCTGACGGGCAGGTCGAGCGCGTCGGGGCCGGCGAACCCCATCACCTCGGCGACCGTGGACAGGTCGAGCAGCTCGTTGGCCGACAGCACGTCGAGCGCCGACAGGATCGAGCCCACGCCGCGGGCGCGGGTGTCGGCGGACGGGTAGTCGCGGACGATCAGCTCCCGGTCGACGTCGACACCGGACACCAGTTCGTCCAGCTGCAGGGACAGCAGCCGGCCGTCGGTGCCGAGCTCGACGACGTAGCCCTCGATCTCGTCGGCGATGCGGCGCACCATCTCCAGCCGCTGCACGACGGCGCTGACGTCCCGGACGGTGACGAGGTCCTCGATCTCCAGCGCCGACAGGGTGCCGGACACCTCGTCCAGCCGGAGCTTGTAGCGCTCAAGCGTGGCGAGGGCCTGGTTGGCCTTGGACAGGATCGCCGCGGAGTCTTCCAGGACGTAGCGGATGCCGTCGAGGTACAGCGCGATGATGTGCATCGACTGGCTCACCGAGATGACCGGGAAGCGGGTCTGGCGGGCGACGCGCTCCGCGGTGCGGTGGCGGGTCCCCGACTCCTCGGTGGGGATGGTGGAGTCCGGTACGAGGTGGACGGCGGCGCGCACGATCCGGCCGTGGTTGCCGTCGAGGACGATCGCCCCGTCCATCTTCGCGAGCTCGCGCAGCCGGGTGGCGGAGAACTCGACGTCGAGCTCGAAGCCCCCCGAGCACAGCTCCTCGACCGTCTTGTCGTAGCCGAGCACGATCAGGCCGCCGGTGTGGCCCCGCAGGATCCGTTCCAGACCGTCGCGGATCTGGGTGCCCGGGGCCACCGCGGCTAGCGTGGCGCGGCGTCGTTCGTCATGACCCTTGTCGTGTGATGGCACCTGGCCCCCGGAGGTCGCTGGACGGCGCCAGTTTACCGAGGAGGGCCGCGCGCCGGTTCCTCCCCTGGTCGCAAGCGCGGGTTGTGTGGCGTAATACTCTGGCGTGACGGGCGCTACGGCGCCGTAAAGGAGACCTGCAGCGCCTGCTGGAGGCTGTCGACCTCCATCACCTTCATGCCTTCGTAGCTGGTCAGCTGCGGGTCGGCGCGCTTGAGCGGCGATCCGTCGGCGAGTTCGAGGGAGCCGCGCGGGACGACGGCGTGCTTGAACCCGAGCCGCGCGGCCTCGGCGAGCCGCCGCTGCACGCCGGGGACGACGCGCACCTCGCCCGCCAGCCCGACCTCGCCGAGCGCGATCAGGCTGGTCGACAGCGACTGCTCGACCGTGGACCCGGCGACGGCGAGCGCGAGCGCCAGGTCGACGGAGGTCTCGGCGAGCCGCACGCCGCCGACGGTGGAGACGTACACGTCCTGCTCGTGCATGGAGATCTTGCAGCGCTGCGCGAGGACGGCGAGGACCATCGCGACGCGCGAGGTGTCGAGGCCGGACGTGGCGCGCCGCGGGGCGGGCAGGTGCGACTTGGCGACGAGGGACTGCACCTCGGCGACGAGCGGGCGGCGGCCCTCCAGAGTGACGGTCACGCACGTCCCGGGGACGGCCTCCTCGCGGCGGGTGAGGAACAGGCCGCTCGGGTCGGGCAGGCCGACGATGCCGACCTCCGACAGGTCGAAGCAGCCGAGTTCGTCCGTCGGGCCGTAGCGGTTCTTGACGGCGCGGATCATGCGGAGCCGGGAGTGCCGGTCGCCCTCGAAGTAGAGCACGACGTCGACGAGGTGCTCCAGCAGGCGCGGCCCGGCGATGGCGCCGTCCTTGGTGACGTGGCCGACGAGCACGACGGTGATGCCGCGCTCCTTGGCGACCCGGATGAGGTTGGCGGCGACCTCGCGGATCTGCGTCACGCCGCCGGGCGCGCCGTCGGCCTCGGACGTCCCGATCGTCTGGATGGAGTCGACGACGAGCAGCGTCGGCTCCACCGCGTCGAGGTGGCCGAGGACGGCGGACAGCTCCGTCTCCGCCGCCAGGTACAGGTGGTCGGTGATGGCGCCGACCCGGTCGGCGCGCAGCCGCACCTGCTGGGCCGACTCCTCGCCCGTCACGTACAGGACGTTCGAGCCGCCGGCGCCCGCCCCGCCCGAGGCTCCGTTGGCCCCCGGAATCCCGGCCGCGGCCTGCGGCGGGACGTGCGGGTCGGCCGGACCGGACCCGGTGGAGGCCAGCGCCGCGACCTCCAGCAGCAGCGTGGACTTGCCGATGCCGGGCTCGCCCGCCAGCAGCAGGACGGCGCCGGGCACGATGCCGCCGCCGAGCACCCGGTCGAGCTCGTCCAGGCCCGTGGGCCTGCTCTGGGCGGAGCGCACGTCGATCTCGCCGATCAGACGCGCGGGCACGCTGACGGGCCCGGCGCTCACCACCCGCGCCGGGGTGGCGGAGGTCGCCTCGGTGACCGTTCCCCACGTCTGGCACTCGCCGCAGCGCCCGACCCACTTCGACGTCTGCCATCCGCAGTCGGAGCAGCGGTAGGACGCCTTCGCCGTTTTCGCCTTCGCCATGCGCCGAGCGTAGGGCGCGCTACCGACAGTCAGCGCGGGATCAGGCGGCGAGGTTCTTGCGGGCGCGTTCGATCAGGTCGCCCAGGTGGTCGGCGACGACGCCGGGCCGCTCCAGCATGGCCATGTGGCCCGCGACCGGCACGACCTCCAGCCGCGCGGACGGCACGCAGCCGGCGATCTTGAGGCTGTGCTCGACGGGGGTGAGCGCGTCGTTCTCCGCGCCGATGACGAGGGTGTCGGCGCCGCCGAGGGACGCGCACTCGCTGATGACGTCGTGCGTGATCATCGAGCGGAAGAAGTCGGCGAGCGCGTCCATCCGGGTCTCGGTCAGCATCTGCTCGGCGAACGCGACGGCGGCGGGGCTCGCGTCGGGGCCGAAGGCGATCAGGTCCTCGATCAGCAGGGAGCCGTCCCGGCCGAGGTGGCGGACCTTCTCGATCACCGCCGAGCCGGCGCCGAGGGCGCGCAGCGCGCGGGGCAGGACGCGGTGGGTGGTGCGCGCGAGCAGGGCGGGCATGCCCAGGCTGACCCCGCCGAGCCCGCCGGAGGACGTGCAGAGCAGCCCGGTGGCGACGATCTTGCGGCCGATCAGGCCGGGGTTCTCATCGGCATAGCGCATGATCGTCATGCCGCCCATGGAGTGGCCGACCAGGACGACGGGCGTGTCGGCGGGGACGGTGGCCTCGATGACGGCGGCGAGGTCGTGGGCGAGGCGGGGGAGCTCGTAGCCGTCCCGGGCGCCGCCGTCGGAGCGGCCGTGGCCGCGCTGGTCCCAGAAGACGAGGCGGCCGAGCCCGCGCAGGGCCTTGCGCTGGAAGTGCCAGGAGTCCTGGGTGAGCGTCCAGCCGTGGCAGAAGACGACGGCGAGGTCGGTGCGGTCGTCGCCGTCGATCTCGGCGTACAGGCGGGTGCCGTCGTCGGCGCGGACGGGGACGGGACGTCCGCGCAGGGAGCCGAACGGCTCGCCCGCGTACGGGTCGGGGCGCAGTTGGAGCCGGCGCAGCGCGCGGCGCTGGGCGGCCAGCCCCGCCCCGGCGCCGACGGCGCTGAGCGCGGTGGCGGCGAGAATGGCGCCAGCCGCTTTTCGCCGGGGGGTCTGGGGGGTCGTCCCCCCGGAGGCGATACGGCTCGTTGTGGCGGCACGGCCCATGGTCCGTTCCTCCCGTTCCTCGGGTCGCGGACGCCGGCCGGGGCTCGGGGGGCGGCGTCGCGAACGCCTGCGGAGTCGATTGTTATACAGAGGATCCAGTAGTGGCCATACCGGGGCACCGGGTGTGACCAACCAGTCAGTAACTCAGGGGCAACGCCACCACAGATTCACGGCGTAGTCCACTTCGAGCCCTTCGTGTTCTTTCAGGCAGGCATCCGCCAGATCGCTCGGGAACTCGATGCGCAGCACCGCCGCGAGGTCGTCCCGGCTCTGGAACGACCAGCGGATCATCAGCGGTTCCCGGGTGTAGCCGCGCCGCGTCCAGAACCGCTCCACCGCGTCCGGGTCGTACTTCGGCAGGCTCCGCCGGAACCAGCGGCCGAACGTGGACCGCGTCGCGTCGTTGTCGACGATGAAGACCGCACCGCCGCGCCGGACGACCCGGTCCAGCTCGGCCAGGCCCGGCTCGCAGCCCGGCCCGAAGAAGTACGCCCATCGGACGTGCACGACGTCCACCGACGCGTCCGGGAGCGGCAACGCCTGCGCGGCGCCCACGCGGACCGCGACGTTCGGGAGGTCCTTCGCGCGGCGGCGGGCGGCGGCGGCGAGCCCGGCGTGCGGCTCCACCCCGATCACCCGCTCCGCCTCCGCGGCGAACAGGGGCAGGTGGAAACCCGTGCCGCAGCCGAGGTCGAGGACCGTCGCGCCCCGCCAGGGACGGACGGCGCGCATCGCCGCCTCGATCAACCCGTCGGGGTCGACCGCCCGGTTCTCCACCTCGTACACCTGCGGCGAGTTCCAGATGTTCGGGCTCGGCACGGCCCCCGGAGCTATCTCGGCCACCCGCCAGAGCGTAGCCGCCCGGCATCGCGGGGCAATGAGGATCACTCCGGGCGAGGGTTTCAACGCCGCCGCGGCCGCATAGGCTTTCCGTGCGAACCTTGTAACCTGCCGAGCGATCATTCCTGGCGAGGGAGCCTTGACCCCGCAGCACAACGGCGCAAGCACACCGGCCCTCCGCGTGCCGGACGCGCCGATCACGCTTTCCACGGCGTCGGTCTACCCGGAGAAGGTCCCGAGCGCCTTCGAGACCGCCGCCCTGCTGGGGTACGACGGCATCGAGGTGATGGTCTCCACCGACGCCTCCTCCCAGGACCTCAACGTCCTGCGCCGGCTCTCCGACTACCACCAGGTCCCGATCAAGTCGATCCACGCGCCCTGCCTGCTGCTCACCCAGCGGGTGTGGGGCCGCGAGCCGTGGGGCAAGCTGGTGCGTTCCAAGGAGGTCGCCGAGGAACTCGGCGCCGAGGTCGTCGTCGTCCACCCGCCGTTCCGCTGGCAGCGCGACTACGCCAGGGAGTTCGTCGAGGGCCTCGCCCGCATGCAGGACGAGACGGACGTGCTGTTCGCGGTCGAGAACATGTTCCCGCTGAAGGCGCGCGGTGCGGAGGCGGGCATGTACCTGCCCGACTGGAACCCCGTCGACCAGGACTACCCGCATGTGACGCTCGACCTGTCCCACACCGCGGTGTCGGGCTCCGACGGGCTCGACATGGCCGCGAGCCTCGGCGACCGGCTCCGCCACCTGCACCTGGCCGACGGGCTCGGCATCACCAACAAGGACGAGCACCTCGTCCCGGGGCGCGGCAACCAGCCCTGCGGGCCGATGCTGGAGCGCCTCGCCGAGGGCGGCTTCGGCGGGCATGTCGTGCTGGAGGTCAACACCCGCCGCGCCGCCACCCGCGGCGAGCGGATGGAGGACCTCGCCGAGGCGCTGGCCTTCGCCCGCCTGCACCTCGCCGCCGCCGACCGCACCTGGGAGGTCACCTCCGGCGGGGAGGTCACCCGGCGGGGAGCGCGGGGAGCGCGGTGACGGAGGCGACCCGGCCCGCGCGGGGCCCCGGGCGACGTCCCGGGCCGACCGAGACGCGCGAGGCGATCCTGGCCCAGGCCCGCGAGCTGTTCGCCGAGAAGGGCTACGACGGCGCCTCGCTGCGCGCCATCGCCCGCGCCGCCGGCGTCGACCCGGCCCTCGTGCACCACTTCTTCGGCAACAAGGAAGGGGTGTTCATCGAGGCGATGCGGTTCCCGGTGGACCCCGCCGTCCTGCTGCCGCGCATCCTCTCCCGTCCCCGCGAGGAGCTGGGCGAGGTCATGGTCCGCACGTTCCTGGAGATCTGGGGCGACGCCGACCGGCGCGCCCCCATCCTCGCCATGCTCCGCTCCGCGATGACCAACGAGCGCGCGGCCGCGATGATGCGCGAGTTCGTGACCTCCGCCCTGTTCGGGCGCATCGCCCAGGCCACGGACGTGCCGCTCCTGCGGGCCCAGGCCGCCGCCGGCCAGATGATCGGCCTGATGATCCTGCGCTACGTCCTGCGCGTCGAACCGATCGCCTCGGCCTCCGAAGACGAACTGGTCGACATGGTCGCCCCAGCCCTCCAGCGCTACCTGGACTAAGTTCCTCCGAGCCCTGGCGCCCATGCTCTGAAACGCCGCTGATTCCTGCCCCCACGCCTTGACCCGGGCATGTGCGTCGGCATAAATTCAACACATGATGAGTTCTAGTCCGGCGGTCAGTGTGCGGGACCTGCGGGTGGTGCGCGGCGGCCGAGAGGTCCTGCACGGGGTGTCCTTCGACGTGCCGCAGGGCTCGGTCCTCGGGCTGCTCGGGCCGAGCGGGTGCGGCAAGACGACCCTGATGAGGGCGCTGGTCGGCGTCCAGATCGTCGCGGGCGGCACGGTGACCGTGCTCGGCGACGCCGCGGGCTCGCGCGACCTGCGCAGGCGCGTCGGGTACGCGACGCAGGCGCCCGCCGTGTACGCCGACCTGAGCGTCGCCGAGAACCTGCGCTACTTCGCGGCCGTCCTGCGCGCGCCGCGCTCGGACGTCGATCGCGTGATCGACGAGGTCGGGCTCGGCAAGTACCGCGACCAGGTCGTGTCCACCCTGTCCGGAGGCCAGCTCAGCCGGGCCAATCTGGCCGTCGCGCTGCTGGGGGCACCCGAGCTGCTCGTCCTGGACGAGCCGACCGTGGGCCTCGACCCGGTGCTGCGACAGGAGCTGTGGGAGCTGTTCCGCGAGCTGGCCGACCGCGGCACCACGCTGGTCGTGTCCAGCCACGTCATGGACGAGGCGGGCCGCACCGACCGGCTGCTGCTGATGCGGGAGGGCCGGATCCTGGCCGACGGGACCCCCGAGGCGCTGCGGACGCGGACCGGCGCCGATGATCTGGAGGAGGCCTTCCTCCAGCTGATCACCGAGCGGACGGAGAGCCGCGCATGAACCTCGCGATCACGCTGGCGACGACGCGGCGCATCCTCGCCCAGCTCAAGAACGACCACCGCACGCTGGGGCTGCTCATCGGGGTGCCCAGCCTGCTGATGATCCTGCTGCGGTACGTGTTCGACCAGCCGGCGGTGTTCGACCGGGTCGGCCCGATGCTGCTCGGCGTGTTCCCGTTCGTGATCATGTTCATCGTGACCAGCGTGGCCACGTTGCGCGAGCGGACGAGCGGCACGCTGGAGCGGCTGATGACCATGCCGGTGGGCAAGCTCGACCTGCTGCTCGGCTACGCCCTGGCGTTCGGGCTGATCGCGCTGGTGCAGGTCGGGGTCGTGCTGGCGATCTCGCTGACCTGGCTCGGCCTGGACCTGGACGGCCCGTTCGCGTCGCTGGTGCTCGTCTCGCTGCTGGACGCGCTGCTCGGCATGGCGCTCGGCCTGTTCGCGAGCGCGTTCGCGCGGACGGAGTTCCAGGCCGTCCAGTTCATGCCCGCGTTCGTGCTGCCGCAGGCCCTGCTGTGCGGGCTGATCATGCCGCGCGAGGAGATGGCGTCGTGGCTGGAGGCCATCGCGCGGGTGCTGCCGCTGACGTACGCGGTGCAGGGCATGCAGGAGATCAGCCGGTCGTCCGGCTTCACCGGCACGCTGACCGTGGACGTCACGGTCATCGCCGGCTTCATGGTGGTGGCCCTGCTCCTGGGCGCTGCCACGCTGCGCCGCCGGACCGGTTGATCCGGACACCTGCCCCCAACCAGGCCATCTATCCCGTATCGGGCTGGTAATCTCCGGCGCCATGACCCCCCGAGACCCCACCGGCCCGCCCGCGCCGCAGCGGTCCGACGCGTCCCCGCCGCCGCACGAGGGCGGGCTCGGTGTGCTCGGCGTCGGCGGGCCCGGGGACGGCGGTCCCGGTGACGGGAGCCGGGGGCACCGCAAGGCGCGCAAGCGCCGCTGGCCCCGGATCCTCATCGCGGTCACAGTGTTCCTCGCGCTGGTCGTGGCCGGGCTCGGCGGGTTGATCTGGCAGCGCCAGTCGTCCTACGACGGCAACATCGACCGGATCAAGGGCGCGCTGCCGGGCGACGGCGCCAAGCGTCCCGGCCCGAACGTGACCGGCACCGAGAACTGGCTGCTCGTCGGGTCGGACTCGCGGGCCGACGCCGGGACGACCGGCGACGGCGGCGAGGTGTGGAAGCCGGGACAGCAGCGCACCGACACGATCATGCTGATGCACCTGCCGGCCGACCGGAGCAAGGCCTACGTGGTCTCGTTCCCGCGCGACTCGTGGGTCGACATCCCCGGCTACGGCGACCAGAAGATCAACGCGGCGTTCTCGTTCGGCGGCCCGAAGCTGCTGATCGAGACGGTGGAGAACCTGACCGGCGTCCGCGTCGACCACTACGGCGCGATCGACTTCGCCGGGTTCAAGTCGATGACGGACGCGCTCGGCGGCGTCACCGTCGACATCAAGCAGAGCGTCTACGACCCGGCCCGCAAAATGCGCTGGGAGGCAGGGCGGCAGAAGCTCGACGGCGAGCAGGCGCTGCTGTTCGTTCGGCAGCGCTACAACCTCCCGAACGGCGACTTCGACCGGATCAGGCGGCAGCAGGCGTTCCTCCGCGCACTCGTCCAGCAGGCCGCCGCCCGCGGGACCCTCACCAACCCGCTGAAGCTCGACCGGTTCCTGTCCGCGTTCACCAAGTCGATCAGCGTGGACGAGAGCGTGTCGGGCGGGAAGCTGCGCTCGCTCGCGCTGGGCCTGCGGCACCTGCGCGCCTCGGACGTGACGTTCCTGACGACCCCGTACCGGGGCACCGGCATGCGCGGGAAGCAGAGCGTCGTCCTGCTCGACGGGACGAAGGCGAAGGCCCTCTTCGGCGCGATCAAGACCGCGGAGATGCCCGAGTACGTGAAGCGGCACGGCGGCGGCAACGAGCTCGGCACCGTCTCGTGATCGTCGCCTCATTCCGGGCATACCCTGAGGACGAGGGACAGAGCGGTCCCGCCGGACAAGGGGTTCACCAGTGTTTCGTCAGGCGTTGCTGGCCGCGTCGCGCAGTGGCGGGGCGCGCAGAGTCGTGGAGACCGCGCCGTTCACCCGCGACGTCGTCCGCCGCTTCATCGCGGGCGAGACGATCGAGGACGCGGCGCGCGTCACGGAGGCGCTGACCGGCGAGGGGCTGCACGTCAGCCTGGACGTCCTCGGCGAGGACGTCCAGGACAAGGGGCAGGCGGAGGCGAACGTCACGCACTACCTCGGGCTGCTGGACCGGCTCGGCCGCGCGGGCCTCGGCGCGCGCGCCGAGGTGTCGGTGAAGCTGTCGGCGATCGGGCAGACGCTGGCCGAGGACCTCGCCCTGGACGGCGCTCGGCGCATCTGCGGGGCCGCCCGCTCCGCCGGCACGACGGTCACGGTGGACATGGAGGACCACACCACGGTCGACTCCACGCTCCGGACCGTCCACGAGCTGCGCCGCGACTTCCCCGACACCGGAGCGGTGATCCAGGCGTACCTGCGGCGCGCGGAGGAGCACTGCGCCGAGCTGGCCTTCGAGGGGTCCCGCGTCCGGCTGTGCAAGGGCGCCTACGCCGCGCCCGAGCCGGTGGCCTTCACCGGCAAGGAGGACATCGACAAGTCCTTCGTGCGGTGCATGAAGATCCTGATGGCCGGCAAGGGCTACCCGATGCTCGCCACGCACGACCCGCGCCTCATCGACATCGCGGGCGCTCTCGCGGTCCTGAACGAGCGCGACCCCGACACGTTCGAGTACCAGATGCTCTACGGGATCCGGCCGCAGGAGCAGCGGCGGCTCGCCGCGCAGGGAGCGCGGGTGCGCGTCTACGTCGCCTACGGCCAGGAGTGGTACGGGTACTTCATGCGCCGCCTGGCCGAGCGGCCCGCCAACTTCCGCTTCTTCATGCGGTCGCTGGCCGGACGTTCCTGACCCGCCGCCGGCGGCGGCCCCGCCCGGCCGCTATAGGCTGGACGGGTCGTTGAATCCCCACGTCAAGGTATGCCGATGATCGCGATTCTGGGTGCCGGGAAGATGGGCGAGGCGCTGCTGTCCGGGGTGCTCCGGGCCGGGCGCCGCCCGTCGGAGCTGATGGCGACCGTGCGCCGCGAGGAGCGCGGGGCGCTGCTGCGCGAGCGGTACGGCATCGAGATCGTCTCCAACGAGGAGGCCGCGGCCAAGGCCGGCACGCTCGTCCTCGCGGTGAAGCCGCAGGACATGGGCGCCCTGCTGGACGAGGTCGGCGCGCACGTCCCGCCGGGGCGCCTGGTGGTCTCGATGGCGGCGGGCATCACGACCCCGTTCGTCGAGCAGCGGCTCCCGGCGGGCGTCCCGGTCGTCCGCGTCATGTCGAACACGCCCGTCCACGTGGACGAGGCGATGAGCGTGATCTCCGCGGGCGCGCACGCGGGCGAGGAGCACCTGAAGCTGGCGGAGGAACTGCTGTCGCCGGTCGGGAAGGTGCTGCGCATCCCCGAGTCGCTCCAGGACGGCGCGACCGCGCTGTCGGGCAGCGGGCCCGCCTACTTCTACTACCTCGTCGAGGCGATGGTGGACGCGGGCATCCTGCTCGGCATGCCCCGCGCCGCCGCGCTGGAGATGGTGATCCAGTCCGCCGTGGGCGCCGCGGTCATGCTGCGCGACTCCGGCGAGCACCCGGTGCTGCTGCGCGAGGCCGTCACGTCCCCCGGCGGGACGACGATCGCGGCGATCCGCGAGCTGGAGCGGCACGGCGTCCGCGCGGCCGTGCTGGAGGCCATCGAGGCGGCCCGCAACCGCGGCCGTGAGCTCGCAGGCGGCTGACCGTGCGCGGCGGGCGGTCGATCGTGCAAGGCGTCCGGCGCGGCGGCCAGGCACGATTCCCGCGAACCGGGGAAGTTCACTTCTGAACCATTGATCCGGGACGGGGGTTCCGCACGTGTCTAGGGGTATGGGACTCATCCTCCGCTTGCTCGTGGCCGCGGGGCTCGCCGCCGACGCCATCGTCCACTGGAGGTTCGCTCCGGACATGGCCTATGTGCAGGGCGGCTCCATCGACGGCGACCTCCTCTTCCGGATCCAGGCCGCGGTGGCCGGAGTGACGGCCGTGGTGATCCTCACCTACGCGCGCCGCTGGTCGTACGCGCTGGCGTTCCTCGTGGCGGCGAGCGCGGTCGGGGCGCTGCTGCTCTACTTCTACGTCGAGGTGGGCGCGCTCGGCCCGCTGCCGGACATGCACGACCCCGTCTGGTACACCGAGAAGACGATCAGCCTCGTCGGGGAGGGCGTCGCCGCGCTGGCCGCGCTGGCCGGGTTCGTGACCCTGAGCCTGGACGACGTGCGGGAGCGGTCCCGCAGGCGCGAGCACGCCGGTCGCACCTGACTTCGGAGGCCGTCCGCCGTCCGCCGGTCAGACCCGGACGGTGGGAAGCGCTGACCGGCTAGGCGACGGCTCCCGTCCCGGACGCGGCCGGCGACGTGACCGCTTGGACGAACCGGGCGGTCTCCCGCATCGCGGCGCTCGCCTCGGGGAGCACCCGGTTCAGGATCTGGAAGACGTGCATCTGCCCCTTCCACACCTGGAGCTCGCAGTCGGCCCCGGCGCGGGTCAGGGCGTCCGCGAGCGCCTCCGCCTCCGGGCGCAGCACCTCGGCGCCGCCGACCTGGATCAGCACGGGCGGGGCGTCGCTCCACGCGCAGGTGAGCAGGGCCAGCCGCGGGTCGTCGAACCCGGCCGGCCCCACGACGAGGCGGGCGACCCGGCGCGCCGAGCGGGCGCTGATGTAGGGGTCGCGGGCGCGCCGCTGCGCGCGGATGGACAGCTCGCAGGTCAGGTCGACCCAGGGGGAGAAGAGGACGACCCCGGCCGGGCCCGGCAGGCCGGTGCGGCAGATCTCGCCCGCCAGCGCGGCCGCGAGGTGCCCGCCCGCCGAATCGCCCGCGAGGACGATGCCGGACGCGGGGACGCCGCGCGCCAGCAGCCAGCGGTAGGCGGCGACGGCGTCCTCCAGCGGCGCGGGGAACGGGTGCTCGGGCGCCAGCCGGTAGCGGGGGACCAGGACGGGCAGCCCGGTGTCGAGGGCGAGCCGCGAGGTGATCGGCCGGTGGGTGCGCGGCGAGCAGACGACGTAGCCGCCGCCGTGCAGGTACAGGACGGCGCCGGTGACCGGCGCGTCCTGGGCGTCGCGCGCGGCGACCCATTCGCCGGTCACCGGGCGCTCGCCGCGTCCGGTCTCGATCTGGGGGTCGCTCAGCGGCAGGACGCGCACGCGCTGGGACGGCCGGATCAGCCGGGCCGCGGCGTCCACCGTCGATCGGGCCGTGCGGATGCTTCCGGCATGGCCCGGGACGTGGTGGACGAACGGTCGCACGCCCAGCCGGATCGCGCCGCTGATGGCGCGGCTGCGGACGCTCGGCGGACGGGACTGGCGCGGCATGCCGGGTGCCGGTTCCGGGTGGGCCGCGCCGGCGCGGGCCGCCGCGGCCGCGAGCGGCAGAGGAGTGACCTCCGCCGCCGGTTCGGAGGGGGGAAGTGAGTCCATCTGCACCCCACGTGCCGTTTCCTATGTGTTACATAGATGCCCATTTGTGGCGGGTAACGCACGTCACAACTTGATCGCGCGGACCCGGGGGGTGTGTGATCCGCGCCACGCCGCGACCGCGATAGCGTGAGGTCATGAGCAGTGCCCCGCCGTCCTCGCCCGCCGATCCGGCCGACTGCGGGTTGACGATCTTCTGGGACGACCGGCTCGCCTCCTACGATTTCGGCCCCGGCCATCCCATGAACCCCGTCCGGGTCGAGCTGACGATGGCGCTGGCCCGCGAGCTGGAGCTGACCGAGCGGCCGAACGTCCGGGTCGCGACGTTCGAGGCCGCGGGCGACAAGCTGCTCGGGCTCGTCCACGAGGAGCCCTACATCGCGGCGGTCAGGCACGCGGGCGCGACCGGGCTCCCCGAGGTCCGGCACGGGCTCGGCACCCCCGACAATCCCGTCTTCCCCGGCATGCACGACGCGTCCGCGCTCGTCACGGGAGCTTCGGTGGCCGCGGCCGAGGCGGTGTGGACGGGCGGCGCCGAGCACGCCGCCAACATCTCCGGCGGGCTGCACCACGCGCTGAGCGGCGCGGCCAGCGGGTTCTGCGTCTACAACGACCCGGCGGTCGCCATCGCCCGGCTGCTGGAGAACGGCGCGGAGCGCGTCGCCTACGTCGACATCGACGTCCACCACGGCGACGGCGTCCAGGCCGCCTTCTACGACGACCCGCGCGTGCTGACGATCAGCCTGCACGAGACGCCGCGCACGCTGTTCCCCGGCACCGGCTTCCCGAACGAGACGGGCGGCCCCGGCGCCGAGGGCACGGCGGTCAACGTCGCGCTGCCGCCCGGTACCGGCGACGCGCCCTGGCTGCGGGCGTTCGACGCGATCGTCCCGCCGCTGCTGCGCCGGTTCCGTCCGCAGGTCCTGGTGACCCAGCACGGCGCCGACGGCCACGCGCTCGACCCGCTGGCCCACCTGATCCTCAGCGTGGACGGCCAGCGCACCGCCTACGCGGCGCTGCACCGCCTCGCGCACGAGACCGCGGGCGGGCGCTGGGTGGTGACGGGTGGCGGCGGCTACGAGCTGGTCCAGGTCGTCCCGCGGGCGTGGACGCACCTGCTGGCCGAGGCGGCGGGCGGGCCGATCCCGCCCGAGACGGCGACACCGGACGGATGGCGCGACTTCGTCCAGCGGCGCACCGGGGAGGTCGCTCCCCGGCGGATGACCGACGGGACCAGCGTGGTGGAGGTGCACAGGTGGGGGAACGGCTACGACCCGGCGAGCCCGGTCGACCAGGCGGTGCTGGCGACACGGCGGGCGGTGTTCCCCGAGCACGGCCTCGACCCGATGACGGACGAGTGATGGCGCCCCCGAGCCGGGACGAGCTGCGCGCCCACCTCGTCAAGACGATGATCGCGGGCGATGTCGCCACGCCGCGCCAGAACAACCTGTTGCACTTCCGCCGGATGGCGGACGGCCACCCGTACTACCAGTTCGGCCTGGAGCTCAAGCCGTCGTGGACGGAGCGGACCGTCCTGGAGATGATGGTCGAGCGCTGCGGCGTCGACCCCGACCCCGGGCACGTCTACGGCGACGACACGATCGACCCCGACCTCACCATCGACATGGTGGAGGCGATGGGCGACCGCATCGGGCTCGCCGCGCGCCGCCGGGAGAACGTCGTCATCGCCACCGGGCACCCGGCCACGCTGACGCCCGTCTACCAGGCGGTCGCGCGGGCCCTGGCGGACAGCGGCTGCCGGGTGCTGACGCCCGCGGCTGGCTGGACGTATGAGATCGAGTCCGACTGGGGCGGCACGGAGGCGCGCCGCATCGTCTACGCCGAGGGCGGCGTGGCGATGCTGGAGGGCGGCGACGGACGTACCCAGCACACGCACGACCCGTATCCGATGGAGGCCATGCTCCGCGAACTGGCCGCCGATACCGCTTCCGAGGGGTCCACGGGCGAAAAAACGGACCTTTGGCCGGATCTGGCCATCGCCGATCACGGCTGGGCGGGAGCCGCCGGGCAGGCGGGCATCGACACCGTCGGGTTCGCGGACTGTAACGATCCGGCCCTGTTCGCCGGGGCCGCCGAAGGCAAGATCGATGTCGTCGTCCCGCTCGACGACGGCATATCCCCGCACCATTACGCGCCTATGACGGCCTATCTCCTTGGCCGGGCCGGGCTGTCCGCCTCCGGCTGACCTTCCTCACCCGCCGGGAACGCCCGCACGCATGTCACTGCGTGTGACATGCGTGCCGTAGCGGGGCGCATGGGTTCGCGCGCAGCCCCCGATGACGCCTGAGTCGCAGGTCATCGCGTGGTTTCGGTTGACAACCCGTCGCGGTGCCACTCCTCGTGCCGTCAGGTCCACGCAGCGTGCGGACATATCCCTGTGGCCGTCCGGTCAGGTCGGGATACGGAAATGGGTGGAACTCCCCTCTTGCGACTGCCGATACGCGATTTACGCTGGAGGAAGTACACGTGCGTGATCAAAGTCACCCAAAGGGCCGGTGCGCGGCACGTGTGGAAGAGGGCGTCCGATGAGCTCAGGCGAGCGACCTCTCAGCGAGGTCAGGTTCCTGACTGTGGCCGAAGTGGCGGCGGTGATGCGGGTGTCCAAGATGACCGTCTACCGCCTCGTCCACTCGGGAGAGTTGCCCGCGATCCGCGTGGGCCGCTCGTTCCGGGTTCCCGAGCAGGCCGTTCACGACTACCTGCGCGACGCGTTCATCGAAGCCGGATAAGGGGGTAGGGGCGGGGGCATGAGCGATGGCCCCGCCGCGTACTCCATACCCGGCCGTGCAGGGGGCGTCGGGACGGGCCGCGAGGGCCGTCCCGGAGCTGGGGAACGAGGAACAGAACAAAGGACCGGCCGGCGGCCGCCCGGCCGCCGGAACCGGGACTGGACACCACGCGGACGGGCGATGCCCGCCCGCGCGCAACGGTGCCCGGCGCCGCGGAGACCGCGGTGCCGGCGCCGCGCGCCATGCCACGGCGTGACCTCCACTGGTACAGCGGTACTCTTGGGCAGCGGACCGTGCGCGCGTTACGAGTGATGCTCGCTTGCGGCACGTTCGTCCCTGACTCAACACCCGATACGCCGAGCGAGGTCACGTGGGCTCTGTCATCAAGAAGCGCCGCAAGCGGATGGCGAAGAAGAAGCACCGCAAGCTGCTGAAGAAGACGCGCATCCAGCGTCGCAACAAGAAGTAAACACGCCGGCCACTCAGCCGTAAGGGGTGGGGCGCACAGTGTCCTCCATGCCCGCCGCCGCGGCCCGTGTCGTCCTCGTCACGGGCGTCTCCCGTTTCCTGGGGGCGCGGGTCGCGAACACCCTTCAAGCCGACCCCGGCATCGAGCGGGTCATCGGCGTGGACACGGTGCCGCCCGTGACGCCCCTCGGGCGCACCGAGTTCGTCCGCGTCGACATCCGTACGCCCGTCATCGCGCAGGTCATCGCCTCGGCCGAGGTCGACACCGTGGTCCACCTCAACCTGGTGACCTCCCCGTCGGTGCCGCGGGCGAAGGTGAAGGAACTCAACGTCATCGGCACGATGCAGCTGCTGGCGGCATGCCAGCGCTCGCCCGACATGCGCAAGCTCGTCGTGCGGTCCTCGGCGGCCGTCTACGGCTCCTCGCCGATGGACCCGGCGGTCTTCACCGAGCTGGACGAGCCCGTCGAGCCGCCCACGTCCGGCTACGCCAAGGACGCGATGGAGGTGGAGGGCTACGTCCGCGGGCTGCGGCGCCGCCGCTCCGACCTGACCGTGTCGGTGCTGCGCTTCGCCAACTTCCTCGGACCCGGCGTCGACTCGCCGCTCACCCGGTACCTGCGCATGCCCGTCGTGCCGACCGTGCTCGGCTTCGACCCGCGGCTCCAGTTCGTCCACGAGAACGACGGCGTCGAGGTGCTGCGCCGCATGACCGTCGAAGACCACCCCGGCCGCTTCAACGTCGCGGGTGACGGCGTGCTGCTGCTGTCGCAGGCGCTCCGCCGCGCCGGCCGGCCGTACGTCCCGGTGCCGTCCCCGTCGATCTCCGTGTTCGGCGACATGGGACGGCGCTTCGCGGGCATGTCGGGGTTCTCGCCCGAGCTCCTGCGGTGGCTGACCTACGGCCGCGTCATCGACACCACGGCCCTCGCCCACGAGCTGGCCTGGCGGCCCAAGTACAGCTCCGAGGCCGCGTTCGCCGACTTCGCCACCGCCCAGGGCCTGGCGCTCCCGCTGATCGACCGGCTCGCCGCCGCGCTGCGCCGCTAGGAGGACTATGGAAGCCCACCAGGGGCAGCGGTTCGACCGGGAGGGCGCGCAGGTGATCCGGCTCGACTCCGCGCGTCCGCCGGAGGACGAGCCCGAGCGCGGTTCCCTCGAACGCGGCATCGCCTCGGGCCTCGCGTTCCTGCGCCGCCGCCTGGCGGGCGAGTACGAGGTCGACGAGTTCGGCTTCGACCCCGAGTTCAACAGCACCGTCCTGCTGCCCGTCGCCAGGGCGCTCTACGAGCACTGGTTCCGCGTCGAGATGTTCGGGCTGGACAACGTCCCCGCCGACGGCGGAGCCCTGATCGTCGCCAACCACTCCGGGACCCTCCCGATCGACGGGATCATGCTGTCGGTCGGCCTGCACGACCACGCCGGGCGGCACGTCCGGCTCCTGGGCGCCGACCTCGTCTACCAGGTGCCCCTGCTCGGCCACCTGTCCCGCAAGGCCGGCCACACCCTCGCCCATCCGGCCGACGCCGCGCGCCTGCTGGGCAAGGGCGAGCTCGTCGGCGTGTTCCCCGAGGGCTTCAAGGGCGTCGGCAAGCCGTTCGCCGACCGCTACAAGCTCCAGCGCTTCGGCCGCGGCGGCTTCGTCGAGACCGCGCTGCGCGCCGGCGTCCCGATCGTCCCGTGCGCGATCGTCGGCGCCGAGGAGATCTACCCCAAGATCGCCGAGCTGCGCCCGCTCGCCCGGCTCCTCGGCCTCCCCTACTTCCCGATCACCCCGACGTTCCCGCTCCTCGGCCCCGCCGGTCTCGTCCCGCTGCCGTCCAAGTGGATGATCCAGTTCGGCGAGCCCATGACGCTGGAGGAGTACGCGGGCGACGCGGCCGACGACCCGATGACGGTCTTCAACATCACCGACCACGTCCGCGAGAACGTCCAGCAGATGCTGTACGACACGCTCCTGCGCCGGGGCCCCGCGTTCTTCTGATCACAGCCGGGTTATTGAACACTTTGTTACAAGTTACGAACGCCCGCGCAGGTCACGATGCCGCACCCGCCCGCCGCCGCTACCCTCACGCCTATCGGTGATCTTGCCGACGCTCGGGGGGCCGGAAATGGACAGGCATGGCGGAACGAACGTGATCGAGTTGAGCGGGGTCCGGATCCGCTTCGGTGAGGTGGCGGTGCTGCGCGGGGTCTCGCTCGCCGTCGCCAAGGGGGAGGTCCACGCCCTCTTGGGGCGGACGGGGGCGGGCAAGACGACGCTGCTAGAGGTCGCGGCCGGGCTGCGCCGTCCCGCGCTCGGGACGGCGCGGCTGAACAACGCCGACCCCTACCTCGACCAGGACGCCGTGCGCCGGGGCGTCGTGTGGCGCGAGGGCGGGCTGTTCCCGGGCCTGACCGTCGCGGAGGTCGTCGACACCTGGCGGCGCTGGACGCTGGACCCCGTCGACCCTGGCGAGGTCCTGGAGCTGACCGGTCTGACCACGCTGGCCGACGAGCCGTTCGAGCGCCTCGACGACGAGCGCCGGCGCCGCCTGGACCTCGCCCTGGCACTGGTCGGCCGCGCCGACGTGCTCCTCCTGGACGAGCCGATGGCGGGCCTCGCCCCCCAGGCGGCCGACCGGATCTGGCAGGTCCTCAGGACACTGTCCTCGCACGGCGTGACGATCCTGATGTCGACACCGAACGCGAACGACGCCTGCCGAGCCGACCGCTTCGCAATCCTGGACCAGGGCCACTTGGTCACCAACGGCAACCAGGCCCTAGCCAGCCGCTACGTCGCCTAGGTACTCCTATAGTGCTTGCGGAGGGCTATGCCGGCGGCGACGCCGCCGGCCAGGGCGCCTGCTCCGGCGGCGGCGGGGAGGGCGACCATGGTGACCCTGCGGCCGGTGCGGAAGTCGTGGATGGGCCAGCCGTTCTCCTTGGCGTGCTCGCGCAGGTCGGCGTCGGGGTTCACGGCGTGCGGGTGGCCGACGACGGTCAGCATCGGCAGGTCGTTGATCGAGTCGCTGTAGGCGGAGCAGCGCGCGAGGTCGAGGCCCTCGCGCTGGGCGAGGGCGCGCACGGCCTCGGCCTTGGCGGGGCCGTGCAGCAGGTTGCCGACCAGGCGGCCGGTGTAGAGGCCGTCCTTGGTCTCGGCGACGGTGCCGAGGGCGCCGGTGAGGCCGAGCCGGTGCGCGATCGTCCGGGCGACCTCGACGGGCGTGGCGGTGACCAGCCAGACCTGCTGGCCCGCGTCCAGGTGCTGGAGGGCGAGGGTCCGGGTGCCGTGCCAGATGCGGTCGGCCATCACCTCGTCGTAGATCTCCTCGCTGAGCTGGACGATGCCCGCGACCTTCTGCCCGGCGACGAAGGCGAGCGCGGCCTCCTTGGCGCTACCGATGTGCTCGGAGTTCTCGGTGCCGCGGAGCCGGAAGGCGGCCTGCCCCCAGGCGAATACGGCGAGGTCGCGCATGGTGAACAGCTTGCGGGCGGCGAGACCGCGCGCGAAGTAGTAGATCGACGCGCCGCGCATCATCGTGTTGTCGACGTCGAAGAACGCCGCGGCGGCGGGGTCGGGGTCGGGGAGCGGGCTCGGTTCCGTCGCCGCCGCGGCGGCCGCCTCGCCCGCGCTGACATGGTCCGCTTCCTTGGCGCGCTGCCAGAATCGCCGCATGGCCACGAGCCTAGAGTCTGTTACAGAGTGCCCTCAACTGTCGCGCGAGCGCATGACCTGCCCGGCCTCGGCGCGGGCGGGTGCCCCGGCCACGGGGGCCGGAGCGGTGTGCGGCGGAGCCGTCGGCGCGGCCGAGGCCGCCGCCGTCACGAGCTTGGCGCGCAGGACGGCGCGGAAGTGCGGGTCCGGGTCCGGCTCGCCGGTCCGCAGCCGGGCCAGCGGGTTGCCGCCCTTGGCGATCTTGCTTCGGCTGGTCTTCAACGGCCGCTCCCTTGCCAATCGCGGTGCGAACGCGCTCCTGCCCCGCAAAACGACTGGTGGCGCGGCAGGTTACGGCCCGGTGCCGACGATGGGCCCCGCGGTCTGGACAACTGTCGGTCCGGTCAGGAGCGCAGGTCGTCCGGCAGCATGCGGGCCAGCGACCGGACGGCACGGTACTGCAGCGCCTTGATCGCGCCCGACTTCCTGCCCATGATCAGCGCGGTCTCGGCGACCGACAGGCCGTGCAGGAAGCGAAGCACGACGCATTCCTGCTGGTCGGAGCCCAGCCGACGGACGGCGGACAGGAGCGTCCGGTTGGTCATCGCGTCGATGACGGCCCGCTCCGGGCCCTCCTGGAGGCGGTCCGGCTCGACCAGCTCGGCCGTGCAGACCTCCAGGCGGTAGCGGCTGGACTTGAAGTGGTCGGCGACCAGGTTCCGGGCGATCGTGACGAGCCAGGCGCCGAAGTCCTTGCCCTGCCAGTGGAAGTCGCGGATCCGGCGAAGCGCGCGCAGGAACGTCTCGCTGGTGAGGTCCTCGGTGAGGGCGTGCGTCCCCACGCGGTAGTAGACGTAGCGGTAGACCAGCTCGACATAGTGGTCGTACAGGGAGCCGAACGCCTGGGCGTCGCCTTCCCTGGCCCGCAGGACGAGGCGCTTGAGCGTCTCGGCGCGATCGGCGCCGGGCTCGGCGGTGTCCCGGGAACGCCGAGGAAGCGGGATGACCCGGGCGTCGAGGGCCAAGCTGCTCATGCAGTTCTCCTCGGGACGTACACGACCTCCGGCGGGATCTGCCACTCTAGATACCGATAGGTACGTCAGGCAATGGCCTGGAATGTCCTG
The DNA here is from genome assembly GCF_004349215.1 of Actinomadura rubrisoli. Lineage (GTDB taxonomy): Bacteria > Actinomycetota > Actinomycetes > Streptosporangiales > Streptosporangiaceae > Spirillospora > Spirillospora rubrisoli. The sequence goes on along the minus strand of NZ_SMKU01000128.1, from coordinate 905 downwards.
TGGACGGGACCAACCGTCCGGTTTCGGATGCCCTTCCGGGGAGCGGTTACCCGTCACCGCCCCTCATCGGGCACCATGGTCCGCGATGGTCGACGCTCTTCTCGCGCTGCTGGCGACCCTGGGTGCCCTGGTGGCCACCGGGTTGCTGATTTCGCGCGCCTACAAGGACCGGCTGCTGTACCTCATCGCCTGGTCCCTCACCCAGGTCGGGCTGACGCTCGCGCTGCTGGCGATGGGTGTGGGCTTCCTCGCCGGGTTCAACGGGCCGCTGTTCCGCGTCGTGGAGCTCGGCGCCGCGATGATCGGGCCGATGTGGCTCGCGCTCGGCATGATCGAGCTGATCGCGCGGTACGTCCAGGTGCGGTTCGCGGCGTGGCTGTTCGCGGTGTCCTACACGGTCGTCGCGCTCGTCATCCTGATGCTCGACCCGCTCACGGGCTCGCTGGACAAGAAGCTGCCGAAGCCCGGCGACACCTACGACGCGCTGCCGCTGCTGCTGATCGACGGCGCCCACGTGGTCGCCGTGATCGCGCTCGTGGGCTGCGCGGGCGTCACGGCGTGGCTGGCGAGCAGGCAGGACCGCGAGGCCGGCGAGCTGCTCATCCCGATCGCGCTGGTGGCCCTCGCCGGGGTGCTGGTGGTCAGCGGCAGCCGGGGCCTCCTGCCCGCGCCGGTCGCGGTCGTCGCGCTGGGCGCCGCCGCGGGCCTGGTCTGGTACGGCGCGATGCGCACCATCCCCGTCTACGAGGACGACGAGGGCTACGACGACGAGTACGCGGACGAGCCCGCCACCGGCTACGAGGACCAGGGCTACGCGGCTCCGCCGGTCGAGCCCGTCGCCGCGCCGACCCCGGTCGGCCCCCCTCCGCCGCCGCCCCGCTTGGGCGGGGGCGGCGGCGGAGGGG
>NZ_SMKU01000127.1 GCF_004349215.1 Actinomadura rubrisoli | reverse complement strand
GCCGTGCTGAGGCCCGCGGTGTCCGGATCGGGCTCCGGCGGGTCGGGGTGGCCGAGGTGGGCGCCGGCCTTGTTCAGCTCGTCCAGCAGCTCGGGGAACGGCGGGAGGTGGTCGTCCCACTCCAGGAGGGTGGGGACGGGGCCGGCCAGCGACGTCGCGAGCCGGTACAGCTCCCACACCGGCTCCGCGACGGGACGGTCATGGGTGTCGATCAGGTGGCCGCCCATGTCGGTGTGGCCCGCCACATGGATCTGCCTCACCCGGTCGTGCGGGAGCGCGCGGACGTACTCCTCCGGGTCGAAGTCGTGGTTGACGGCCGAGACGTAGACGTTGTTGACGTCCAGCAGCAGCTCGCATCCCGACTCCTCGCACAGCCGCGCCAGGAACTCCCACTCGGTCATCGTCGAGTGCGCGAACGCCGCGTACGTGCTCGGGTTCTCCAGGACGAGCGGCCGCTCCAGCACGTCCTGCACGGTGCGGATCCGGCGGGCCATGTGCAGCAGCGCCCGCTCGGTGAACGGGACCGGCAGCAGCTCGTGGGTGTTCACGCCCGCCACCCCGGTCCAGCACACGTGGTCGGACACCCAGCGCGCGCCCGTGGCGGCGGCCAGCCGGCGCAACCCGTCCAGATGGACCATGTCGAGCGGGTCGGTGCTCCCGATCGACAGCGACACGCCGTGCATGACGATCGGATACCGCTCGGCGATCCCGTCCAGGGCGTGGCGGGGGTAGCCGCCCGAGTCCATGAAGTTCTCGGAGATGATCTCGAACCAGCCGACGTCGGGCCACTCGGCGAGCACGTGGGGCAGGTGGGACGAGCGGAGGCCGAGCCCCAGCCCGAGGCCGGGGGCCGCCGTGCCGGCCCCCGGCCCGTCCGCCCGCTCGCGTCCCGCCGTCATGGCGCGGCGGTCGTGCCGCCGGGCCGGGCCTTCTCGTAGTCGGGGACGAGGCCGTCGGGCCAGCCCTCGCCGGGGGCGGGGCCGAACGGGACGCCGGCCTCGAACATCCGCTGCTCGAACACCTTGCGGGCCCGCTTCCACACGCTGGTCCCCCGGTAGGGCCCCGCCGCGTGCACCCGGCTCTCGTTGATCGGGCTGGCGCAGCTGCCCGACCAGCGGCAGTGCTGCGCGCCGGGGATCGCCTGCTCGGCCTCGTGCCCGGTGTAACCGCAGCCGCCCTGCCCGGCGCACTCGTTGGCGCCGTGGCAGATGTGCGAGACGGTGGCGCACTCGCCCATCCCCGCCATGACGCCCGTCCCGTCCCGCCCGTGCCCGGCGCAGGCGTTCAGGCCCATGCACACGTGCAGCTCGGGGACGGGTTTCGGCGGCGGCGCCGGACGCTCGGGCCCGGACTCGCTGGCGTCCTCACGTGCGCGCTCACCGTCCGAGCCGCCGTTGACGAACTTCTTGACGTCGGTGTAGGTGAGCCGAGGGTCTCTTCCGTCCGGCGGGGTCGACATGTTCCGTCCTTTCTCGGCGGGGGCCGTGCGGGGGGCTCAGGTGGATCTCAGTCGTCGGCGTCCTGGGTGCAGTTGAATCCGACGACCTTCTCGGGGAGCGTGGCCTCGCCTGCGGGGAAGCCCTCCTCCTCGACCTCCTCGCACTGGAACTTCGGGTCGGAGCTCTTGCGCGAGGTGATGGCGAACTTCTCGTTGATCGGGCCCTTCTTGGGGGCGCCCTCGGAGCCGGAGCAGTTCGGCCACCCCCACCCCTTGCCCTTCTTGCCGACGTACGTCCGGTCGCAGGTGTAGGTGAGGTCGTCGTCGCGCAGCTCGGCGGCCGCGGGCGCGTTCGCCGTGGTGCGCGCGGCAGTGGACGACGGCGGTCCGGCGATGGCGCTCGCCGAAGCGGGCACCGCGGACGCGACGGCGAGGGTGACGATCGCGGCGGGCAGCAGGAGGCGATTGGGGGGATTCATGCCGTTCAAGGGGAGCTCCCGATGTGAGATGACTTCTCGCAACAGAATAGTCACACTGAGTGACGAAATGGAGGCCAGGATTGTGTCACCGGCCCCGGAGCCAGGTATCGCGAAGTCGAGGGCCCCGGACGAGGCGCTAGGCCTCTTGTTGTGCGGTGGCTCGGCGTTCGCGTTGGGGGAGCACCGTGTACTTCGGGTCTTGTGCGGATTGCATCCCGGCGTGGAAGACGCCGAACCGGGTGCAGGCGGAGGCGGCGAGCAGGGTCGTGCCGCTGAGGGCCGCCGCGGCGCGGCTGCGGCCCGCCAGCAGGGTGCTCGCGGCCGTGCCCGCGGCCGACAGAAGCCCGGCCGCGCGCATGAGGCGTCCGGCCCTGCCCTCCTTGTACGGCTCGGCGATCATTCCGAGGCGGCGCTCCATGAGCCGCAGGGAGGCGACCTCCAGGGCCGTGCCGAAGGCGGCGGCGCCGCGGGCGGGGCCGTTCTCGCCGAGCGGGGACGCGATGAGCGCCATGCCCGAGGCCGCGGCGGCCGCCGAGCCGACGAAGACGAAGGGCAGCTCCCGGTGGGCCTCGTGCCAGGCGGGCACCGCCGTGTCGGCGGCCAGCACGGCGGTGTAGGCGGCGACGGCGGAGCCCAGCGCGGCGGCCCCGGCCGTGGCCGCCGCGCCCAGGCGCGGGAACAGCCCGGTGGCGTCCAGGACGGCGGCGGCGCCCGCGGCCGGGCCGTAGGCCGCGAGCAGCCAGGAGCCGACGCTCATCGGCGAGGTCGGCTTCATGACGCGCAGCATGTGGTGGAACCGCGCGGGCCGTCCGAGATCGTGGACGAGCGCGGCGGCCGAGCCGGTGATGGCGGCGAGCGAGGAGACCTTCATGGCCCGCGCGGTGGCGGGACGGCCGGTGAGCTGCGCCCCGGCGGCCAGCACCGATCCCGCGCCCGCCAGCCCGCCGAGGAAGAAGTACCCGGCGATGTCGAGGGCCTTCCAGGTGGGCGGGTTGAGGACGGGCCTGCCGTAGTAGGAGGTGAACTCGGCGTCGGGTACCATCGCCCGCTCGCCGCGCCGCCGGCGCCCGCCGCGATGGTGGCGGCCCTTGCCGACGCGGGCCTCGCGGTCCGGCCGCTCGCCGCGAACGCCCTCCCTGCCGACGTCGGAGGTGCTCATCGCCGTCCTCCCCGCAGCCCGTCCACGGCGAAGACGGCGGCGAGCCCGCCGAGCATCGCCGCCGCGGCGGCGCCGGCGTGCCGCCACATGGACGGAAGGTCGCGGGTGGTGACCACGGGGTCCGGCGGCAGGCCGTACACCTCCGGGTCGTCCAGCAGCAGGAAGAACGCGCCGTCGCCGCCGACGCCGTCGTCCGGGTCCTCGCCGTACAGGCGCGCGTCGGACACGCCGAGGCCGTGGAGCTGGTCGACGCGCGCGGCGGCCCGCTCCCGCAGTTCCTCCAGCGGCCCGTACTGGATCGAGTCCGTCGGGCACGCCTTGGCGCAGGCCGGCTCCTGCCCGGCGCCGAGCCGGTCGTAGCACATCGTGCACTTCCAGACCCGGCCGTCGCCCTTGCGCTGGTCGATGACGCCGTAGGGGCACGCGGGCACGCAGTAGCCGCACCCGTTGCAGATGTCCTGCTGGACGACGACGGTCCCGAACTCGGTCCGGAACAGCGAGCCGGTGGGGCAGACGTCCAGGCACGCCGCGTGCGTGCAGTGCTTGCACACGTCGGACGCCATGAGCCAGCGCAGGCCCGCGTCCCCGCCGGAGCCCTCCGCCTGCTCGACGGTCTTGTTCTGCTCGATGAACGCGACGTGCCGCCAGGTGTCGGCGCCGAGCCCCTGGGTGTTGTCGTAGGACATGCCGGTGAACTCCAGGCCGTCCTCGGGGATGGCGTTCCACTCCTTGCAGGCGACCTCGCACGCCTTGCAGCCGATGCACACCGAGGTGTCGGTGAAGAAGCCCGCCCGGGGCGGCGGGTCCCGGTGGCCCGCGTCGCGGGCCACCTCGGGCTCGGCCCCGGCGAGCAGGTTGCGTCCGATCAGGCCGCTCATCCCGTGCCCTCCATCCTGTCGGCGGTGACCGTCCCCCGGATCGAGCTTGCGGCCCCTTCGCTGGACGGCGGACAAACCGCTGACACCGTTCCCCGCCAGGAGCGCCCTACACCCTCCGGCCCCTCCCGATCGGTCGCTCACTGTGGCGAATTGGTGGCATTCTGGCGTTTTTCCGGGCCCGCCAGGGGTTCAGACTCGGGTTCTAGGCGTTCTGAACGACCACTGAATTTCGATTGACTCTTTTCCTGGAACGGTCCGCGACCCAAAACGGGCGATCTTTGAAACTTGGACGTTCCGAAGCCGCAGATTGGACGGCCCGCAGGGCTCCCCGGCTCCCGTCCGCATGCGCCTGAACGCATTTTGTGCAAAGTTAAAAGTTGGAGATTGACCGGCCCTAACCCAAAAGTTACTCTTCGTCGAGATCCTGGATCACGTTCCAACTCTTCGGCCGCCGAAAAGTCACATCCACCCCAAGCGAAGAGGAATCGCATGCGTAAAGGGATCGCCATTTCCGCCGCCGCTGCCGCCACCGTGGCGATGACGTCCATGGCCGTCGCCCCGGCTTCCGCCGCCCCGCTCCGGGGCCGCGGTCCGCACGGCGTCACCATCGAGATCGCGACGGTCAACGGCTCTGGTTGCCCGAAGGACACGGCCGCCGTGGCCGTGTCGGACGACAAGGAGGCGTTCACCGTCACCTACAGCGCCTACACGGCCCAGGCCGGCGGCAACGTCGCCTCGACCGACTGGCGCAAGAACTGCCAGATCAACATGAAGGTGCATGTCCCGCAGGGCTTCACCTACGCGATCGCCTCGACCGACTACCGCGGGTTCGCGTCCCTGGAGCCGGGCGCCTCCGCCGTGGAGAAGGCCAGCTACTACTTCCAGGGTATGCAGGACACCCGGTCGATCTCGCACAACCTCAAGGGAACCTACGCCGACAACTGGCAGTTCTCCGACGTGAACGATGTCGCACAGCTGGTCTACAAGCCCTGCGGCGAGGAGCGGAACTTCAACATCAACACCGAGCTCCGCGTGACCAAGGGAACCGACGCCACCAAGACCAGCTTCATCTCCATGGACTCCACCGACGGCAGCTACAAGACGACGTACCACTTCGCCTGGAAGCGCTGCCCGTAGTTCGGGAAATCCATTCGCATCAGCCGTGCCCGCAATTCCTGCGGCACCGAGGTGTGGATAGCACACGATTTCACTGCCTCATCCCGTAGAGGAGAGAATCCCCCATGCGCAAGGCAATCACCGCCTCAGCGGCGTGCGCGGCCGCCCTGGCACTGACCGGGTCAATGGCCCCATCGGCGTCAGCGGCCGAGACCCCGCCGCCGGACCGGGTCGTCCTCGACGTCCTCACCGTGAACGGTTCCGGCTGCCCTGCCGGTACCGCCGCGGTGGCGATGGCGAGCGACAACACCGCGTTCACCGTCACCTACAGCGACTACCTGGCCCAGGCTGGCGGGAGCTCGCAGGCGACCGACTTCCGTAAGAACTGCCAGATCAACCTGCGCGTCCACGTGCCGCAGGGCTTCACCTACGCCGTGGCCGGCGCGGACTACCGGGGATTCGCGTCCCTGGCGTCCGGAGCGTCCGGTCTCGAGCGGGCGAGCTACTACCACCAGGGCATGCAGCAGACCACGCCGGTCAGCCACACGCTCAAGGGGTCGTACTCCGACAACTGGCAGTTCTCCGACCGCACGCCGGTCACCGAGCTGGTCTTCAAGCCTTGCGGTGAGGACCGTAACTTCAACATCAACACCGAGCTGCGCGTGAACAAGGGCAGCTCCGACCCGTCGGAGACCAGCTTCATGGCCTTCGACTCCACGGACGGCAGCTACAAGACGACGTACCACTTCGCCTGGAAGAAGTGCCCAGGCGCCTGACGGCCCTCTCCGGCCGGGCCGCGTCCTCTCTCGGGGGAGGACGCGGTCGCACGTCCCCCGCCGGCGGAGCCGCCGGGGATCTGAGGGTCCGCCCCCAGAAGCGATATTGACTTGCGGCGGGGCGTTGCCATGAGGCGCTTCATGGCAACGACCCGCCGCAAGCCGCCGCCCGGCGCCCTAGGCGCGGGCCAGGTGGCGGGAGATGACCAGCCGCTGGATCTGGTTCGTGCCCTCGAAGATCTGCATGACCTTCGTGGGGAGAAAGTAGCTTCGGCGTCTCGGTGTCGCTCTAGGCGTGGGCGGCTGGTCGGTACTGACCCTGTTCACCTGCGCAAATCAAAACGAGACGTGCTCCACGTGCGCTGGCTCGAAGCATGGTGTGAGGTCGACCGAGCATCGGCTGCCGCCCCTTCCAGACTATTTCGGGAGACGATTGGGAGACGATCATGCCTTCTTCTTGCGTGGTGCTCCGTCAGCAACGCGTCCACGAAGGGTACGGAGGACCCTGGCGCGAGAGCGAGGCGTTCGTCGAGGGTCTGCTCCCAGCGGGCCTGGAGCCTGGCGCGCAGGTTCTCTCGCATGGACTGTGACACGTGCGAGTAAGTGCCGCCGATGCCCGGGAGGGTGTGTCCGAACCGGTCGTAGGCGAGCACTCTCGGAGTGCCGAGTTCATCAAGCATGACCCGGTGAGAATGCCGCAAGCCGTGCGGAGTAAGGCCAGCCTTCAACGGCAGCCAGCAGGCCAGCTCTCGGTAACGCACGTGTCCAGAGTCGCGAGCGGCGTCGATACGCCGACCGTGGGTCTTGGTCGGCCGCCCGGACGCCGACCGGCATCGGCTCCCCGGCCGCGCGGCGCAGCGAGGACAGTCGACCTCCTCGGCGTCGATGATCGGCAGGTCATAGCGGGGAATTCCTCGCACGACCGGTGGTTCCCAATCGGCTCCGGTCGCGGCCGGCCACGCGGGTGTGAGCGGTGCGCCTGGGAAGCCGGAAGAGCATTCGAGCAGCACGGGCCGGGGCGGGCTCCCGATAGAGCGGCCGTCCCGCGGGGGCCTGGCGGGGCCGAATCCGGTCACCGCCTGCAGCCATGGGAAGTCCTTGTAGGCGGCGTGCAGATGGTGGCCGCCCGACTTGTTGGGGAACAGGAACTTGCTGCCGCCGCAGTCGCATCCGCAGTCGGCCGGAAGGTTCTTGGCGATCTGGTAGTCGAGGAGCTGGGTCAGGAAGGGCGGCAAGTCCACCGCGCCGAAGAAATCCGGGTCGTCATTGCGCAGGGAGCCATCCTTGGGCGGTTTGAGAACGAAGGGCCCACCGTTCGGCGGCGACAACTGCACGTCGACCACGAGCTTGTCCCCAAGATAGGCAGGACGCTGCAGCCCCATCAGCTCTCCCCACCGCAGTCCGCACCAGCCGCAGGTAGTCCACATGATGAAGTCGTCGTCCCGGCCGGTCTGCGCCGCGGTTCGCTCGGCGAGCAGGAACATTGTCAGCGGCGTGAGCCAGGGCCGCTCGGACTTCGCCTGGATGAGCCGCCGCACGCTGACCCGACCGCGCCTTCGACGGCGGGTCGCGGCGTTGACGTCCACCATCCCGGCGTCCCGGGCGTCGCCAAGGATGGTGGCGAACAGCGACCGGCAGTTCTCCACCACGTTGGGCTTGTACCGCTTCCGCAGCCTGATCTCCCATGCCTGAACCCCCTCCCGGCCGAAGAGAGCGTTGACGGGGAGGTGGCCGAAAGCGGGGAGGATCCGTAGGCGCAGATGCTGGTCATACGCCTTCCAAGAACCGTCTTCGAGGTCCTGGGCGGGTAGCCATTTGGTCATGGCCCATTCGCGCAGGGTGATCTCTCCCGCATAGGGATCGCGCTCCCCGCGTGCGCGGCGTCGCCCGGCGAGCATCAGCTTCCACTGGTCGAGGGTTACACCCTCGACCAGTGGGCCCTCCCACAGGGCGACAAGTTTCCGGATCTCGGACTCCTTGTCGTTGGCGGCGTTGTCGGCGGCCGCCCGGGTGGTGAACGGGTCCCCGTTCTTGTCCGCGGACACGGTGCCCCATATGGGGACGACGCCTGGGGGATTGCGGTACCGGCCCCGGTAGTAGCGACCGCGTTTCTCGGCGTAGGCCATTGAGAATGGCCGGGCGCCTACCTCGGTACGGGTGAACGCCCGGCGTCTCCTTTCTGGGAGGTCTTGACGGTCAGCGGAGGTAGATTTCGAGCCCCAGCAGGGGAGATGAGGTGGACCTCAAACCGACAGTTCCTACCCGTAGGCGGATGCGGGCCACCGGGCGGGGGGCCTTGCACGCGGGACTCCTCTGTGCCGTCGTCGGCTCGTATACCAGGAGAAGCGCCGGCGTCGTCTGACATTATGGCCGACATGCCTCGCGACGTCGTGCACCATCTTTACCTCGACCCCGCCAGGGATCTCGTCCCCTACTGCGGGGTGATCCCCGGTCCCGACGCGGAGGCAGGCGACTGGCACACCGGTCGCGATCGGGATCTGCTGCTGGAGTGCGTCTCCGCAGGTTTGGCATGCTGCGCCACCTGCCTCTCCGTCGAGGCTCTCGGCGGATGGACGCCGCTCATCATGGAAGAGAACTGATCGCCACGGCCGTGCCGCTGCGCCGAAGTTGATGTCACTGCCCCGGAACCGCAGAGCCACCATCACGCGCGATCCCGCCCCACCCACAGGGCACCCTCCCCATTCGTCGCCGAACAAACATTCGACCATTTGTGCCACTTCTGTGACACAGTGGCTGGCAAACAAGGATGCCGCAGGGAATACCGCAGACGGATGCAGAGGGAGACAATCATGATCGCCGGGACCGCCAAGCGGGCCGCAGCCGCCGCGGCTCTGACCATCGTGGCCGCTCCCGCGCTCTCCGCCTGCGGCGGAAGCGACCTCGACGGCGCCTACTACGACAAGAGCGGCAGAATCACCATCGACGGAGGAAGCGTCACCTACCATACGCTCGGATGCGAAAGCACCGGGAAGAGCGCCGTCATCATCAACGACAAGGCGAAGAAGACCGGCGAACTCAACGACGCGGGCGACCAGGTCATCTGGTCGGGCGGTGGCGGCACCAAGCCGATCACCGTCAGCAAGAACGGCGACACCATCGACATCGACGGCAAGCGGTACGCCGTGATGGACGAGAAAGAAGCCATGGACGGGTACAAGCACATGTGCGGGCAGAATTGAACCGCAACATCGGTGACGTCGTCCTCAACGCGGCGGAAAGGACCTCCAGGTCGAACGCCCGAGTGCAGGGCGATCTCGGGTGCCTGGTGCAACCCCTTAAACGGTGCGACCTGGACGCAGCGAGATGACCTGGACCGCGACGCCGTGCAGCCGGTGGATGGCAGCGATGACGGCGGCCCGCTCACCAGTGGGACCGGCCGCCACACCCGTACCGCACCGGTCAGGGAGCAGTTGGCTGAGGTCGCTGAAACCATCACCTACCTCGACCAGGACGCCTCCGAGGACGTCGACGAGGAGCCCGCCCACACCCCGCATAGACCGCTTGCACGCGAGGACCTGGCGGCCGAACTCGCCGACCAGATCCGCGTCTCACCCGATAGCTGGCGACCCGACTACACAAAACTGATGGCGCGTACGGGCATGGGCCGACGCTGGTGCGGCTGCCTCGTGCGGGACGCCAGCGCGAGGGCCGCACAGCCGCACGCACCGGTCCCGCACGATCCGCGCGCCCGGCAGCTCTAACGACGGCACGGGCACGATCACCACCGAGGACGAGTGAGTCCGGACCGTAGGCGTGGTGGCTCACTCACGCTGCAGTGGTCTACGGACTATTGGTCGCGGTCCAGGAGCGTGTGCGGGTAGCCGTGGTGGATCTGCTCGCTGAGCGGGACGCCGAGTCCCTCGATGAAGGCGGTCAGTTCGGTGATGGCGGCCTCGATGGAGTCGGCGTCGCCTTTGAACTTCAAGATAACGGCCGACGATCTTCTTGCCCGCATCCGTGCCCTGGCTGCTCTGCGACACGTTGGTGGAAGTCTTGATGCTCTGGGTGTCGATGATGCACGCGGTCGGTTCGGGCTTGCGGTCCGCCTCGTCTCTTCGTTCCTGCAGCCCGACCCAACACGTCCGCCCGCACCCCGGCGATAGATCTTTATGGCGGACGGACCTCACCGCCGAAGGTGGCGGAAAATCGCCGAAAGATGGCGGTCCATCGACGGGTATCGCTATGCGTGATGTGTGAGGATCAGGTTCACCCGTCAGGCGTGGTACCAGAACACCACTCGCTTTCCGGTGTTTTCCCGGTGGGTTGTTCGCTGATCTGTTCACCGATGTCAATTGTCGCCGTTCGTCGTACAGGAGGATCGCCTATGAGGCTCGTCAAGTCCATGTCGCGGGTGCTGGCGGTGCTGGGGACCCTTGTCCTCGCATTCGCAGGGTTCGCGGGCATCGGCAACGCCCAGGCAACGAGTTCCGGAGACGTTGGCGCACAAGCGGTCTACCACTTCGTCCGCAACATCGGCTCCGAGAACGGCTGTATGGACCTGACCTCGTTCAACGAGGACACACCCGCGACGCTCTACCGCTGCTACAGCGCCAGCGGGTACTGGTACTTCGCGGATGACCGAACCATCCGCAACGGCCCTGGCAGCGGCCAATCACTCTGCTTGGACCCCGATTCGTATGCCACCCACGCGCAGGTGCGCCTGAAGAGGTGCTACGACGCCGCACGCCAGAAGTGGCACCACTCCGAAACCAACAACACCATCGTCAGTGAAGGCAGCGGCTCCAACATGTGCCTGGACCTCAGGTCCTACGCCAACCAAACCCCGGTGACCCTGTACCCGTGCCACGGCGGTGCGAGCCAGCAGTGGTCGTACGACTAACGAATCCGGACGTCGGAAGGGCGGGGGTGCGTGGTCCACACCCCCGCCCTTTCTGCGAGCAAGCCGGCCCGAAGATGTTCGCAGTCATGACAACAACATCAGCCGCGCAGCGCGCTGACCGGCTCGATCGCCGCAGCTCGCACCGCCCGGATACGCACCGGCGAGCAGACCGGGGTCTGTCCAGGTAAGGGCTCTGTCGCTAAACCACACCCCGTACAGTCCCGCGGCCCTGGGGAGAGTCTCATCCACACCGTGCGTGAAGAACTTCCTCGTGCACCGCGTAGGGACGCTTACTTCGCAAAGTTCAGGCTGACGCCTGCCAGGCCCGCGGAGCACGGATGGGGAGGCACGCGTTGTCAAGCTGTTCTTGGTGTCATCGCAGCGGCGGGTGTAGCTCCGACGCAGGGATTGGCTGAGCTGGGTGTTCATACTTGGGCTGTTTGATCGCAGGACCGGCCTTCACTGTGGGCGCGGGCGTGCGAGGCGGTGGTGGCGTTGGGCTCGTTGCAGGAGGAGTTGGCGCGCCGGTTGGCCGAGTCCAGGCAGCGCATCAACGGGCTTCGCGAGCAGTTGGCCGAGGTGCAGTCGCGTCTGGAGGCCGAGGAAGATCGGTGCTCCGGTATCCGGCGCGGACTGCCTGCCAGCGTCGGCACTTGCCGCACGACCCACCGCACACGTGAGACGAGGACAATCCCTTACAAAACTCCCACTGAGAGGACGTTTGAGTATTTTCAGTACGGATCAGCTTTTGCCGCCGAGCTCTTTGTGTCGATCGGTATGATACCGGCGTTTTTGCGCATCTGAAGGTGGACGCGACCAGGCCCGCTTCACCGCGATATGGCGGCCGGATTCCATCTGGTGTGAGCTTGTCAGAGAAGCGCCGTGCTCGATGCTTCCGGGACGCGGCGGCCCGCACGTAGTAGGGCTCTGTGGCATGCCCCCCCGACGCGCGCGCCCCTCCGACCTCTCCGACGCCCGCTGGGCCTTGATCGAGCCGACCCTCACCGCATGGCGCCAGGCTCGGCCCGACCGCCGGCCCACCGGAGAGCCGGCCCCCACCGACCTGCGGGAGATCTTCAATGCGATCCTGTATGTCAGCCGGACGGGAATCGCCTGAGCGCGGAGCCACCTTGGGAATCGACGTCGAAGTCGTCCCCAGAAACACCCGAACCAGCGGCTTTCATGTCGTCAAACGCCGCTGGGTGGTGGAAAGAAGCCTGGGCTGGCTCGTGCTCCACCGACGTCTGACGCGCGACTACGAGACCTCGGCATCCAGCGCCGAAGCCATGATCCACATCGCGGTGATCGATAACGCAAGCAAACGCATAACCGGCGAAACCACACCAACCTGGCGAGGGACATACCAGGGCGAAAAGCTCAAACCAAACGCCCTCTCAGAAGAATCACGGTGGGCGGCCCCTGAAGCGGTGCAGCAGGATCATGCTCATCGCCAGGTGGGTGGCGTTCTCCGGGGTGACGGCCAGATACCCGTAGTCCTTGGACAACCGTCGGTACTTGCCCGGCCAGCCGAAGGAGCGCTCCACCGCCCAGCGGCGCAGCCCCACTGCAGACCGTGGGACCTGGTGGGCCACAGCGTCGCCTTTGACCTGCATGATGTAGCCGGTCCCACGCTCGTCCAGCGCGCCGTGGAACCGGCTGTTGTCGCCGTATCCGGTGTCCGCGGCCACCGGCGGCGGATGCAAACCTTGTTCGGCCAGGGCATCGAGCATCTGCACCGCCATCATCCACTTGGGACGGTGCTGCTGGCCGGCGGAGACCCCGCAACGATCCCGGCGGGCGACCACCGCCGGCCGGGCATCGTCGTCTACAGCCTGCTGGTCCCATGACCTGGGCATGAACACCCCGCCAGTCCAGCCGACACCAGGCGGTGTCGGTGACCGCGTGCACGCTCTCACCCCGATCTGACAGTTGGCGACCTTGCCCAGGGCCTCGGAATACTGCCGCGCCCCACGCGGCGAGCTCTTGCCGTCCTTGGGGGATCCGGTGTCTTCGGCCGTGCCGAAGCTGCGATCCGGGTCGTACTACCCCGAGTGGCTCCTGGGGCGGCGGCGGGCTCAGTGCCCGGTCAGGTCACGGCGGGCGGCGTGCGTGCGGAAGACATGACGATAGGTCAGTGGAGACTGGCCGGTGACCCGCTTGAACTGATGGCGGAAGGTGGCCGCTGTGCCGAAACCCGTGCGTCTGGAGACCTCTTCGATCGCCGCGTCAGAGGTCTCCAGGAGTTCCTGGGCCAGGCGGATCCTCTGCCGCAACAGCCACTGCATCGGGGTTACGCCCATGATCTCGTGGAAGCGGCGGGCCAGGGTCCGTTCGCTCATCCGGGCGATCCTGGCGAACTCGGCGACCGTGAGCGGCTGGTCCAGGTGCTCGCGGACCCAGTCCAGCAGCGGGGTTATCCCGTCGCTCTCATCGGCCTGGACAAGCAACCTGGAGACCTGCGTCTGCGTGGCCTCCCGCGGCGGCGGGGCCACCATGCGGCGGGCGATCTCGTGCGCGACCGACGCCCCGAAGTCGCGGCGCACCACGTGGAGGCACGCGTCGATCGCCGCGGCCGTGCCGGCCGAGGTCAGCACGTCGCCGTCGTCGGTGTAGAGCACGCCGGTGTCCACGTGGGCGGCGGGAAACCGGTGGGCGAAGTCGTCGGCGTTCATCCAGTGGGTGGTGACCGTGCGCCCGTCGAGTAGCCCGGCGGCGGCGAGCACGTAGGCCCCGGTGCACAGGGAGACGATCCGGCGGCCACGCTCGTGGGCCGCACGCACGGCCTCCGTCAACGGTGCGGGCGGATTGACCTGGACGCCCCTGGCGAGAGCGGGCACCAGGACCGTGTCGGCCTCCACCAGATCCTCCAGACCGTGGGGAGCGTGGATCCGCATCCCGGCCGAGTTCCGCAGCGGTCCCGGCTCAGCCGCGCACAGCCGCAGGTCGTACCAGGGTTCGACGATGTCGCTGCGGTCCACCCCGAAGACCTCGCAGGGCACGGCCAGCTCGAAGGTCGGCATGGCGTCCGTCACCGCGACCGCCACGATATGGCGGCGTCCAGCATCCTTCGTTGGCATATCGGCGTTCTTCCTCTGATCGGTACCGTTGCGCGAGCCTAGAGGGGGTTCGGGCGGAGTACGCCGGAAGGGGGCCGGGTCCGGACGCCGACCGGAGAACGTCAGCTCTGTCCGGTCTCCGGAAACACGTCTATCCAGGTCAGCGGGCCGACAGCAGGTTGTGCGCCAATCCGGTCCCATAGCCCGCACGATGGTCCGCCGCCGAAACGCGGCTTCCGATCTGGACGTCTGACCGGCGTTTTCACGCGGACGCGGCCCCTCTCCGGAGTACTCCGGCCGAGCTCGGGATGGACGTCCCGCCGACCGGTGGAGTGGAGGACCTGGAGTAATCCAGCACCGTCCTCCTCCCTTTTCCCATGGACCCGGACGAGTTCGTAGCCGTCGCGGACCAGCATCCGCTGGGCCACACAAGCGGGGCGTGCGGTCCGACGCGTCGGGCGTGCTCGCCGGCCCTGTCCTCGAAGGCGTGGGCGGCCTGGTCGTCGTGCAGGTGGTCGTAATCGCCGAGCACGAGCCGCCGCCGGCCTTCCAGCGCGACGATCGCTGGGCCATCACGGGACCGGATGGCGCGCTCCAGCCGCGCGGCGACGTCCCGCAGCAGGCCAAAGGACGTTTCGCTCACCCGGCTGGTCACTCCTCGGACGATTCGTCACGGATCTTGGCCAAGTCGCGAGTCTTGAAGGTGCGGTAGGTGTCCATCACCTGTGCGAAGGCGCGGTCTCCCAGGTTGGACAGGTAGAGCAGGATGCGGGTGAGATCGGTGCGTTGGCGGTGCCCCGCCCGGGGCGGCGCCTTGTCGATCTCGGTCCGTCCGGCTCTCGCAGCCCGGCCGGCGGCTCCTCCATCGTCGCCATTGCATCGTGCAGGTCGATCTTCGTGCGCCCACACCATGCTTCATCTTGAAGTCTCTCGCATCGGGCCCGGGACGGGGGCGCAGAGCCGAAGGCCATCGTCGCTGGGAGGTCACGGCGGTGATGAAGGTCGTCATCTGTCGATGCAGGAGATTGTTTGCGTCGGCTGCTTCCCGCACGATGGCCAGTGCCGCGTCGACGCCGTCGCGCCCGGATCACCCAGATGGTGCATCTCCTCCGCAGCCGAAGCGAGGACCAGTCGAGCCCGGCTGACCACGTGAGGCGCGCTTCTTAGTTTCGCGATCGGGGATGGAGCCGATCCGGCAGGTCCGCCAGCGGGAAGACCTTCCAGAAGTACGCGTCCGCCGCGTGCTGATCGCCGGGGTAGTTGATCGCCTCGGCGATACGGCCGTCCTTGATGCGGAAGGCCAGCGCCCAGGTGATGTCCAGGCCCTTGGGCCTTGTGCTCCACCCGCGGTGCAGGTCGACCACCCAGTCACCGTCCGCCGCCAGGAAGATCGTCTCGGCTTTGAAGCCCGCCCGGCCGAGCGCCTCGAAGAATGCCAGCACCTCGTCCGGGCCCTCCTTCGCGCCGGCCAGGGGATGGTGTCCGGGGATGGTCCAGAGGATGTCCCGGGCGAAGAACCTCGTGCGCAGAGCTTGGAGATCGCCCTTTCCATAGGCATCGTAATACTCGCGGATCAGGGTGACGTTCGGATGCTCGCGAGGCTTGCCTACAGGCGCCGCCGCAGCAGGCTCGGGGCCCGCGATGGCCGCGGCGGCCGCAGCCGCCGCAGTGACACCGGCGGCGCGCAACAGGTTCGCGCGAGAGATCTCGGTCAAGAGGAGCTCCTTTTCGGAAACGGGGACAACGCTTGTCCCGCTCATGTGGTGGTCGTAGAGGAGGACGGCGATGGCCAGTGCGCCCAACGCCGCGACGGCGGCGGCGAGGTAGGCCGTGTGATATTCCGTCAGCACGCTCGACTGACCGCCGGACGTCCCTGCCATGTGGGCGACCGTCACCAGCGCCGCCACGCCCAGGCTGTCGCCGAGTTGCTGCGCCGTGACATTGAGGGCGCCGGCGACGCCGTGGCGGGCCTGCGGCACCCCAGCGAGGGGCGCGGCCGTGATGGCGGCGAACGCAAGGCCCTGACCCACGCTCATGACGACGACGCCGGGCAGGATGTGCGTGAGGTAGTTGCAGCCGGGAGTCGTCCATGGCGAATCGGTCACCGATAACGGGCAGCGCCGCGCTCACGATTGCGACGCTGCCGGTGTCGATGGCCAGGCCCGCCGCCAGGACGACCAACGCCGGCCAGGTCCACCGGCTGACGGATTCAGAGGCGTTCCCCTGCCGGGGGGCGAGTTCAGTGGTCACGTGAGCTCCAGTCGAGCCGAAGGATTTCCGGTCCGCGGTCCGGTCCGCGGTTCCGCAGCGGCCTGTCAGGCGGTGGCGGCCCTACGGCCCGCCCGATGGCGTTCTCCGCGGATCCAGGATCAGCCGGCACGCGGGTCCGGTGCCCAGCCGGCGCCCTCGCGAATGAGCTGTCCCCATTGGCCCGCCATCGATCGCGGGCTTTCCGCGCGCCGCACGCCAGCGGCTCAGTAGCGGCCCGCAACATCGCGGATCAGCCCGTCATGGATCAGGAATGCGTAGGAGAAGCTCTCGCCACCGCCCCCGCTCGTCTTGAAGTCATAGTTCACGACATACCGGTCGCCGTCCCAGCGGCTCCCGGTGGCCTTGTAGTGGCCGCCGACGTCGAGCACTTCGGGAATGAGGAAGCGATTCATGATGTCCGCGCGCGACAGGTAGATGCGGCCGACGCTGTCAAACCGGGCGTTTTCGGTGAAGGTGGCTTCGACTCCTTTCTCGTCGCCCGCGTTGGCCGCGTCCACAAAGCGGCGCGCGACCCGTTCGGCCCCTGCCTTGTCGACGGGCACGGCATTATTGGACGTCCGAGGGGAATTCGAGGCGCCCGCCCCTGTGCTGACGCCCGCGGGACCTTCCGGCGAACCGTCAGTCTCTTCCGCGCCACCGCAACCGGTGAGCAGTACCGCCGCCACCGTTGCCAAGCCGATGTGCTTACGAAAGCGCATGACGGAATCTCCAGCTCCTGCCATTTTCATTCCTTCGGGTCCCGGCCGATGGGCGGGACCCCGTACCCCCGGGCCCGGCAACCGCGGGGCTTGGCTGGCGAGCCGAGGGCGGCCCTCCGCTGCCGAAGGACGTCCGCTGAGCTCAGCAAAGCGCGGACTCCCCGCGCGAGTCCAAGACCTCTGTCTATGCAAAAAACGCATGGGCTCGGCCCCGTGACCGATCACCCGCTCAAGGTGATGCCCGAGGTCACGCCGGGTGACGAGCACGGTCTTGCAGGCGAAACCGACCCTCGCGCCCCCGAAGCCGCCGTGGCGTCCGCGGGGTCAACGTTGGTCAGGACGTCCCGGTGAAGGGACGGCACCGACCCCAGGACGTCCTGGCGCGGCGATGAGTCACAGGTCGAGCCGCCCGGGCGGACCAAGTGTTGAAGGCGTCCGATCAGGGGTCACGGTGGTCTCTTTCCGAGGTGGCGAGGGAATGTGAGACCCATGCCCATACAGTTAACGCATAGATCAGCCCCTGGGTCAGGGAGGCCTGCGCATGGACGTGGACACGCGTTCCCTGCGATATTTCATCGAGCTCGCCGAACAACTGAACTTCACCCGCGCCTCAGAACGGCTCTTCGTCTCCCAGCCCGCACTGAGCCGAAGGATCCGCCAGCTTGAAGAAGACCTGCGCACGCCGCTGTTCGAGCGGACCGGTCGCGAGGTCCTGCTGACTGCCGCGGGCGAGGCGCTCCTCCCGCTCGCGCGGCAGCTCCTCGCAGACTGGCAGGCGGCCCAGCGCACCGCGCGCATCGTGGCCGCGGCCAGGTCACGCATCCTGCGAGTCGGATTCGAGGCTTCGGGGGCCGGGACGATGGCCACCCAGGTCTACACCGAGTTCATGCGGCGGCACCCCGATTCCTCCGTCGAGCCCAAGCGCTTCGAGTGGGGCGGGGAGGTGATGGCGCTGCGCGAGGGCCTGGTCGACGTCGCCTTCGTCTGGCTCCCCGCCGACACCACCGGATTGCACACCGAGATCGTGGCCGTTGAGCGGCGCATGGCCGGGCTGGCCGCCGGACATCCGCTGGCCGGACAGGACACGGTCTCGATCCTGGAGCTGAACGACGAGCCGATCGCCTGGACCCGCCAGGCGCCCAGGGACTGGGTCGACTGGTGGGCGGTGAACCCGCGTCCCGACGGGCGGGAGCCGCTCTGGGGACCGGAGAACGACAACGTCGAGGAAATGCTCGAACACGTGGCCTCCGGCCGGGCGATCTGCATCAGCCCCGAGTCGATGACACTGCACTACAGCCGTCCGGATCTGGCTTGGGTGCCCGTGAACGACGTCTCACCGCTGCGCATCGCCCTCTGCTGGCCGGTGAGCACCACCAACCAGTCCGTCGCCGACTTCGCCGCCGTGGTCAGGCTACTGTCCAGAAAGTCCATGTCCGCCACGGCCCGCCCCCCGATCCCCCGAGAAGCCCGCGGGACCGGCGATTGACACAGACACCATGCGGACGCGCCACTGTGCAGATGCGGCGGGAGCGCGGACACGGCGCTTTGGGTCCTTGCCCCCGATGCTCGGTTCCTCCGTGCCTGGAAGGCGGCCAGGGGCCGCTAAGAATTTGAGCGGGCGCGCCCCGGGCCGGTGCTCGTGACTCAGGAGCCTGGCCATAGGTCCCGTCACTGGTCTGTCCGTCCACCGGCCCGGCGCGTGCCACCCGACGTTTCTCACACGAAGGCGGTCGGTCCAGGACGGCACGAGGCGGCAAGAAGCCGGCGGCGGACCTGTCATTCACGCTCCCCAACAGCGTGTCCCGTCCAACTGGAGTACGGACGGGTTCCCTGAACCTGTTGTCGGCGGCACAACCGCATCCCAGCAGGTCATTGCCCACCCTTGCCTTCAGGTCGCAGTCCCACAGTATTCTGCCGCTTTAGCCAGGATTCCTGGCGCAGCTCGTGTAATCTCCCAGCCTGTGGTTGATTCCAGGAGTCATCTATCGCCCGTCGTCCAGCCGGACGCCGGTGGTGGCGATGACGAACTGGACTCAGGTCTTAGGCCAGAGCCGGGGCTGGCGGGCGTGGTGACGTTGCAGCGTCGCAAGGCCGCCGAGCTCAGAGAGGGCGACGAGGAGAGCTTCTTCCTGGACACCCTCGCCGAGTACCAATGGGCCCGGGACTCCTCCGGGTTGGCCGCGTCCACGCTGGATCGGCTGACCAAGCCGGTCCTGGAGGTCTGCGAGCACTATGGGCTGGCGCCGTGGCGGCTGAGCCCGCGGCAGGTTGACAAGTACTTCGCTGGCGTCGGCAAGCGCGGCCGCGGCACGGTCCGGCAGAAGATGAACCGGATCGACAGCTACTTCGCCTTCCTGGAGCAGCGGTACGCCGGTGAGATCGCCCGCCGCTACGGGGTCGCGGTGGAGTCGCCGGTCGATCCGTTCAACCGGCCTCGGCACCGCGGCGACTTCGGGTTGCGGGTGCCGCCGTCGCAGCGGGCGGTGCGGGAGTTCTTCGCTCGCTGGCGTGGCTCCCTGGACCAGGCCCGCAAGCCGTTGATCGCCCGCCGTGACTATGTGATGGGCAAGCTCACCTATATCTCCGCTGTCCGCGCCGCCGAGTTGTGCGCCGTGAATATCGGTGACCTGCACTGGGAGTCTGGGCAGTGGGGCAGGTTCCTGGTCAATGGCAAGGGTGCCCGCGGGTCGGGCCCGCGTCCGCGCCAGGCCTACATGTTCGAGGAAGGCCGTGCGCTGCTGTGGTGGTGGATCGAGGACTGCCGTGGCGGTTTCGCCGACGACCCCGACGATCCGTACGCTCCACTGTTCCCGTCCGAACGGCTCCCGGGGTCGGTGTGGGCGCTGAACGTGCCGACATCGGGGATCGCGGTGACGCCGTCGACGTTCCGCCGCGCGTTGAAGATCGCCGGGCAGCGGTTCTTGACCGGCCCGGTGCGGCACCTGTATCCCCACTTGCTGCGTCATGCTGCGGCGACCCACAACTATGAACGTGGGATGTCGCTGTGGGAGGTGCAGAAGATGCTCGGACATGATCGCCCGACGACCACGGTCTCCTACCTGGCGACCGCGCACGCCGATCCGGAGCAGGCGAGTCTGGCCGCTGCTGGGCGGGCGGTGCAGCGCCTGACGATGGACAAGGGGAATCTGAGGTGAAGTGGAACCTGCGGTGGGCGGCGGCCAAGCGCGACATCTGGCGGCCCAGTGATCTGCTCCCGGTGTTCGAGGCGGTCGGGTTCACGCCGTCGTTGAGCAAGGTCGCGGCGCTGTGGAGCGGCAAGCCGATCTCGGTCCGGCTGGATGACCTGGACAAGATCTGTGCCGCTCTGGGCTGCACCGTCGCCGATCTGCTGGAGGCCGAGCCCGTCGCCATCGTCGACGGCGAGCACGAGCAGCCACAGCGGGCGGTCGGCGATAGCGGAACGGCAGGCGGGCCGGTGCGGCCGACATCGCGTCGGGGCGGGCAGCGGCGTTCGCTTCCGCCGAACTGACGATGGGGCAGCATTGGCCGTTCGGGCAGTGCCGGGTCTGCTTGGGGTGGGGGGAGAAGCCGCAGTACGCCGATTGCGGTGCCTGCTCGCCTTGGAGGCGCCACCACCCCGGCCGGGCACCGTGTCGACGATGCGGGCACGACAGCCACCTCAATACCGACGGGCTATGCCGCCTGTGTCTGCTCACCATCCGGCTGGACGACCCGGAATGGATCATCCAGCCGACCCGCGAGTGTGCATCCCAGCTCATACTGATCATTCCCGGAGATCGCCTCCCCGGTTCGCAGCCGCTGAACCGGCCACCACGAGGCAAGGCGTCGAGCCGCCGCCGGCCACACGCGTGGACCGAGCGCCTGCGAACCGCCAACGCCCAGCCTGCCGATGATCCCCGGATGCTACCGCCGACGCTTCCGGGGCAGCTCACGCTGTTCCGGCCAAGACGACAACTCCCCGAGAAGTACGAGTCGCGCATCCGTGACCGCGTCCTGCGCGGCCAGGACGCGGTGAAAACGACCGCGTTCGCCCTTGCCGATGAACACGGATTCTCCAAGAGCACCAAGTATGGGCTGGTCTGCAACGCCCGGCTCATGCTGGCTGTGCGCGACGCCGACGGCGAAGACCTCGTCCCGGCCGACGCGCTCGATGACCTGCCACGGTTCGGCAACCACGTCGCCGAGGTGTTGCGGCGAGCCGGAATCCTTGGTCCACGCCGTGTCTCCCCGATCAAGCTCGGTGCTACCAACCACCGCTTCTCGCTGGTAGAACCGGTCAAGCCGAACAATCCCTCGGCGGCGCGCGGTTGCCTCGACTGCGGCTGCTGGGGTGTCCACACCCATCAACGCTGCGGTCCTTGCCATTCCTGGAAATTCACCCTTCCCCATCCTGCCGGCGTCTGTGCCCGGTGTCAGCGGTCCGGGTCCCCAGTCCGGGCCGACCGGCTCTGCCGGGCATGTTCGGTACAAATCGCCGAAAACGGCCTTCACACCGCCGACCAGCCTGGGACGCAGCTGTGGTTGGGGGGCACGTTCGCGCCCAAACTCCTACACCGCGCCGGCCAGCTCGGCTACGAGGTTCCCCACCAGCGCCCGCGCCGGACCATCGCGGCTCACCGGCCGCCGCAGGATCTGATCTCGCCGCATCTGGTCGATCCTGCCCAGAGTGTGCTGTTCGACGCGCGCAGGGACTGGACCTGCTCCGCTGCCGGCTCGTCACGCCAGTTGCCCGCGCTGACTCCCTCGGCCAAGGAACTGCTGGCGCAGTTCCACCGCTACGCCCGCGGCCGAGGCTGGGAGGATCCGATGCGCGCCGCGGCCGCCCGCGGTTTGGGCATCGTGCTGGCCTGGGTCGGTGCCGATGCCCGATCCACGAAGCAGACATCAGGTCTCTGCCCTCCGACCTGCCGGGCACCAATGCCCGCCGCGTCGTGCAGTTCCTCACCGACCGGGGTTTGATCATCCCTGACCTCGACTCCCAGGTCGACGTCCACGAACAGGCCATCGATCAACGGATCCAGGCGTTGCCCGCTGGCTTGGCTGAGGACCTTCACCGCTGGGTGCGGGTTCTGCGCGGACAGGGACGCCGACCCCACCCCGCACGGTCGTTCGAGACCATCCGCAAAAACCTCGGCTACGCCTACCCGGTGCTTCAGCAGTGGGGATCCGAGCACGACAGCCTCCGGGAGATCACCCCGCAGCACATCGAGAGCGCATTGAGCGGGCTAACCGGTCACCAGGCCAGGGGCCGCCTTACCGCGCTGCGCAGCCTGTTTCGCGCTCTCAAACAGGAACGGCTCATCTTCGGTGACCCCATCAGGGGCTTCGCGCTCGCCGCGGTCGTAAGGCTGCCCACCGCGATCCCCACCGACCGGCTACGAGGACTGATCGACCGCGCCAGCGGCCCATTTGCCAAGCTCGTGGTCGCGCTTGTCGCGGTCCACGGCCTCGGCACACGTGAGGTCGCCGAGCTGCGGCTGGCCGACCTCGATCTGGCAGGCGGCAAGCTCGTCGTCCGCCGCGCTGGCGGCCGCCACATCGTCCACCTTGACGAGATCACTCACCGGCTCACTGTGGCCTGGCTGCGGGAACGGCACCGCCGCTGGCCGGCAACCGCCAACCCGCACCTGCTGGTCAGCCAGCAGACCGCCCACATGGACACCAAGCCGCCCATCTCCAGACCGGTCATCAATGGAGTCTTCCGGCCGCTGAGCGTGGGTCCGGCCGCCTTGAGGCAGGACCGGATCCTCGACGAGGCCCGCTACACCGCAGACCCCGTGCACCTCATGCGCGTGTTCGGCATCAGCGTCACCACCGCCATGAACTACATTCACGCCGCCCACCCCGAACGACGATCCACACTGCCCCGATAGCTACGGCTCCACCCCCTCACGGGCCACTCAGAACCGGCCCCCAAACGCAACCAGGTCAGCTCGCTGAAGGACCAGGAGGTCGTGCGGGCCTCCATCTAACCAGGGTTAATTGGTGATGGCGGGTGTGGTGTGAAGGGTGAGACCGGTGGTGACCAGGCAGCCTTCGATCACTTCGGGGTGGTGCTGGATCACTTTGAGCCGATGCTTGATCATGCCGGTCAGGTGGTCCAGGTCGGTGGCCAGGAAGTTGGCCATGGAGCGCTTCAGCAGGGACCAGACGCTTTCGGTCGGGTCGAGGTCGGGGGCGTAGGCCGGCAGGTAGAACACCGACAGCCAGTCGGCGTGGGCGTCGACGAACGCACGCATCGATCTGGAGTGGTGGATGTTGAGGTTGTCCCAGACCGGGACGATCTTCCCGCCGGGCAGCTGCTGGTGAGCGGCCTGCAGCAGGGACTTGTACTCGGTCAGGGTGAACGCGGCGCGTTCACCCTGGCGGCGGCGGTAGTGGTGCAGCCGGTAGATCAGCCGGGGGCGCATCCCGGGCCGGTAGCAGACGAGCCCGGCGACCGAGATCCGGCCGCCGTGGTCACCGCCGTGCACTCTCACCTGCGGCCGATGTCCCCGCCGGCTCCAGGACCGTCCGCCCGGCGGCCTGAGCCCTTGACCGGTCTCATCGAGGAAACAGATCCAGGCGCCCAGGTCGCCCGCGGTGCTTCCACCTGCGGCCACACCCGCCGCTTCCACACCTCGATGGCCTCATCGTCGCGTTCGATCGCGCGGCGCCCCGGGACCTGTACCGACCAGCCGTTACGGCGCAAAAGCAGCGACACCCCCGGCAGGGAATAACCGATTCCGAACAACTCGCCGATCAGCGCAGCCACCCGTCCCAGCGTCCACCGCTGGTCATCGGCGTACCCGTGCGCGGCAGGGCCGCGGTTCAACTCCGCCTCCAACCGCGCGAACATCGCCTCGTCCAAGCGCTGCCGCCGATGCGGCCCCCTGGACCGCAACGCCTCGGCCCCACCCTGGCGCCAGGCCTGCCGCCACTTCTCCACCTGCCGAACACCGACCCGCAACTCGGTGGCGATCCACGCGTTCGGCCTGCCCTCACCGAACCACTGCGCGGCCTGCATCCGCACCTGCTTACGTCTCTGCCGGCCGGCGTCCGGTCAGGTTGCGTCCGCGGAGGTGGTGTATGAGTTTGACTTGGTCAGAGGGCGTGGCGTCGTGACGTGAGACGGCCATCGCGTGATCCTTCGAATCGACCAAGATCAGAAGGAGAAGTGAACGCGATGGCCGTGGACAACAGTGTGGACCCTGCAGGCTGGCTGGCCGAGCAGATCGGGGCTTGTGAGCCCGATGTGTTGCGGTCGATGGTCAAGACGATGGCCGAGGCGCTGATGAGCGCGGAGGCCGACGCGGTCTGCGGCGCCGGCTACGGGCAGCGATCCGACGAGCGGGTCAACCGCCGCAACGGCTACCGGCAGCGGGACTGGGATACCCGCGCCGGCACCGTCGAGCTGGCGATTCCCAAGCTGCGGTCGGGGTCGTACTTCCCCGAGTGGCTGCTGGAACGCCGCCGCCGGGCCGAGCAGGCCCTGGTCAGCGTGGTGGCCACCTCCTATCTGCTGGGGGTGTCGACGCGGCGGGTGGACAAGCTGGTCGAGCAGATGGGCATCAAGGGCATCTCCAAAAGCCAGGTCAGCGAGATGTCCAAGGTGCTGGACGCGCAGGTGGCCGCGTTCCGCAACCGGCCGCTGGAGGGCGGCCCGTATGCGTTCGTGTGGGTGGACGCCCTCACCCAGAAGGTCCGCGAGGGCGGCCGTGTCGTGAACACGGGGCTTCCCCCCGAAATGTGGACACCGATTTCAGGCGGTAGCGGTCAGGCTACCGGTGGTTTCTCGTAGTTGATCGGTGAGAGTTGGCCGAGGCGGGAGTGCCTGCGGCGGGTGTTGTAGCGGGTGGCCCAGCGGAAGA
>NZ_SMKU01000126.1 GCF_004349215.1 Actinomadura rubrisoli | reverse complement strand
GGGCGGGCGGGGACAGGTTGAGCACGACCCGGACGCCGGCGGCGGAGGCCATGCGCGCGGCGGCCACGATCGTGGGCAGCGGGATCTCCATCTGGAACGACACGACGGACGCGGCGGCGATCATCTCGCGGGCGCCCGCCGCGTCGGCGGGGGTGAGCCGGGCGTTGGCGCCGGGCGAGACGATGATGCTGTTGTCGCCGTCCGGCCCGACCGTGATGAGCGCGACCCCGCTCGGCCCCGGGGTGGTGCTCAGGTGGGTCAGATCCACACCGGCGCCGCCGAGGGCGCCGCGCAGCAGGTCGCCGTGGGGGTCGTCGCCGACCCGGCCGACGATGCCGACCCGGCCGCCGAGGCGGGCGGCGGCGACCGCCTGGTTGGCGCCCTTGCCGCCCGGGTGGACGGCCAGGTCGGAGCCGAGGACGGTCTCCCCCGGGCCCGGACGGCGGTCGACGGCGACCACGAGATCGGCGTTGGCCGAGCCGACGACGACCACTTCCCGCTGTGCTGACACGTCCCTCTCCTTCGCGAGCCGAGCCGCTGCGGGTGTAAACGATTACAGCTCCGCTGCGTCCTCGCAAACCGGGGAGCCTCACTCCGCCCGCAGGTCGGCGAGGTCGACGACCTCGGCCAGCTCCGCCACGGACGGGAAGTAGCCGACGAGCGCCCCGTCCCGCGTCACCAGGAAGGCGCTCCCGCCCCGCACGCCCGCCAGATCGGCCCACACCCGGTGCGCGCCGACGAGCGCCACCGCCGTCACCCGCAGCCCTCCCGGTCCGGCCCAGTTCCCCCGATCACCCTCCATGACGCAGACGTTACGCTGCGTGATATTTCGGAGTTCATCCAGGTCAGGCATGGGACGGCTGCGGGCTCACATCGGCCGGCGCGGCTCAGTCCTTGAGGAAGTCGCCGCGGGCGGCGACGGCCGTGTCGGCGTTGTCGCTGAACAGGCCGTCGACGCCCGCCTTGAAGAACGCCTCGTACTCCCGGAACGCCTGCCCGTAGTCGGACGGGACGGTCCCGTTGCGCAGGGCGGCGGGCAGGAACTGGTTCTCGTTGCGGAACGTGTACGGGCCGACCTTGAGCTTCGCGGCGTGCGCGTCCTTGACCAGCGTGGTCGGCTCGCCGAGCGTGCCGTCCGGCCGGGGCCGGATCACCAGGGACTTGTCGGGGCCGATCCACTGGGCGTAGGTGCGGATCTCCTTGAGCCCCGCCGGGGTGATCATCTCGGCGAACGTGGGGCCCTTGCCGGTGGCGACCGTGTCGTACGGGGCGCCGCTCGCCGACAGGTCCTGGAGCCCGGGGACGCGCAGCGCCCGGTGCAGGATGCGCAGGCTCGACGGCTCGAACGACTGGACGATCGCGCGCCCGTCCCGCTTGTCCAGGCCGTTGGCCTTGAGGGTCCTGATCAGCGCCCCCTCCAGCGGCAGGCCGATCGAGCGGAAGTAGGTCGGGTGCTTGGTCTCGGGGATGATCCCGACGCGGCGGTGGTACCGGGCGCCGAGGCTCTTGGCGAGGTCGACGACCTCTTGAAGGGTCGGCACCTGGTAGCGGCCGTTGTAGAGCGTGTTGCGCTGCCGGACGTCCGGGAGCCGCTCGACGGCGCGCAGCGTCCTCAGCTCGGCCAGCGTGAAGTCCTCGGTGAACCAGCCGGTGACCTTCGTCCCGTCCACGGTCTTGGTGGTCCGGCGGGACGCGAACTCCGGATGCCGGGACACGTCCGTCGTGCCGCCGATCTCGTTCTCGTGCCGGGCGACCAGCACGCCGTCCTTGGTCGGCACCAGGTCCGGCTCGATGTAGTCGGCGCCCATCTGGACGGCCAGCTCGTACGACCCGGCGGTGTGCTCGGGGCGGTACCCGGACGCGCCGCGGTGCCCGAAGACCGCCGGCTCCGCGGCGTGCGGCGCCGCCTGGGCCGTGCTCACCGCGGCGACCGGCAGCAGGACCCCGGCGGCCGCGATCACCGCGGCCCGCCGCCTCGTCCAGAACGCGCCCCGCCTTGCTCCACCGGCCACCATCTCGGCTCCTCTCGCGGCGGCGCCACGCGGACGACCGTCGCCGGAGATCACCGCCGCCCGGACGGTACCGAGCGCCGGGTACCCGGGCCAGGACCCGTCCGGTGACGGCCAGGGCAACCTTGTCCGGCGGCCCGGTGAACGGCCGTCCGCCGCCTCCGGCTCCGCCACGGGCCCTTCACGCCGCGTTGCCTTCGTGGTCGGCCGCGGCTCAATCCGGTGATCTCCACTGGACGTCGTGGACATGACACGCAGGACGTTCCTGGCCACCACCACCATCGCGGGCGCGACGCACCTGGCCGCGGCGGCGCCCTTCGCCCACGGCGCGCCGGCGGGCCCCTCCGCGCCGCTGGAACGGGCCGCGCCGCTCGTCCCGACCGCGCGGCGGGCGCCCGGGACGCCCGATCCGTTCCAGCTGGGCGTGGCGTCCGGCGATCCGGCCGCGGACGGGTTCGTGCTCTGGACGCGCCTCGCCCCCCACCCGCTCGCCGGGGACGGCCACGGCGGGATGCCGGACCGCGACGTCCCCGTGGAGTGGCAGGTGGCCGAGGACGAGGGCTTCCGCCGCGTGGTCCGCTCGGGCCGCGCGACGGCGCGCCGGTCAGGCGCCCACAGCGTGCACGTCGAACTCCACGGGCTGCGCCCGGGCGCCGACCACTTCTACCGGTTCCGGACCGGCGGGCACATCTCCCCCACCGGCCGGACGCGGACGGCCCCGGCGCCCGGCGCGCTGTCGCCGCTGGCGTTCGGCGCCGTGTCGTGCGCGGACTACGAGCACGGCTACTTCACCGCCTACCGGCGGCTGGCCGAGCAGCATCCCGACCTGGTCCTCCACCTCGGCGACTACCTGTACGAGGACGCCGCGGGCGACGATGGAACGCTCCCGGTCGTCCGCCGCCACACCCCCGGCAAGTGCCTGTCGCTCGCCGACTACCGGCGCAGGCACGCCCAGTACCGCACCGACCCGGACCTGCGCGCCGCGCACGCCGCCGCGCCCTGGGCGGTGATCTGGGACGACCACGAGGTGGAGAACAACTGGGCCGGGAACGCTGCCGGCACGAAGGTCCCCGGCTTTCCGGCGCGCAGGCGGGCCGCGATCCGCGCCTACTACGAGCACATGCCGCTGCGCGCGTCCGCGTTCCGCCGGGACGGCCGCATCACGCTGACCAGGCGCCTGGACTGGGGCGCGACGGCGTCGGTCCACCTGCTCGACACCCGCCAGTTCCGCTCCGACCAGCCCTGCGACGACGGGCTGCGCGCCGGGTGCGACGACCGGCTCGACTCCCGCCGCGCGCTGCTCGGGCCGTCCCAGCTCCGCTGGCTGGACGCGGGCCTGCGCGGCTCCCGCGCGCGCTGGAACATCCTGGCGCAGCAGGTCTTCCTCGCCCAGCGCGACCACCGGCTGGGCCCCGGCCAGGAGATGGCCCTGGACGGCTGGGACGGCTACGCCGCCGAGCGCGGCCGCCTGCTGGGCGCCCTGCGGTCCTCCGGCGCCCGCAACCCGGTCGTCCTCACCGGCGACGTCCACGTGGCGCACGCCTGCGACCTGCTCGCCGACTTCGACGACCCGTCCTCGCCGCCGGTCGGCGTCGAGCTGGTCTCCACGTCCATCGCCAGCGACGGCGACGGCTCCGCGGACCCGGTCGGCAACGCGACGGTCCGCGCCGAGAACCCGCACATCGCCTTCGTCGACCAGCGGCGCGGCTACGTCCTCGGCCGGCTCGCTCCGGGAGAGCTGCGGGCCGAGTTCCACACCCTGCCCTACGTCACCCGGCGGGGCGCCGCCGCCACGGTCGCCGCGACGTTCACCATCCCCGACGGCGCCCGCTCCCTGGGCCCCTCCGCCCGCTGACCTGGGCCGGGGGCCGGGGCGGCCCGGTCAGGACTTGTCGATGCGGAGCTGGGCCCGGTAGTCGCCGGACGGGACGGGCTTGTCGGTCTTCCTCTCGGGCGCCAAGCCGACAAGGCTCACGACGTACCCGGGCACCGCCGCCGACTTCGCGGAGGTGCCGGTGACGTGCAGCTCGCGCGGGGCCGGGGCCGCCTTACCCGCGGTGATCGTCACCGTCACGGTAGCGTCGCCCGCCCACACGCAGTGGACGTTGGCCGGGCACCTGCTGTCGTTCTTCACATCGTCGAACCGCACCGTCAGCGCGCCTCCTTCGAGGCGGGCGGTGCGGCCGGGCGCGAGGGTGAAGGCCGTCCCCGGCTTGACCGCCGGGTCGGCCGGATCCGCCGAGGCCCCCGTGCCGCAGGCCGCCAACGCGGCGGCGGACGGGACGAGCAGGGCGAGCAGGAGCCGGCGGGTTCTCATGGCCGCCATGATTCCCCCTTCGGGCGTGGCACCGGACAGACCTTGGACGCCCCCGGCGCGTTCCCGGTTCCCTTCCCCGTCCGTGCCGGTCAGGTGAGGGAGAGGCCGGTGAGGCCCCGGGGCGGCACCGGGAACGGCGTCGGACGGGCGGTCGGCGCGGGGACCAGGAGCACCGCGCCTCCGAAGCCGTGGGCTCCAGGGGCCCCGATGAGGAGCGTCCCCGCGCCGGCCCGGGCGTCGGCGGGGCGCGGGCCGGTCCTGGAGGGCGCGTGGACGGTCAGGGCGTCGCCGAAGCGGCTGGACGCGTCGAGAGGCGAGGCGATGGTCACCGCCCCGCGCCTGGTCGGGCCCGTGCCGCGGGCGCCGCGCAGGATCTGGACCGTGTTGCGGCCGGGGGCGCCCACCACCAGATCGGGGACGCCGTCGCCGGTCAGGTCGCCCGCCGCCAGGGCCGCGCCGTAGCGGTCGAAGCGGCCGCCCCGGGCCCGGCCCGTCCAGGACGGGCCGAGCCGGCTCATCGACGGCCCGGCCAGGACCTGGACGGAGCCCTCGGCGTAGGCGGCGGAGTCCTCCCGGTCCTCGCCGGGAGCGCCCACGGCGAGGTCGTCGCGGCCGTCGCCGTCGAAGTCGGCCGCAGCCAGCGCGGCGCCGAAGCCGTCCGCGCGCTCGGGCGTGCCGTCCACGTCCGGCTCCTCCTGGCCCACGTAGTTGGCGGACCGTTCCAGCGGGTCGAGGACGGTCACCGTGCCCGCGCCGCGCGAGCCGTCGTCGGGGGCGCCCACGGCGATCTCGGCGCGTTCGTCGCCGTCGAAGTCCCCGGCGGCGAGGACGGTCCCGAACCCGTCTGTGTCGGCGCCCCGCTGCCCGACCCAGGCGGTGCCCTGGGTGACGACGGGACCGGGACGCAGAGCGCGGCCGTGGAGGCCGAAGACCGCGACGCCGCCCCCGCCCGCCAGGCCGGGCGCGCCGATGACCAGCTCGTCATCGCGGTCGTGGTCGAGGTCGGCGGCGACGAGCGCCGCGCCGAAGCGGTCGGTGCCGTACGGGCGCCGCAGGGTCCGGACGGTCAGCAGCGGCCCGGGACGCAGGCCGGACGGGGTGCCCCGGAAGACCTGGACCGCGCCGTTGCCCTCCGCGCCGGGCGCGCGGGCGCCGAAGGCCAGGTCCGGGACGCCGACTGCCAGGTCGTCGCAGCCGTCGCGGTCGAAGTCGCCGGCGGCCAGGGCCGCGCCGAACCCGTCACCGCGCCGCGCGGCGCCCTCCCGGGACAGCCACGCCAGGCCGGAGGCCATCTGGACGGCGACGGCGCCCGCGCGGAACCGGCCCCGGACGTTCGCGTACGGGGCTCCGATGGCCTGGTCGGGGACGCCGTCGCCGTCGAAGTCGGTACGCGCGGAGCCCCGGCACGGGCCCGCGGGCGCACGGTCGGACACGGCGGCGACCGGGACGGGGAAGGACGGAGAAGGGACGGACGGGGCGGACGCGCCCGCCGCCGTCACCATCGTGACGGCGGCGGCCAGGCGTCCGGACGGACGGGAGCGGAGGCGGGGGACGATGCTCACGCCGGGAAGGTCCCCGGCGCGCGGAACGACCGGCCGCCCCTGAGATGACCGCACGATGAATCCGCGCGGTCGGCCCGTCGCGCCGAACTCGGCTT
The DNA here is from genome assembly GCF_004349215.1 of Actinomadura rubrisoli. Taxonomy (GTDB): domain Bacteria; phylum Actinomycetota; class Actinomycetes; order Streptosporangiales; family Streptosporangiaceae; genus Spirillospora; species Spirillospora rubrisoli. Next base: position 18,683 of record NZ_SMKU01000126.1, on the reverse strand, counting down.
GTCGCGTCTCAGCCCGCCGCGCCGAACCCGGCCCGTCGCGCCTCAGCCCGCCGCGCCGAACCCGGCCCGTCGCATCGAACCCAGCCCGTCGCACTCAGCCCGCCGCGTTGAGCTCAGCCTGCCGCGTTGAGCTCAGCCTGCCGCGTTGAGCTCAGCCTGCCGCGTTGAGCTCAGCCTGCCGCGTTGAGCTCAGCCTGCCGCGTTGAGCTCAGCCTGCCGCGTTGAGCTCAGCCTGCCGCGTCGAACGTGGCGGGGTCCGGGCCGAACCGGGTGCCCTTGTCCAGCTCGCCGATCGCGGCCATGTCGCTGGGGCCCAGGTCGAAGTCGAACACGTCGATGTTCTCGGCGATCCGGGACGGCGTCACCGACTTCGGGATGACCACGTTGCCGAGCTGCAGGTTCCAGCGGAGCGCGACCTGGGCCGGGGTGCGGTCGTGGGCCTGCGCGATGCGGGCCAGCGCCGGGTCCTCCAGCAGCCCGTGGCCCTGGCCGAGCGGGGCCCACGCCTCGGTGTGGATGCCGTGCTCGCGGTGGAAGGTGCGCAGCCCGGGCTGCTGGAAGTAGGGGTGCAGCTCGACCTGGTTGATCACCGGCACGACGTCGGTCTCGTCCAGCAGCCGCTGGAGCGTCTCGACGGTGAAGTTGGAGACGCCGATCGACCGGACGCGGCCGTCGGCCTTGAGCTTCTCAAGCGCGCGCCAGGTCTCCACGTACGTGCCGCGGGCCGGCATCGGCCAGTGGATCAGGTAGAGGTCCAGGTAGTCCAGGCCGAGGCGCCCCAAGCTCGCGTCGAAGGCGCGCAGCGCGTTGTCGTGGCCCTGCTCGGTGTTCCACAGCTTGGTGGTGACGAACAGCTCCTCGCGCGGCACGCCCGAGCCGCGCAGGGCGCGGCCGGTGCCCTCCTCGTTCTGGTAGGCGCTCGCGGTGTCGATGCTGCGGTAGCCGTTCTCCAGGGCGGTCGCCACGGCGCTCTCGGCCTCGTCGTCCGGCACCTGGAAGACCCCGAAGCCGAGCTGCGGCATCGAGGCGCCGTCGATCAGGTCGACGCTAGGTACGGTCACGGTCCCCATCCCCCCTGGTCAGTGCGTCCTGCGGTGGCGATCGTGCCCAGAACCGGCCGCCTGAATCCCGGGCGGGCGGACCCGTGCGGCCAGGCGGCGCAGCGCGTCCTCGGTGATGGCGAAGTGGTCGGAGGCGATCCGCGCGGCGGCGCCGGCGTCGCCGCGCGCGATCGCCTCGGCCAGCGCGTGGTGGTGCGGCCCGGCCTCGGCGTAGATCGCCCAGGTGTACGGCTCGGCCGACACCCCCAGGCTGACCTCCGACAGCAGCCGCTCGTGCAGCCTGACCAGGCGGCCGTTGTGCGTGGCACGTGCCACCGCCAGATGCAGCGCCACGTCGTGCTCGCGGGCCTCGCCGGGCGTCGCGGCGGCGTCGAACGCGGCCAGGATCCGGGCGATGGCGGCGTGGTCGGCGGCGCCCGCGCGCTCGGCGGCGGTGCGGGCGATCAGGCCCTCGACGAGCCGCCGGTAGTCGAACAGCTCCTCGAACTCCTCCCACCGCTCCAGCAGAGCGCCGCGGACGGCGCTCTCGCTCGCCTCGCCCCATTCGGCCAGGACGAACGCGCCGCCGCCCCGGCCGCGCCTGATCTCCACCAGGCCGGACTCGGAGAGCGTCCTGAGGGCGGCCCGGACGCTCTCGCGGCTCACCTGGAGGAGCGCCGCCAGGTCGCGCTCGCTGGGCAGCCGGTCGCCGAGGCTGAACTCGCCGAGCGCGATGGCCGTGGCGAGGCGGTGGGCGACCTGCTCGCCCGTGCGCGCCGGATGCAGCGGCCCGAGCGCGTCAGTGCCCATCGCTACCGCTCATCGCCCTCGCCCTTGGTTCCCGTCCCCGGCGCGCCGCCCCGACCGAAACCATAGCTTCCAAGAAAGGTCTAGATCTTAGACCTTTCTCCGCTTATCCTCGCATCCGCATCAGTCCCCCGCCGCTCCCACCGCTCCCGCGAACCCGCCTGCCGGAACGCCGGGTGACGGCGCCTGCCCGGCCGCGCGGCCGCCGACGCTCCCTCCCCCGAAAGGCGCGTGCGCAGATGACGACAGCCCATTCCAAACCCGCCGGCCCTGAGCCCGGCAAAGGCGGCGGCTCCGGCGAGGCCGACGGCGAGGAGGTGCTGCGCTCGTTCGGCTACGCCCAGGAGCTCAAGCGCTCGCTCGGCCTGACCGACCTGGCCGTCTACGGCCTGGTGATGATGCTCCCCATCGCACCGTTCACGATCTTCGGCGCCGTGTTCAACGAGTCCAAGGGCATGGTCGCGCTGACCTACCTCATCGGCCTGGTCGCGATGCTGTTCACCGCGCTCAGCTACCGGGAGATGTCGCGCGCGTTCCCCGTCGCCGGGTCCGTCTACTCCTACGCCGGACGCGGCATCAACGACAAGGTCGGCTTCCTCGCCGGCTGGGCGATCCTGCTGGACTACCTGCTCGTGCCGACCCTGCTGTACGTGATGAGCGCGGCGGCGCTGAACTCGCTGATGCCCTCGGTCCCGCAGTGGTGCTGGGTCGTGATGTTCGTGCTGGTCAACACCACGATCAACCTCATGGGCATCGACTCGACGGCCCGGCTGAACCGGCTGTTCCTGCTCGCCGAGCTGGTGGTGCTCGCGCTGTTCGTCGGGTTCAGCCTCGCCGCCGTCGCGGAAGGCGAGAACGGCGCGCGCTTCTCCTTCGACCCGATGCTCAACCCGGACCTGCTCACCCCCGGCCTGATCTTCGGCGCGCTGTCCATCGCGGTGCTCAGCTTCCTGGGGTTCGACGGGATCTCCACCCTGTCGGAGGAGGTGAGGGACGGCGACCGCAGGCTCGTCGGACGGGCCACGCTGGTGGCGCTGTGCGTGGTCGCGGTGCTGTTCGTCACGCAGACCTGGGTCGCGGCGCTGCTGGTGCCCGGCCGCACCGGGTTCGCCGGGGACGACGCCACCAACTCCGCGTTCTACGACATCGCCTGGATCGCGGGCGGCGGCTGGCTCAAGCAGACGACGGCGGTCGCCGCCGCGCTCGCCACCGGCGTCGCCAACTCGCTCGTCGCGCAGGCCGCCACGTCCCGGCTGCTGTTCAGCATGGCCCGCGACCGCAAGCTGCCCGCCTTCCTCGCGCGCGTGCACCCGGTGCGCCGGACGCCCGAGCGCGCCATCCTGTTCGTCGCGGCCGTCTCGCTCGCCCTGGGGCTGACCTTCACCGGGCAGATCAGCCTGCTGTCGCAACTGGTGAACTTCGGCGCGCTCTTCTCGTTCCTGGTCCTGCACGTCGCCGTGTTCGTCCACTTCCGGCTGCGCCACCGCAGCACCCGCTGGCACCTGCACGTCCTGGCGCCCGCGCTCGGCCTGGCGATCATCGGCACGGTGCTGTGGAACGCCGACGCCGACGCGAAGACCGGCGGGCTGGCCTGGCTCGCCATCGGCGTCCTGGTACTGGTGTTCTTTCGGCTCACCGGCCGCGGCGCGAACCTGACCCTGGAGGACTGATGCACATCCGCCGAACCAGCGTCCACAACGTCTGGGACCACGCCATCCCGCCGGTCGCGTCGCTCGCGCCCGGCGCGGAGTTCACGGTCGAGACGGCCGACGCGAGCGGCGGCCAGCTCGGCGCCGGGTCGGGCGCCGCCGACGTCGCCGCGCTCGACTTCGCCCGGGTGAACCCGGTGACCGGCCCGTTCCTGGTCGAGGGCGCCGAGCCCGGCGACGCCCTGGTGATCGACGTCCTCGACCAGGCGGTGGGCGACTGGGGCTGGACGGCGAACATCCCCGGCTTCGGCCTGCTCGCCGACGACTTCCCGGGCCCGCACCTGCGCGTCTCGAAGATCTCCGGCGGGGCGGCCGAGCCGCTGCCCGGGCTGCGCGTCCCGGTCGTCCCGATGATCGGCACGATCGGGGTGGCGCCGCCCGAGCCCGGCGCGCACTCGATCGTCCCGCCGCGCCGCTGGGGCGGCAACATGGACATCCGGCACATCGGCCCCGGCGCCCGGCTCGTCCTGCCGGTCGGCGTGGACGGCGCGCTGCTGTCGCTCGGCGACGCGCACGCCGCGATGGGCGACGGCGAGGTCTGCGGCACCGGCATCGAGACGGAGGCGGCCGTCCGCCTCCGGGTGGGCCTGCGCCGCGGCGCCGCGCCGTCCACCCCGATCATCGAGACGCACCCGCGCACCCACCGCACCGGCGCCGCGCTCGCCACCACCGGCATCGGGCCCGACCTCATGCGGGCCGCGCGGGACGCCGTCCGCGCCCTGGTGGACGAGGTCGCCGCCCGCACCGGCATGGCCCCGGTCGACGCCTACCTGCTCGCCAGTATCGCCGCCGACCTGAAGATCTCCGAGGTCGTCGACGTGCCCAACTGGATCGTCTCCGCCCACCTGGAGCTGTCCCTGCTCCCCTGAGCCCCTCCGCGGCCCGCCGTCACCGGCACCCCTTAGGGCACCCGGGGAGACGGCGGGTCGCCGAACTGGTAGTCGAACTCGATGAGCCCGTCGTCGCCGAGCTTGGCGAAGACGGCACCCGTCCAGGTGATCCCCCCGCCGCCCGCCGGGAGGATGTAGATGGTGAAGCGGACGCCGAGGTTGTGGGCGACGGTGTCGCCCGCGGCGCGCAAGACGTGGCCGACGTCCCGGAAGAACTCGTCGTGGGCGGCGGTGACGCGGGCCTCGATCGCCTCGTGGCCGCGGTACTCGGCGTTCTCGATGTACTCCACGCCGTCCTCGGCCCACAGCTCGGGGATCATCTTGCGGCGGGTCTCGGGGTCGGTCTCGGTCCAGACGGCGACGTAGCGCTCGACGAAGTTCTCGTAGTTCATGGACGGGACGCTAAGCGGGGTCCACTGACATCTTCTGTCAGTAGAGTTCGTGCCATGCGCGCGAGCCGTCTTGTGTCGATCCTCCTCCTGCTCCAGACGCGGGAGCGGATGACCGCGCGGGAGCTGGCGGAGCGGCTGGAGGTGTCCGAGCGGACGATCTACCGCGACGTCGAGTCGCTGAGCGCGGCGGGCGTGCCGGTGTACGGGGAGGCCGGGCACGCGGGCGGGTACCGGCTGGTCGGCGGCTACCGGACGCGGCTGACCGGGCTGACCGGCGAGGAGGCCGAGGCGCTGTTCCTCACGGGCCTGCCCGCCGCAGCCGACGACCTCGGCCTGGGGGCGGTGGTCGCGGCGGCGGAGCTCAAGCTGACGGCCGCGCTGCCCAAGGAGATGCGCGACCGCAGCGGCCGCCTGCGCGAGCGGTTCCATCTGGACGCGCCGTCCTGGTATCAGGACGGCGACCCCACGCCGCACCTGGCGGCGGTCGCGGACGCGGTGTGGCACCAGCGCCGCGTCCGGGTGCGCTACCTGCGCTGGGAGCGGCCACGCGAGGTCACCCGGACCGTGGAGCCGCACGGCCTCGTCCTGAAGGGCGGCCTCTGGTACGTGGTGGCGCGGCGCGGCGGGGGCTTCCGCACCTACCGGGTGTCGCGGATCCTCGACCTGCACGTCCTGGACGAGGCGTTCGAGCGCGCGGAGGGCTTCGACCTCGCCGCGCACTGGCGGGCGTACCTCGCCGGGTTCGACGCCAGGAGGCACCAGGGGCGGGCGGTCGTGCGGCTGTCGCCGGCGGGCCTGGAGCGGCTGCCGCACCTGGCGGAGGCGGCCACGGTCCAGGCCGCGCTCGCCACGGCCGCGGTCGAGCCGGACGGGTGGACGCGCGTCGCCCTTCCCGTCGAGTCCGACGAGCAGGCGGTCGCCGATCTGCTGCGGCTGGGAAGCGACGCCGAGGTCGTCGCGCCCGCGCGGCTCCGCGCGCGGATGGCGGAGACCCTGGCCGCGGCGGCCGGACGCTACGGCATGGCGGTGCGATGAGGAAATCTGGCGCGGGCGCGAACTTCTGGAAGGGGCGCGTCGTTGTCCCTTCGGGTTCACTTGGTCGAGCGGGCCCATAGGGACGGTCGGCGGCCCGGGTGGGGACGGTGCGGTGATACGCACGGTCCGGGTCGCCGGCCGACCTCTTCGCGCGCGGACGCCGCGACGCGGGCGGGGCGTGTCCACCAACCGGTAAGGTCACCCGGTGGAGCCCCGGAGGAAAGGCAGACATGAAGGTCGCGCTGTTCCTCACCTGCGTGAACGACACGATGTACCCGGGGACGGGCCGGGCGGTGGTGAAGCTGCTGCGGCGGCTCGGTCACGACGTCGACTTCCCGCTCGCGCAGACGTGCTGCGGGCAGATGCACCTCAACACCGGCTACCGCGGCCAGGCGCTGCGCCTGGTGAAGGGGTTCGCCGAGGCGTTCGAGCCCTATGACGCGATCGTGACGCCGTCCGCGTCCTGCGGCGCGATGATCCGCGACTGGCATCCCCGGCTGGCGCCGCGGGCCGCCGGGGTGGCCTCCCGCGTCCACGAGCTGTCGGAGTTCCTCGTCGACGTGCTGGGCGTCACCGACGTCGGGGCGTACTACCCGCACCGCGTCACCTACCATCCGACCTGCCACTCGCTGCGGATGCTGCGCGTGGGCGACCGGCCGCTGCGGCTGCTGCGCGCGGTCCGCGGCATCGACCTGGCCGACCTGCCGGACGCGGCGGAGTGCTGCGGCTTCGGCGGCACGTTCGCGCTCAAGAACGCCGAGGTGTCGGCCGCGATGGGCGCCGACAAGATCGCCCGCGTCCGCGAGACGGGCGCCGGGACGCTGTGCGCCGCCGACAACTCCTGCCTGGCGCACATCGGCGGCTCGCTCTCCCGCGCCGGCTCCGGGGTGCGGACCGTCCACCTGGCCGAGATCCTCGCCTCCACCGAACAGGATCCAGCATGAGCGGGGGCGGGCGGGGGCGCGAGACGGCGATGCCCACCTACGTCGGCATGCCCGCCTTCCCGGACGCGGCGCGGCGCGCGGTGGCCGACACGCGGCTGCGCGCGAACCTCGCCCACGCCACCACCACGATCCGGGGCCGGCGCGCCGACGCCGTCGCCGAGCTGGACGACTGGGCCGCGCTCCGCGAGTCGGGCAAGCAGATCAAGGACCACGTCCTGGCGAACCTCGGCCACTACCTGCGGCTGCTGGAGGAGCGGGTGACCGGGGCGGGCGGCACCGTGCACTGGGCCCGGGACGCCGGCGAGGCGAACCGGATCGTCGCCGACCTGGTCCGGGCGACCGGGGAGCGCGAGGTCGTCAAGGTCAAGTCGATGGCCACGCAGGAGATCGGGCTGAACGAGGCGCTCGCGGAGCGCGGCGTCACCGCCTACGAGACCGACCTCGCCGAGCTGATCGTCCAGCTCGGCGACGACCGGCCCTCGCACATCCTCGTCCCGGCCATCCACCGCAACCGCTCCGACATCCGCGACATCTTCCTGCGGGCGATGCCCGGCGCGCCGGACGGCCTGACCGACGCGCCCGCCGAGCTGGCCGAGGCGGCCCGGCGGCACCTGCGCGCCAAGTTCCTGTCGGCGAAGGTCGCGGTCTCGGGCGTGAACTTCGCCGTCGCCGACACCGGCACGCTCGTGGTCCTGGAGTCGGAGGGCAACGGCCGGATGTGCCTCACGCTCCCCGAGACGCTGATCTCGGTGATGGGCGTGGAGAAGCTCGTCCCGAGCTGGCGGGACCTGGAGGTGTTCCTGCAACTGCTGCCTCGCTCGTCGACGGCCGAGCGGATGAACCCCTACACCTCCACCTGGACGGGCGTCCACCCCGGCGACGGCCCGCGCGACTTCCACCTCGTCCTGCTGGACAACGGGCGCGTCGCCACGCTCGCCGACGAGGTCGGGCGGCAGGCCCTGCGCTGCATCCGCTGCTCGGCGTGCCTGAACGTGTGCCCGGTCTACCAGCGCGCGGGCGGCCACGCCTACGGCTCGCCCTACCCGGGGCCGATCGGCGCGATCCTGTCGCCGCAGATCAGGGGCATCGGGTCGGACGTGGACGCCTCCCTTCCTTACGCCTCGACGCTGTGCGGGGCGTGCTTCGACGCGTGCCCGGTCGCCATCGACATCCCCGAGGTGCTGGTGCACCTGCGGGCCCGCGCGGTCGAGAAGGGCCCGCGCCACCCGCTGGAGCGGGCCGCGATGGCGGCGGCGGGGTGGACGCTCCGCTCCCCCGCCCGTCTGGCGCTGGCGCAGCGCGCCGCGTCCGGTGGCCGCCGGTTCGCGCGACGCGGCGGACGGATCCGGCGCCTGCCCGGGGCGCTCGGCGCCTGGACCGCGACACGCGACCTGCCCGTTCCGCCGCCCGAGTCGTTCCGCGCCTGGTGGACCCGGACGGACGGCGGCCGGACAGAGGAAGGGGCGGGCGGGTGAGCGCGCGCGAGGACATCCTCGGCCGGATCGAGCGGATCGTCCCGACGCGGGCGGCCGCGGAGGTCGCCGCCTCCTACGCCGCGATCGACCGCGACTACCTGCGGCGGCACCACGCGGACGGCGTGCTCGACCTGTTCGCCGAGCGGGTCGCCGACTACCGCGCGACCGTCCTGCGCGTGCCCTCCGCCGATCTCCCGGAGGCGGTCGCCGAGCGCCTGGCGGCCCGTCCCGGCGTCCACGGGATCCCGTCCGGGCTTCCCGCCGGGTGGACGGCCCTGGCGGGCGCCTCGGTGGTCCGCGACCCGGCCGTGGCCGACCTGGACGGGCTGGCGGGCGCGGTCACCGGCTGCGCCGCCGCGATCGCCGAGACCGGCACGATCGTCCTCGACCACGGCCCGGGGCAGGGCCCGCGCGCGCTGTCGCTCGTCCCCGACCACCACCTGATCGTCGTCCTGGCCGACCAGGTCGCCGCCGACGTGCCCGAGGCCCTCGAACGGCTGGATCCGCTCCGCCCGCTGACGTTCGTGTCCGGGCCGTCCGCGACGAGCGACATCGAGCTGACCCGGGTGGAGGGCGTGCACGGCCCCCGGACCCTGGACGTGCTGATCGCCGAATGACCGCGGCGGCCCCCGGCGGCTCCGCGCAAAAGAACATGGTTCGGTCAGGTACGCGGCTACTGTTGCCGGATGCGGATCTCTCGGCGTGTCCTCGGGTGGACGCTGCTGTGCTGCGGCGGCTCGTACGCGCTGGCGTGGCTGGTGGTCAGCCTGTCGATCCTCGCGATGAGCGGGTCGGCGCGCGCGCAGGAGCGCGCCACTGGCGGGGAGCGGCCGGCGGACGTGCCGGGGATCAAGAACTTCACCCGCGTGGACGATCATCTGTGGCGGGGCGCCGCGCCGACCGGCGAGGGGTACCGGTGGCTCGCCGCGCGGGGCGTCCGGACGGTCGTCGACCTGCGCGCGGAGAGGCTGGGGGACGCGGCGCTCGCGCGGCCGGGGCGGGCGGGGCTGACGGCCGTGCGCATCCCGGTGCGCGACGGCCAGGCGCCGTCGCGGGAGCAGGTCGCGCGGTTCCTCGACGCGGTCGCGCGGGCGCGTGGGCCGGTGTTCGTGCACTGCGGGGCCGGGGTGGGCCGCACCGGGTCCATGTCGGCCGCCTACCTCGTCCGGACGGGACGGGCGGACGCGGCCACCGCGACGCTGCGCAGCCTCGCCGTGGGTCCGCCGACGCTGGAGCAGGTCGCGTTCATGCGGGGTCTGGGCCACGGCCGGGAGGCCGCCAGACCGTCCGCGACCGTGGTCGCGCTGAGCCGGCTGGCCGACTCCCCGCGCCGCTCGTGGTCGCGCCTGAAGCACTGGCCGGGACGGGACACGATGTGACGAGTTGCGAAGACTGTGGCGAGTACGGAACCGTTTACTCCAACAAGGTTGACATGGAGCGCGCGGCGACGGTTGATAGGCAGTGGACAACGGCCGCGAAGAGGGCCCGCCCGTGGAGGGCGAGCCGCGGGGTTTCGGGCGCGTTGTCCTGCCTTATTGATGAATGACCCGATAAGGTAAATCGGCGAAACAGAATCACGGCGTTTCGACCGCCTGTCGCTGTTGGGGTGTGGACATGGAGGGTCGTGCGGCCCGCGACGCCGGTGCTCAGCCCGGCAACGCTCCGCTGGTTGGGCGCCGGGACGCGCTGGACGCGCTCGGCCGTGCCCTGGACGGGGCCGAGGCCGGCTATGGCTTCCTTGCCCTGGTCGGCGAGCCCGGCGCGGGCAAGACACGGCTGCTGGGCGAGCTGGCGGACGCAGCCACCGCGCGGCGGCTGCCCTTCCTGGCCGGCCGCGCGGCCGAGTTCGAGCAGGAGATGCCGTTCGGCGCCGTCGTGGACGCCCTCGACGACCACCTGGAGGAGCACGCCCTCGAACTGCCGCCCGCCGAGCTGCGCCTGCTGGGGACGGTGTTCCCGGCGCTGGCCGACATCGCCGACGATCCGCCGGCCGCCTCCCCCGCCTCGGGCGTGGCCCGCTACCAGCTGCACCGGACGGTGCGGCACCTGCTGGAGGGGCTGGCGGCGCCGTCCGGGCTCGTGCTGATCCTGGACGACCTGCACTGGGCCGACGACGCGACCGTGGAGCTGCTGGACCATCTGGTCCGGCATCCGCCGCGGGCGCGGCTGCTGCTGGCGGTGGCCTACCGTCCGGCGCAGGCGTCGCCCCGGCTGGCGGCGCTGGTGGACGCGGCCGGCCCGCAGGGCGTGCACGTGGCGGTCGACCCGCTCACCCAGAGCGAGGTGGAGGAGTTCCTGGGCCCGGAGGTGAGCCAGTCGCGCTGCGAGGCCCTGTACAAGGCCAGCGGCGGGAACCCGTTCTACCTTGAGGCCCTGTCCCGGATGAACCGCGCCGACGACCCGGTCGGCGGCCGGGAGGACCCCGAGCGGCTCGGCTGGGAGCAGGGCGTGGCGAACCTGACCGAGGTGCCGCCCGCCGTCCGCACGGCGCTCCAGGTCGAGCTGAGCGCGCTGCCGCCCGAGGCGCTGCTGATGGCGCGGGGCGCGGCCGTCGCCGCCGACGTGTTCGAGCCGGCCCTGGCCGCCGTCGCCGCCGAGATCGACCAGGCCGGCGCGCTGGCCGCGCTGGACGTGCTGACCGCGCACGACGTGGTCCGCCCCGCGGCCGGGGGGCGGTTCCGGTTCCGGCATCCCCTGGTGCGGCACGTCGCCTACGCCTCGACGGCGGCGGGCTGGCGGTTCGCCGCCCACGACCGCGTCTCGTCCCGGCTGACGGAGCTGGGCGCGCCCGCCGCCGTCCGCGCCCACCACGTGGTGCGCTCGGCCAGGTTCGGCGACCGCGCGGCCATCGGGACGCTGGTGGAGGCGGCCCGCGCCGTCGCGCTCCAGGCCCCGGGCACCGCCGCGTACTGGCTGGAGGCGGCGCTGCGGCTGATGCCGGACGCGCCCGACACGGCGGCCGGCGGCGCGCACACCGACCGGGTGGAGCTGCTGCTGGAGCTCGCCCACGTGCAGACCGTCAGCGGCCACGCCGAGCAGGGCCGTGAGACCACCCACGCCCTGCTCGCGCTGCTGCCCGCCGACGACACCGTCCGCCGCGCCCGGACCGTCCAGTTGCGCGCGGTGATGGAGCGGCAGCTGGGGCGCATCCACGAGGCCCGCGCACTGGTGCTGGACGAGCTGCGCCGCATCACCGACCGGCAGACCCCCGAGGCCGTCCTGCTGCGGCTCCGCCTGCTCGCCGACCGGATCCAGCGCATCGACACCCGCGGGTCCCACGCCGTCATGGAGACGATCCCCGAGAGCGCCCCGGGATGGGGGCCCGGGCTGACGGCGGCGGTCGCCGCGATGCGGCCGATGGTGACCTACGGGCGCGGGAGGGTCGAGGACGCGATCGGCCACGCGCAGACCGCCGACCAGCTCTTCTCGGCCGCCTCCGACAACGACTTCGCCGACTGCCTGGACTGCTTCGCCTGGCTGCTGTGGGCCGAGCTGCTGCTCGGCATGTACGACACCGCGCTGCGGCACGCCGAACGGCTCGTGACGATCTCGCGCGGGACCGGGCAGACCTACATCATCGGCTACATGCTCGCCGGGCAGGCCCGGGCGCTGAACCTGCTGGGGCGCCTGGAGGAGGCGGCCGCGGCCGCCGACGAGGCCACCGCGGTCGGGCGGGAGCTGCGCTCCAAGGAGGTGCTGGCCTACGGGCTCACCCAGTACTGCCTGGCGGCCAGCTGGATGGGCGACCACGACGAGGCGCTGCGGGCCGGCGACGAGGCCGTCGCCAACGACACCGGCTCCGGCGAGTGGTGGACGCACATGGCCCACGTCGCCCGCGCCTTCGCGATCATCAACGCCGGACGGCTGGACGAGGGCGCCGAGGCCCTGCTCACGGTGTGCGGCGACGGCCCCCCGGGGCTGGACTTCGGCACCCTGGTGATGTGCGCGGAGACCCTCGCCTGCGTCCGCGCCGCGCAGGACGACCCCGAGGACGCCGCCAAGTGGGCCGGCATCGCCGACGCCATCGCCAACCCGGCGCTGATCGGCGACGTCGGGCTGGCGCGGCTGGCGCACGCCCACGCGATCCGCTCCGCCGAGCCCGCGCGGGCCGCGGCGCTCGCCGTCGAGGCGTCGGAGCTGCTCACCAAGACCGGGCGGCGGCCCGAGGCGGGCCGCGCCGAGCTGACCGCCGGGATCGCCTACGGCGCCGCGGGGCAGCGCGCCCCCGCCCGCGAGCGGCTGCGCGCGGCGGCGGAGATCTTCGAGTCCTGCGGCATGCGGGACCTGCACGCCCAGACCGTCCGCGAGCAGCGGCGCCTCGGCGTCCGGGTGCCCAATCCCAGCCGCGGCGGCGCGGGGGCCGGCGGCAAGGGCGACACGCCGTTCGGGCTGTCGCCGCGCGAGCTGGAGATCGCCACGCTCGTCGCCGAGGGGTGCAGCAACCAGCAGATCGCCGAGCGGCTCTTCCTCAGCGTGCGGACGGTCGAGACCCACCTGTCGCGGGTCTTCGCCAAGATCGGCGTCTCCTCCCGGGTCGGCGTCGCGACAGCAATGAACCGGTCGATGTGAACCACACCACCTGATTCCGACTCTTAGTACACGTACGTACCGTTCGGGAGCCCAGCCCCCAGACGTAGATATGTACGGGTTCTCCACGATGCCGCGCGGATATCCGTGTTTGGCAAGGTTGTGGACGTCAGAAGCGGAGGGGATTCACATGGAACAGCGGATCACGCGGTTCACGCACGCCGGCGTCGCCGACGCCGGGATCTCGGTGCACCCCTTCGCGACCGGGGACGGGCTGGGGCTGAACCTCACCCGGTTCCGCCGCGCCGACTGCGACGACGTCGTGCTGCTCATCCACGGGCTCACGACCTCCAGCGACATGTACATCATGCCGGAGCACACCAACCTGGTGAACTTCCTGCACGACGCCGGGTTCGGGGACGTGTGGGCGCTGGACTACCGGATGAGCGGCCGCTTCCCCTACGACACCGAGACGCACCGCCACACCCTGGACGACATCGCGCTGCACGACCACCCGGCGGCGCTGGAGGAGCTGCGCCGCCACGTCGGGGACCGGCGGGTGCACGTGATCACGCACTGCCTGGGCGCGGTGTCGTTCTCGATGGCCCTGTTCGCCGGGACCGTCTCCGACGTCACCAGCCTGACCTGCAACAGCGTGAGCCTGATCCCGCGGACGCCGTTCTGGTCGCGGATGAAGCTGGGGTTCGGGCCGGCGCTGATGGAGTACGTCCTCGGGCCGACGTTCATCGACCCGCGCTACGCGACGTCCCCGGTGCTGACCCGCGGCTGGATGCTGTCCAAGGCCGTGTCGCCGTTCCACCCGACGTGCGACGAGCCGGCCTGCCACCTGCTCAGCTTCATGTGGGGCGGCGGGAAGCCGATCTTCAGCCACGACAAGATGTCGCCGGTCACCCACGCCCGGCTGCCCGACCTGTTCGGCGCCAGCGGCGTGCACTACTACCGGCACGTCCACAAGATGGTGCGGGCCGGACGGGCGGTCAAGTACAAGCCGGGGGACCCGCGCCACGCCGCCCTGCCCAACGACTACCTGGCGGGCGCCGCCGACGTCACCACGCCGATCCTGTTCCTGACCGGAGACCGCAACCACGTGTTCACCGACTCCAACATCGTCTGCCACCACGTACTGGAGGCGATCACGCCCGGCCTGCACGAGCTGGAGGTCATCCCCGGTTACGGCCACCAGGACGCGTTCATGGGCGCCAACGCCGCGGCCGATGTGTTCCCCCAGGTTCTCGACTTCCTGAAGCGGAAGGCAGGCTGATCTCAGATGGAACACGTGGACAGCGTGGTCATCGGCTCCGGTTTCGGGGGCTCCGTCGCCGCGTACCGGCTGGCCGAGGCCGGACACGAGGTCGTGCTGCTGGAACGCGGCCAGCCGTACCCGCCGGGGAGCTTCCCCCGCTCGCCGCGGCAGATGGGCCGCGCGTTCTGGGATCCGTCCGAGGGCCTGTACGGGATGTTCGACGTGTGGAGCTTCAAGGGCTGCGACTCGGTGGTGTCCTCGGGGCTGGGCGGCGGCTCCCTGATCTACGCGAACGTGCTGCTGCGCAAGGACGAGCGCTGGTTCGTCCACGACGAGAAGGGGCCGGACGGCGGCCACCGGCCGTGGCCGATCACCCGCGCCGACCTCGACCCGCACTACGACGTGGTCGAGGAGATGATGGGCGCGACGCCGTACCCGCTCGACCGGGCGCCGTTCGACGACACCCCGAAGACCCACGCGATGCAGGACGCGGCGGCGGAGCTGGGGCTGCACTGCAGCCTGCCGCCGCTCGCGGTGAGCTTCGCCGCGCAGCCGGGGGGCGCGCCGGGGCTGAGCCTGCCGATCGTGGACGCCGGGTACGGCAACCTCCACGGCGTCGGGCGGCGGACGTGCAAGCTGTGCGGCGAGTGCGACATCGGCTGCAACGAGGGCTCCAAGAACAGCCTCGACCACACCTACCTGTCCGCGGCCAAGTACCACGGCGCCGACATCCGCACCTCCCGCGAGGTGAAGGCGATCCGGCCGCGGCCGGGCGGCGGGTACGAGGTCGACTACGTCCACCACACCGACCTGACGGCGAAGAAGAGCCGGCCACCCGTCCGGACGATGTCCTGCGACCGGCTGGTGCTGGGCGCCGGGACGTACGGGACGACGTTCCTGCTGCTGCGCTCGCGCGCGGCGTTCCCGGGGCTGAGCGACGCGCTCGGCACGCGGTTCTGCGGCAACGGCGACCTGCTGACGTTCCTGCTGAAGGCCAAGGACCGCAACCGGGTCCGGCCGCTGGACGCCGCCCGCGGGCCGGTGATCACCAGCGCGATCCGGCTGCCGGACGAGCTGGACGGCGTGCCCGGCGCGGGCCGCGGCGCCTACATCGAGGACGGCGGCTACCCGGGGTTCGCCGACTGGATGCTGCAGGGCCTCGACTTCGGCAACGAGATCGAGCGCGCGGTGAAGTTCCTGTGGAACCGGTTCACCGAGTTCTTCCGGGACGCGCCGGACACCAACCTGTCCAAGGAGCTGTCGGACCTGATCGGGGACGGCGCGCTGACGGTCAGCTCGCTGCCGCTGCTCGGCATGGGCCGCGACACCGCCGACGGGCGGCTGGACCTCAGGGACGGCCGGCTGGCGGCCGACTGGACCACCAGGACCAGCGAGGCGCACTTCAACCGGGTGCGCAGGACGATGCAGGGGATCGCGGACGTGCTCGGCGCCGAATACGCCGACAACCCGATGTGGTTCCGCAAGCGCGTCATCACCGTCCATCCGCTGGGCGGCGCCCCCATGGGCGACCACCCGGGCGAGGGCGTCTGCGACGCCTTCGGCGAGGTGTTCGGGTTCCCGGGCCTCTACATCGCCGACGGGGCGGCGATGCCGGGGCCGGTGGGCCCGAACCCCTCGCTCACGATCGCCGCGCAGGCCGACCGCATGGCCACGCGGCTGCTGGAGGGCGTGCCCGCACGACGGGGTGCGGGCGCGGTCATGGTCTCCGTCCCCGACGACACGGGGGCCGAGCCGGTCGGGGGGACCGGCTCGCCGGAGGGGACGGGGCACGGCTCGGCGTACGGCCTGGAATCGGGGAGCCGCGGTGGCGTCGGGGGATCGTCCGCCGCGGTGTCCGGCCGTACGTCGCTGTCGTTCACCGAGGAGATGAAGGGGTTCGTCACCTACGGCGTCACCGACCCGCGCACCGGGGAACTGGCCGCCGGGCGCCGGCGCCTGTCGTTCCGCCTGACGATCACCGCGGCCGACGCCGACCGGTTCCTGGCCGAGCCGGAGCACACGGCGCGCGCCGAGGGCTGGATCGACGCCGATGGCCGCGGGGGCCGGCGTCCGGTCCAGCAGGGCACGTTCAACCTCTTCGTGGCCGACGGCGCGGAGGACCGCCGCCTGATGAAGTACCGGCTGTACTTCACCGACGGCGAGGACCGCCCGCGAACCCTGTCGGGCCACAAGAACGTGCTGCACGGCCCGCCGACGCGGATCTGGCCCGACACCTCCACGCTGTACGTGCGGCTGCTGGAGGGCCATGTCGCCGAGGAGGACGAGAGCGGCGCGGCCGTCGTGGCGGCGGGCGTCCTGCACATCCAGCTGGCCGACTTCGCCCGGCAGCTGACGACGTTCCGC
The DNA here is from genome assembly GCF_004349215.1 of Actinomadura rubrisoli. GTDB lineage: Bacteria > Actinomycetota > Actinomycetes > Streptosporangiales > Streptosporangiaceae > Spirillospora > Spirillospora rubrisoli. The sequence continues at coordinate 2,236 of NZ_SMKU01000126.1, read as the reverse complement.
ACGTCGGGGCCGGGCGGCGCGGCAAGCCTGATCAGGTTCGGCCGGTTCTTCGCCGGTGAGCTCTGGGAGGTCTACGGTCCCGACTCCCATTGACGGGACCGTCCATGGTCGTGCAGGCCGAGAGAACTGCGGGGTGCTCTCGGCCTGCACTCTTCCCTTGCCGGGGGTCCGGGCCCGCGCGGGCCGTCCCCCGCGCGGGCCGTCCCGTCCGGGCCTGCGTCAGAGGTCACCGGCCAGGCGGGCGGGGCAGACGGGCGGGCATTGCTCGGCGTGCTTGGGCAGCCAGCGGGTGAACGCGCCCAGCATCAGCCGCAGGGCGGAGCGCAGCAGCGGGCCGGTGCCGGGGATCAGCGGCTCGAAGGTCGCCTCCCAGCGGATGCGGGTGCCGTCGCCGTCCGGCTCCAGGTGGACGTCCGAGCGGTAGCGGCGGACGGGCAGCCCGGCGAGCGCGATGTAGGCGAAATGCGAGTGCGGGGCGTAGGCGACGGTCTGCTCGCGGGCGGGCCAGATCTTCTTGACGGTGCCCACTCCGTAGGCGGTGGTGTCGCCCTTGCGGACCTGGCGCGCGCGCGTGGGGAACCGTCCCCAGGCGCCCCACGCCTCGGGAACGGCCAGGTGTCGGAAGACGTGTTCGGGTGCGGCGGTGGTGGTGGCGGTCGCCTGGATCTCGTACGGCATGGCGTGTTCTCCCCCGTGGTGATTACCGAACGGTAGCCAGCCGGGCGCGACCGACACAAGGCCGTTTTATCCGGCAGACCGCCACGAACGGGGATCGCGCGCCGGGGCTCAGCCGGTGTGCGCGCGAGCGCGGAAGGCGGCGGTCTTGACGCGGTTCTGGCAGGCGGTGGAGCAGAACCGGCGGGCGCCGTTGCGCGAGGTGTCGACGTAGACGCGGTCGCAGTGCGGCGCGGTGCAGACGCCGAGCCGGTCGTGCAGCTCGCCGCCGATGACGACCGCGAGGCCGGTGGCGCAGGGCCCGGCCCAGTCGTCGGCGAAGGAGCCGCCGGTGCCGTGGAAGTGCACGTGCCAGGGCTCGCCGTCGTGGCGTTCCAGCCGGGGCCGGGCCTGGGTCTCCTCCAGCATCCGGTTGACCTGGCCCGCGGCGCCGTCCACGTCCCCGGCGGCGATCGCCTCGAAGACCGCGCGGAGCCGGCGCGCCACGGCGGCCAGCTCGGCCATCTCCGACTCGCCCGCCTGCACGCGCCGGCTGACGCCCCGCAGCACGCCGGTGACGTCGGCGGCCAGCTCGGCGGGCGGCGGCGGCGTATAGGGGCGGCCGCGCCGCTCCCCCTCGGTCAGCGCGTTCACCAGACCGGCGGCGGCCTGCACGACGGCATCGGTGTGACTGTTGAAGTTCACTTGACCAGTTACGCCTTCCCGGGCTAGCGTGCCTGTAACCATCCAAAGCCTATACGACAGTTACAGGAGGGGCTATGAGCCTGCTCGCCCGCGAGGTCGCCGACACCTGGATCACCCGCTGGGACGCTCAGCAGGAGGGGTACGTCCCCGACCGCGAGGAGCGGTTCACCGCCATGATCGACGCGGTGGAGGCGGCGGTCGGGCGGCCGGACCCGCTCGTCCTGGACCTCGGCTGCGGCCCCGGCTCCCTCGCCGGGCGGCTGCTCGACCGCATCCCGGGCGCCACGGTCGTGGCCATCGACACCGACCCGCTGCTGATGTCGCTCGGCCGGGCCGTCCACGCCGGGCGCGACGGGCTCGTCTTCACCGAGCTGGACCTGCGCGAGCCCGGCTGGGCCGCCCGGCTGCGGCTGGACCGGCAGGCCGACGCCGCCGTCAGCACCACCGCCCTGCACTGGATCTCCGGCGACGAGCTGCGCGTCACCTACGGGGAGCTGGCCCGGGTGCTGCGGCCCGGCGGGCTGTTCCTCAACGGCGACAACATGTCGGTGGACGACACCGCGCCCGGCCTGGCCGCCCTCGACCTCGCCCTCCGCGAGCGCCACCGCGCGCGCCGGTTCGCCGGGGGCGACCGCCCGGAGGACTGGGAGCAGTGGTGGCGGGCCGTCGCCGCCGACCCCGCGCTCGCCGCGCTGAACACGCCGCGGGAGGAGACCGCCGGGCACCACGGCTCGGAGTCCCGGCACCTGTCGGCCCACGTCGCCGCCCTCCGCGCCGCCGGCTTCACCGAGGCAGGCACCCTCTGGCAAAACGGCGACAACCGGCTGCTAGCAGCGCTGCTCCCCTCCTAGAGGTAGTTGCCGGGGGTGGGGGCGGG
>NZ_SMKU01000125.1 GCF_004349215.1 Actinomadura rubrisoli | reverse complement strand
ATAAGAGACAGCCCGGGAACCGCGACCGGCCCGGCCCCCTCCACTCCGCTAGCGCTCCGTTCCGGGAACCGGGCCGGTGAGGAGGCCCGGCAGTGAGAATCACCTTCATGCTGCTGGACGCCTTCACCATCGACGGGACCGTCCGCAGCACCTTCACCCTCGCGGGCGAGCTGGCCCGGCGGCACGATGTGGAGATCATCAGCGTGCTGCGGGAGGCCGACGAGCCCGCGCTGGCGCTGTCCGGCCGGGTCCGGCTGCGGTCCCTCGTCGACCTGCGGACCGAGGGGCGGTCCCGGTGGCCGGTCGGCACGCGCGCCGCGCGGCTCAAGGACGCGCCGAGCACGCTCGTCCACCCGCAGGAGCGGTGCTACGACCACTTCTCCGCGTGGACCGACGACCGGATCACCCGCGCCCTGCGGCGGCTCCGCAGCGACGTGCTCGTCACCACCCGCGCCGGGCTCAACCTGGCCGCCGCGCAGCTCGCCCCGCGCCGGACCGTCACGATCGGGCAGGAGCATCTCCAGCTCGGCATGCACCGGCCCGGCATCCTCTCCGAGATCGAGCACTGGTACCCGCGCCTCGACGCCGTCACCACGCTCACGGCCGCCGACCGGGAGGACTACCGGCGCCTGCTCCCGGACGGCTCCTGCCCGGTGTACGCGATCGGCAACGGCCTGCCCGACCGGCTGTTCCCGCTCTCGCGCCAAGAGAACCGGGTCATCGTGGCCGCCGGCCGGCTGGTCTGGCTCAAGGGCTACGACCTGCTGATCGACGCGTTCGTGGAGGTCGCGGAGAAGCACCCGGAGTGGCGGCTGCGCATCTACGGCAAGGGCCCCCGCCTCGACGCGCTCCGCGAGCGGGTCACCCGGCTCGGGCTCTTCAACAACGTCCTGCTCATGGACGCCACCGGCGACATGGAGGGCGAGATGGCCAAGGCGTCGATCCTCGCGCTGCCGTCCCGCAGCGAGGGGTTCGGCATGACGATCGTCGAGGCGTTCGCCTGCGGCCTGCCCGTCGTCGCCTTCGACTGCCGCCGCGGCCCGCGCGAGATCATCACCGACGGCCACGACGGGCTGCTCGTCCCGCCCGAGGACACCGCGGCGCTCGCCGAGGCGCTGATCCGGCTGATCGACGACGAGGAGCTGAGGCGGCGGATGGCCGGCAACGCCCGTACCACGGCGCGCGCGCACCGCGTCGGCGAGGTCGCCACCCACTGGGAGCGTATGCTCACCGAGCTCCGCTCTGCCCGCTAGCTGCCAGGCTTCCCGGCATCGGCCTTCTCCTCCTTCTCCTCCTTCTCCTCCTTCTCCTCCTTCTCCTCGGCTTGCTCGCCGGTCTCCTCGGGCGCCTCTGTGGTGTCGGGCTCTTCCGTGGGTGCGGCGAGCGCCGGGGATCTGCGGGATGACGGGAGGATCGCCAGCGCGAGGGCGACGCAGGCGAACGGCACCGCGGGCTGCACGTAGCGGTAGTCGAAGTCGGCGGTCGCGGCCGGGATCACCAGGAGCGCCAGGCTGGTCCCCCACGGCAGCAGCGCGCCGGTGCCCCAGTGCCGGACGGGCCCGAGCACCCGCCACCGGCCCCGGTCGCGGACGTGCGGCAGCGCGCCGACGAGCCCGCCGAGCAGCAGGACCCCCAGGATCGTCCCCGGCATCACGAACCGGTCCTGGTAGGCGATCGCCCGGTCGGCCCACGGGTGGACGACCCTCGGCTCACCGCCGCCCGGGTCGTACCGCACCGCCAGCAGCGCCTGCTCGTCGCTCCACCCCTCGCCCTCGGGGAACTCGTACTGCAGCCACGTCCACGGGGTCGGATACGCCTTGCGCTCCCACTCGAACGACCGGAACGTGTCGCGGACGACCACGCGCACGTAGGCGCGGGGCTGCGCTTTGATCGCCTCCTTGGAGAACTCGCTCCCCAGCCGGTTGGCCTCCGGGCTGGTGATCCACCCGGGGATCTTCCGGAACGCCGAGTCGCGCGTCCAGAGCGCGGCGAACGCCGGCGACATCCGCTTGTCGCTGTTCTTGGGGCACATGATGGCGAGCTCGGGGCTCGGCTTGATGATGCGGCAGTCCGCGAAGTCGGCGGTGCGCCCGTAGAGCCAGATCCCGTTCGCCTTGGCGAGCCCGTACTCGCCGTACTCGGCCTTGAACCAGCTCATGTAGCCCATGATCGGCAGGACGAAGGCGACCACGGCCACCGCGCACGCGCGCCGGCCCGCGCGCCGCAGCAGCATCCCGACCAGGATCACCGCGATCAGCGGCAGGCCCGCCGACCGCGTCAGCGCCGCGCACGCCGCGAACAGCCCGGCGAGGCCGCCGAGCCACCAGGTGAGCCGCCGCCGCCACAGCGCCGCCGTCACCGCCGCGAGCAGCAGGAAGGCGAACAGCGAGTCCGACATGAGCATGTGCTCAAGGGCGACCTGGTGGGCGGGCAGCAGCACCGGCACCGTCAGCGGCGCCGCGATCGCCCCGGGCACCCAGGCGCGCCACGCCCACCGTCCGGCGGGCTCCCCGCGGCCGAGGGGCCACGCCGCCCGCGCCGCGCGCCACACCAGGACGTACACCAGCACGCCGGTCAGGACCCCGATCGCGTGCTGCACGGACACCATGACGGTGAAGCTGTGGAACGGCTTGATCAGCCACAGCAGGAGCGGGTAGCCGCTCGGACGGGTCTCGCCGGGTTTGAGCTCGATCGCCGACTTCAGGTAGCCCGGCGAGTCGCCGAACCACAGCGGCCCCGGATATCCCTTGACCGCCACCACCCGGATCCAGACCGCCACCGCGAGAACACAGACGAAGGGCAGGTGGGCCATGGCGGAACGACCCGCCCAGCCGGCTCTTTCACGCACCCGCAAAGCCTACCCAGCGCCGCGAGTCGTCCGCGATCAGCGAAGTGTTCGTCAAGGACCCGCCGGGTGCGGCGGGGTCGGTGACCACCGGGTTACGAGTCGGCGACAATGAGGAAGACCGCAACCGGACAGCCGATACGATCGGGTTTCGGCCGAGAGCGGCCTGCGCTGCACGACGAAAGGACACCCCATCCATGGCGAACTTCACGCTTGAGGACGTTCGGCAACGGACGTACAAGGCGCGTGACGCCTGGTGGACGGTGCTGCTGGTCGACCCGCTCGCCTCCCGGCTGGTCAGGTTCACCGCCAACCGGACGCGGGTGACGCCCAACCAGCTGACCGTCGGGGCCCTGATCCTCGGCCTGGCCGCCGGCGCCTGCTTCACCGCGGCGTCCTGGCCGTGGCTGCTGCTCGGCGCGCTGCTGTACCACCTGTCGTTCACGCTCGACTGCATGGACGGCAAGGTCGCGCGGCTCAAGGGCACCGGCTCGGTCTTCGGCGCGTGGCTCGACTACATCTTCGACCGGGTGCGGGTGCTGGCCTGCGCGATCGCCCTGATGGGCGGGCAGTACGCGGCCACCCACAACGTCGCCTACGTGTGGACGGCCGTCGCGGTGGTCTTCCTGGACATGCTCCGCTACATGGACGCCCTGGAGATCTACAAGGTCCGCTCCGAGATGCGCGCCACCCTCCGCGCGGCGCGCGCGGAGGCCGAGGCGCTGGAGATGGCCGCCCGCCGGGCGAGCGGCGAACTGCCGGACACCGCCGAGGTCGGCGAGGACCTGCGGTCCGCCGAGGGCGCCCTCCGCGACGACGAGGCCGACATGGAGAACCGGGTCGTCGGCGACGACCCGGCCCAGCGGGTGCTCCAGCAGGGCTTCGAGCAGAAGTTCCCCTGGTACGCGCGGATCCGCAACGCCCTCATGGCCGGCCGCATCCGCCCGCACCTGATCAGCGGCATCGAGTTCCAGATGGGCGTGTTCATCGTCGCCCCGGTCGCAGCCGCGATCGTCCCCGGCGCCGTGATCCCCGTGGTGGTCCTGAGCGCGATCGGCATGCTGGCCTTCGAGCTCGTGATCATCTACAAGTTCTGGCTGGCGAGCCGCGACTACAGCCGCAGCCTGGCCAAGCTGAACATCAAGATCGAGGAGTACCGGCGGCAGGTGCCCGCCGAGCAGCTCCAGGCGATGGAGGCCACGGTCGGCAGCGCCGGCTGACCCCGCCCCCGCTACTGCGAAGTCCCCCGCGGAGCCCGGCTCCGCGGGGGACTTCGGCGTTCCGGGGCCCGTCAGGCCGTCCGGCCGTCCCGTCAGGTGGTCTTGGCGGCCGCCGCCGGGGAGGCGGCGAGCAGGTCGGTCCACTGGCGGCAGACCTCGTCCAGGCCGTAGGCGGCGCGGACCTGGTCGGCGGCCAGGAGGCGGTCGTGCTCCCAGCGGCCGAGGGAGACCGTGGTGGAGATCGCGTCGGCCATCGCGGACGTGCCCGCGTGGATCCACCGGTCGTCGTAGATGGTGTCGGCGCCCGGCCAGCCGAGCAGGACCGGGACGGCGCCGGACGCCATGCCTTCGGCGGGGGCGAGGTGGAAGCTCTCGTCATCGCTCGTGGACAGCACGAACCCGATGCGCCGCAGCCACGACGCGACGTCCCGTCCGTAGGAGTCGAACACGACCCCGCCCGACAGCAGCGGCGAGCGGCGGATCCGCCGGAACACCTGCTCGTAGTGGGCGCGCTCCTCCTCCTTCTGCCAGATCCACCAGTACTCCCAGGGGAGCTTGGTCTTGATGAACAGGGTGAAGCGCGGGTCGTCGCGGCGCAGCTCCTCCAGCACGTCCAGGGCCAGGTCGAGCCGCTTGCGGGACGGCGCGATGCCGATCATCCCGAGGTGGTGCTCGGCCCCGGCGAGCTTCGGCCGGTCGAGCTGGTGGTCGTCCACCCAGTTGGGGACGGTCGTGACCTTCGCGGCGGGCCAGCCGGTGATCTCCCGGGTCAGGTCGGCGTAGTGGGGGCTGACGCAGACGACCTCGTCCACCGCGTCGATGTCGAGGTGCTTCGGCCAGCGCGCGTACAGCTCGAAGCGGTGCAGCCGGACGACGAGGCGCTGCCCGGGCCGCTTGCGCTGGGCGAACCAGATCGCGTTGGGCCCGCACCACTCGCAGACGATGACGTCGGCCCAGTCGGCCAGCTCCTGGCTGCGCTCCTCGTCGTGGACCTTCAGCGCGGCCCAGTGGTCGACGCGGACGTCCATGTCGGGCCGGGACCTGAGGTAGTCGAGGAGCCGGCTGAAGAACTTCAGGTCGTGCCCGGCGACGCCGACGCGCAGGCGGCGCGGCCCGTCCGGGGACGCGGCGACGTCGGCGGCGGCGCCGGACAGCGCACCGTCCAGCGCGGCGAGCCCGCCCTCCCCGGACGCGCGGACCCGGGCGGCCGTGCGCTCGTGCTCGGCGGCGGCGGCGAGCACGGTCGCGGACGGCTCGGGGAACGTCTGCGCGAGGCACGCGCGAAGCCGTCCGGCCGCCGCGTCCAGCGTGAACCCGGCGGCGGCCGCGCGGCACCGCTCGACGGCGAGGGCGAAGACGTCCGGGTTCTTGCCGATGAGGGTGAGCGCGTCGAGCACGTCGGCCTCGGTGGCGGCGAACAGCGGGTAGTCGGTGCCGAACAGCCGCTCGTGCATCGGCGTCCTGTTGAGGACGACCGGGACGCCGAGCGTCCCGCACTCCAGCACCTTCGTGGACAGCTCCAGGCTCGCGTCCATCTCGCGGTCCCGCCACGACAGGCCCACGTCGCAGGCCGCCGTCAGCCGCATCGCCTCGGCGCGCGGATGCCCGCCGTGCCAGACCACGCCCTGGCCGCCCTCCAGCGCGGTGCGCATCCGGGTGGCGAACGCGGGGTCCTTCGGATCGTCGTGGATCTTGTCGCCGACCATGTGCAGCTCGGCGTCCACGCCCCGCATCGCGAGCAGGCGCGGCAGCGAGGTCATCTCGTAGGTGTTCCAGCGCGGCGCGAACTTGCCGGTGTAGACGAGCTTGAGCGCGCGGCCGTCCGGCGTGCCCTCCTGCCGCGTCTTCATCCCGTCCGGGAGGACGACCACGGGCGGGAAGAGCACGCTCTTGCCCGCCGTCGCCGGGACGGCGCTCTCCAGGAAGCCGCGCAGCTCCTCGGTCTGGCAGAGCAGCACGCGGGAGGCGTCCGCGATCCGGCGGAGCTCGCCCTTGGACGCCCCGTCGAACTCGGCGGCCGACTGGGGGACGTCGGTGAGGTAGGTCCAGAGCCGTCCGGCCATCGGCCCGGCGGACAGCTTGCCCGCGAGGCGGCGGCCACGAACCACGATCAAGTCGAACGGGTTCTCGGCGTCGACGCGGGCCAGGATGGCGGCGGCGAGCTTCGGGGGCATGCCGCCCTCGTGGTCGATCAGGCCCTCCGCGTGCGGGCTGCGCACGGTGACCTCGGGCAGGGCGCGCAGCGGGTCGACCAGCCGTCCCGTCCGGACGGGGGCCTTGAGGACCAGGGTCACCGCGCAGCCCGCGCGGGCCAGGGCCTGGACCATGCCCTGGGCCCAGATCGCCGAGCCGTCGATCAGGTTGAGATCGACGTCGCCGTAGACGAGGGCGCGTGGTCGCACAGGAGTTCCTTTCAACGGGCCGGGGCGAGCAGCTCGGCGAGCCGGCCGGGTGTGGTGGCGGTGGCGTCCCAGTGAAGGCAGGCCAGGGTGGCCGGTGGCGCCTCCCCCCACAGGACGAGCGGGAGCGAGCGGGCGGCGGCGAGCTCGCGGATGTCGTTCAGCGCGCGGTCCCGGTCGTACATGCCGGGGACGCCCAGGTAGGCCCACGGGCCGCCGGGCTCGCCCGCCGCCGCGTCCACCACGACCATGTCGACGTCGGCGCCGTCGAGCACGATCGCGGCGTCGTGCGGGTACAGCGGGACGACCTTGGCGTGCTCGCCGAGCGCGGCCGCCGCCGGGGCGCCGAGCACGCCCGCGATGACGACGCCGTCGTAGGGCGCGGCGATGAGCAGGCGGTCCTCGGGACGGTCGACGCGGTCGAGCTGGATCCGCTCGCCGTCGGACGAGCCGGACTCCGACATGGGCACGTTGCGCTTGCGCCAGAGCCGGTACAGCTCCTTCGGCAGCCGCACGCCGCGCCGCCGCGGGTTGCGGGCCGCGCCGGCGACGAGCCGCCCGAACTGCAGGGTCGTCGAGGTCTCCAGCGCGTCCAGGCGCCGCTCCAGCTCCTGGACGCGGGATTCGCGCTCGCGCAGCGTGGCGCGCAGCCGCGCGACCTGCCGGTTGGCCTTGGCGTCATTCACCGAGGAACTCCAGGATCACGTCGGCGATGCGGGGGCCGGCCTGCCCGTCCCACAGCGGCGGCTTGCGGTCCCCGGCGTTCGTGCCGCCCTCCAGTGCCTTGCGGGCGGCGGGCACCAGTTCCTCGAAGGTGACGAGGCGGTTGGTGCCGTGGGTGATGGTGATGGGGCGTTCGGTGTTGGGGCGGACGGTCAGGCAGGGGACGCCCAGGATGGTGGTCTCCTCTTGCAGGCCGCCCGAATCGGTGACCACGGCGGCGGCGCCGCGGACGGCGGCGATGAAGTCGATGTAGCCCAGGGGCTCCAGGAGGTGCACGCCGGGATGCCGGTCGAGTCCTGCGGCCAGGAGGTTGGCGCGGCCGCGGGGGTGGACGGGGATGACCAGGTCGGCCAGGTCGGCGACGCCGTGCAGGTGGCCGACCAGGGCGGTGGCGGTGGCGGGGTCGTCGACGTTGGCGGGGCGGTGCATGGTGGCCAGGACGTACCGGTCGGGCAGGTGGTGGTCGGCGCGGACGCGGGCGGTGTCGAAGGAGCCCAGGTTGGCCAGCAGGGTGTCGATCATGGGGTTGCCGACGAAGTGCGCGCGGTGCACCGCGACGCCTTCGGCGGCCAGGTGGCCGATCGCTTCGGGGCTGGTGACCAGGCACAGCTCCGACAGCTGGTCGGTGAGGCGGCGGTTGACCTCTTCGGGCATGGTCATGTCGAAGCTGCGCAGCCCGGCCTCCACATGGGCGACCGGGATGTGCAGCTTGGCCGCGACCAGCGCGGCGGCGATCGTCGAGTTCACGTCGCCGTACACGACGACCAACTCGGGCGTGCGCCGGACCAGCTCGCGTTCCAGGCCCACCATCAGCGCTGCCGTCTGCGCGGCGTGCGTGCCGGAGCCGACGCCGAGGTTGACGTCGGGCTCGGGCAGGCCCAGCTCGTCGAAGAAGATCTGCGACATGCGCTCGTCGTAGTGCTGCCCCGTGTGCAGGACGGTCTGGTCCAGGTCCTCCAGGGCGGCGACCACCGGGGCGGCTTTGACAAGGTTCGGACGCGCTCCGAGCACGTGGACGATCGAAGTGACCATGACTTCCCTTCTCAGTAGGCGCCCGAACCGCGGAACACGGCCGCGAGGGTCTTCCACAGGATCTGCAGGTCGAGGGCCAGCGACCAGTTCTCGATGTAGCGCAGGTCGAGCCGCACCGACTCCTCCCAGGACAGGTCGGAGCGGCCGCTCACCTGCCACAGGCCGGTCATGCCGGGCTTGACCGCGAGGCGCCGGAACACGTCCCCGCCGTAGCGGTCGACCTCGTCCCGCAGCGGGGGCCGAGGGCCCACCAGCGACATCTCGCCGCGCAGGACGTTGACGAGCTGGGGCAGCTCGTCGACGGACCAGCGGCGCAGCCGGGCGCCGAGCCGGGTGACCCGGGGGTCGTCCTTGAGCTTGAACAGCACGCCGCCGGAGGTGCCGGCCGCGGCGAGCGCGTGCCGCCGCCGCTCGGCGTCCACGACCATCGTCCGGAACTTGATCATCCGGAAGCCCTTGCCGTCGCGGCCGACGCGCTCCTGCGAGAAGAACGCCGGGCCCGGGTCGTCCAGCCGGATGAGCAGCGCCGTCACGGCCCACAGCGGGGCGAGCAGGACCAGCGCGACGGCCGCGGCGACGCGGTCGACGAGCGCCTTGACCAGGCGGCGGCGTCCGGTGAGCTCGGGGTGCTCGACGTGCAGCAGCGGCAGCCCGGCGACCGGGCGGATCGAGGTCCGCGGGCCCGCGATGTCCAGCAGCGCGGACGCCACGAGCAGCTCGGTGTCGGTCTTCTCCAGCTGCCAGGCCAGCCGCCGCAGCTCCAGCCCGGCCAGCTCGGGGCAGGCGAGGACGGCGACCGCGTCCGCGTCGCAGCGCCGCACCACCTCCGCGACCTCGCTCATCCGGCCCTCCACCGGGACCGTCCCGACCCAGTCGAGGCCGCCGTCGTCCGGCAGGCACGCGGCGACGATCTGCATGCCGTGGTGCCGGGCCCGGCCGAACTCGCGGACCAGCTCGGTGACGGCCTCCCGGTGGCCGACCGCGACGGCCCTGCGCAGGCACTCCCCTCGAACGCGGCGCCCGTGCAGGTACTTGCGCAGCCGGTAGCGGCCGATCAGGCTCAGCGCCGTCACCGTGGGCAGCGTGACCACGACGAAACCGCGCGCGACCTCGGCCTTGGTGGAGTAGGAGACGATCGCGACCGCGGCGGTGAGGCTGATCCCGGCGTCCATGATCCGCCGGTACTCCTCCGAGCCGGCGCCGAAGACCCGCCCGTTGTAGGCGCGCGCGGCCGCCACCCAGCTGACCCAGATGAGCGGCAGCGCCGCCGCCAGCAGGGCGTCAGGCCGCGGCGCGAACGTCGCGTCTCCGAAACGGAACATGAACCCCGCGACTCCGGCGGCCAGCGCGCAGCAGAAATCCACGGCAATTGCAAGTCGAACATGATTCGAAACCCAGCCTCGCGCACCGCTCGTTCGGCGCACCAGTGGCACCGGGACGGTCGTTTCCTGATGATCGAGCATACTCATGCGGGCATCCCCCGCCCCCTCCCCGAGGTCCGGCACCGCTCCCCCTCCAAGGAGCGATTCCGGGTCTTACCAAACAGTTAAGTTGCCAGTTTCTGATGTTAAAGGGAAGGTAATGCGGGTAGGCCGGACGTGGCCGCCCCCGGGATCGCATGGTCGTTACAGGTTCGGATGGCCGGAATCGGACGTCATCCGGGGCGGGCGCCCGGGCGAACCCTACGCTTGCGCCGTGCCCCACCTTCCCAGATCCGCGGTGCTGACGGCCGCGACCGTCGCCGTGACGGCCCTGGTCGCGGGCGCCTTCGCGCTCAGCGGCGGCGACGACGATCCGGCCCCGGCCGCACCGGCCGGCGCGACGGTGCGCCTCGACCGTCCCGGGCAGCTGCTGTTCCGCCAGGCGGGGACGGGCCCGACCGCCGGAAGGCTGGCCGCCGTGCCGTTGTCCGGCCCGCCGGGCGCCCCCGCGGTCGCCGACCCGCGAGCCCGCACGATCACGGGTCTGCCCTGCGTACGGGTGCACGCGGCGGCCGGAGCGGCGGTGTGCCTGACGGTCGAGCGCAAGGCGGTGGCGCAGACCTACGTCGAACTCCTGGACGGCCCGACGCGCCGCACCCACCTGTTCCCGATCGAAGGCGCGCCCAGCCGGGCGCAGGTCTCGGCGAGCGGGCGCATGATCTCCTGGACGGCGTTCGTCGGCGGGCACAACTACAGGAGCAAGGACCTGTCCACGCGCACCGGCGTCTTCGACCGGCGGACCGGCCGACTGTGGTCAGACCTGGAGAAGTTCAAGCTCATGCGGGACGGGCGGCGGGACTGGTCGGCCGACCTCAACTACTGGGGCGTCACCTTCACCCGCGACGACGACCGCTTCTACGCGACCGCCCGGACCAAGGGCACCACGTACCTGGTGGAGGGCAGCGTCAGCACCCGCACGATGCGCACGCTCCGGACGAATCTGGAGTGCCCGTCCATCTCCCCTGACGGCGGGCGGCTGGTGTTCAAGAAGGCCACCGGGGACCCCGCCCGGCCGTGGCGGCTGCACGTCCTCGACCTGCGCACCATGCGGGAGACCCCGCTGGCGGAGCCCGGCTCCGTGGACGACCAGGCGGTCTGGATCGACGGCCGCACGGTGGCGTACGGACGGGTCCGCGGGTCCACCACCGACATCTGGACGGTGCCCGCCGACGGCTCCGGAGCGCCCCGGATGCTGCTCGACAACGCCTTCTCCCCGGCCGCAATCCACTGAAGGGGCGGCCGTATCCCCATGATCGCTCTTGCCGCTTCCGGCCGTCCGGGCCTTCGCGATGAACCGCTTCAGGCCGCCCCCCGTACCATCCGGCACTTGACCCGACGTCTCGATAGGGGCCGGAAAGGTTTACCGGGGAGCGTTGTCCAAAGGCGGCCACCTCCACCTCTGGCTTTTTGAGGCGTCCCCGTACCAATAATGAGCCGAACATTGGACGGGGTGAACGATTGAGTCGGCTGCACGCATTCCGGAATCGTTTCGTGGACGCGCCGGGTTCCCTTGGCGCGCGCTATCGCGCGCGCCGGTGGGACTGGCTGCGCGCGACTTTTCCCGACCTTGAGCGAATGTCGGTCGTCGATCTGGGCGGCACGGCGCAGGCGTGGCTGCGCGCGCCGGTGCGGCCCGCGGCGGTCCACATCGTCAACCTGGAGAAGCCGCCGGACGAGCTGCCGGGATGGCTGCGCTCCGACCACGCCGACGCCTGCGAGCTGCCCGCGGAGATCCTCGACGGCGGCTACGACCTGGTGATCTCCAACTCGGTGCTGGAGCACGTCGGCGGGCACGCGCGCCGGCGCCTCTTCGCCGACGCCGTGCACCGGCTCGCCGAGCGGCACTGGGTGCAGACGCCGTACCGCTACTTCCCGGTCGAGCCGCACTGGGTCTGCCCGGGCATGCAGTTCCTGCCCACGGCGGCCCGGGCGTCGGTGGCGCAGCACTGGCCGCTGGTCCACACGCCGCCCGCCGACCGGGCCGAGGCGCTGCGGGCCGTGCTCGACGTCGAGCTGCTGAGCCGGACCGAGATGCGCGCCTACTTCCCGCACTCGGCGATCCGCTCCGAGCGGGTCGGCGGGCTGACCAAGTCGCTCATCGCGGTGAAGCTCTCGTGAACGTCCGGACCGGCGGCCCGCGGCTGCTGCGGTTGGGCGAGCGGGACGCCGCCGCGCGGGACACGATCGACGCGCTGATCGGGCGGGCCGTCCGCGGCCTGCCGGGCATGCGCGCGCCCGAGAGCGGCGACCGCTTCGTGTTCACCCTGCGGGACGATCCGCCGGTCGCCGCCGGCACGAGCCTGCGCTACGCGGCCATCGTCGCGCTCGGCGCCCGGTTCCTGCCCGCGGACGGCCAGCGCGAGGCGCTCGGCGGGGACTCGGTGGACGACCTGGTCGGCGCGCTGGTCGCCCGCCTGGAGGACACCGGCCCGTCCGCCGTCACCTCGCTCGGCGACGTGGCGCTGGTCTGCTGGGCGGCGGCGGAGACCGGGCACGTCGGCCTGGAGACCGCCCTCGCCCGCCTCGCCGCGGCGGACCCGGCGGGCGGCGGGCCGGTCTTCACCGTGGACGCCGCCTGGGTCGTGTCGGCCCTGGCCGCCGTCCGGGACGCGGGCGGCACCCCGGAGGCCAAGGAGCACCTCGAACGCGCCGGACGCCGTCTCCTGGACGGCCTGCGGGGGCGGAGGCTGTACGGCCACGCGGTGGGCGGCTCCGGGCTCGTCCCGCGCTACCGCGCCCACGTCGGCTGCTTCGCCGACCAGGTGTACCCGATCCAGGCGCTGGCCCGGCTGGGCGGCGACCGCGAGATCGCCGCCGCCGACACCGTGGCCGCCGGGATCTGCGCGGCGCAGGGCGCCGGCGGCCAGTGGTGGTGGCACTACGACGCCCGCACCGGGGACGTGGTCGAGGGCTATCCCGTCTACAGCGTCCACCAGCACGCGATGGCGCCGATGGCCCTGCTCGACCTGGCCGACGCGGGCGGCGCCGACCATCTCGACGCGATCGCCAAGGGCGTGCGCTGGCTGGCCGCCCCGCCCGAGACCGGTGACACGCTCCTGCCGGGCACCGAGCCCGGCGAACCCATCATGACCTGGCGCAAGGTCGCCAGAAACGATCCGCGCAAGGCCGTCCGGGGGGTGCGCGCAGCAACGACAGGGCTGCGACCCGGCTGGCGGATCGGCTCCCTTGACCGAAGGTACCCGCCGGTCGCGATCGACCGGGAGTGCCGCCCCTACGAGCTCGGGTGGCTCCTGCACACCTGGCTCGTGCCCTCTTCAAGGGAGTGACGATGATGGTGCAGCGCCATGAACCGGACCGACGGCATTTCCTCGGCGTCTGCCTCGACCCGCTGACGATCGACGAGACCGTGGCGCGGTGCGTCAAGGCCGTCGAGGAGCGGTCGCCGATGACGATCGGGGTGCTGAACGCCGCCAAGATCGTCCGGCTGCGGAAGGACCCCCGGCTGAGCCGGGCGGTGCTGGGCTGCGACCTCGTGCTGGCCGACGGCCAGTCCGTGGTGTGGGCGGCCCGGCTGCTGCGCAGGCCGCTGCCCGAGCGGGTCGCGGGCATCGACCTGATGCTGGCGCTGCTGCCCGAGGCGGAGCGGCGCGGCGACCGCGTCTACTTCCTGGGCGCCAAGCAGGACGTCCTCGACCGGACGGTCGCGGAGGTCCTCCGCCGGTTCCCGCGCCTTGAGGTGGCCGGTTCGCGGGACGGGTACTTCTCCGCCGACGAGGCCGCCGCGGTGGCCGACGAGGTCCGCGAGACGCGCGCCGACCTGCTGTTCATCGGCGTCTCCTCGCCGATGAAGGAGCTGTTCGTCGAGCAGTGGTCGGCGCGGACGGGCGCGCAGGTCGTCCACGGTGTCGGCGGGACGTTCGACGTCCTGGCCGGGGAGGTGCGCCGCGCGCCGGAGTGGTGGCAGCGGCACGGCCTGGAGTGGCTGTACCGCGTGATCCAGGAGCCGCTGCGCCTCGGCCCCCGCTACTTCACGACCAACTTCGCCTTCGTCGTCCTGGTGGCCCGCGAGGTCATGCGCTCGCGGGTGCGCCCCGGCGGCGGCTCCGGCGGCGATCGGCGGTGACGGCGGCGTACAGCGCGCCGATCCCGCCGATCAGCAGGACGGCGAGGACGGCGCGCGACGGGCGGCCGATCACCGGCACCGCGCGGTCGCTGCCGGCGGCGATCTGCCACGAGATGTACGAGCCGGGCTGCGCGCCCTGCACCGACTGCTCGCGGCGCAGCCGGTCGCGCAGGACGCCGAGCACCTTGAGCAGCGACTGGTGGGCGCGGACGGGATCGTCGGCCTTCACGAGCAGCGTGAGGTACGGCTGGTCGTGAATGGGCTGCTCCTGGTTGCCGCGGTTGGCCAGCACCACCTGGAAGCCGGTGTCGCCGCCCTCGGCGCGCACCGCGTCCCGTCCGGCGGGCGAGTCCAGCCAGCGCGCCGAGACCTCCGCCATCGTCACCAGGGCGGGGGTGAAGCTCGCGAACGAGTTGCGCGGGAACGGCGACTGCGGCGACAGGAACGTGACGACCGAGCGGGCCTCGTAGCTCGGCGCCGCGGTCTCCACGCGCACTACCACGACCGCCGTGAGGACGACGGCGACAAGGGTCACCCAGATGTTGCGCCGCAGCGCCATCAGGAAATCTCGGACCGCCACCAGCTACTCCACTCCCCCGGGTGCGTGTCATCGTGGCATGAGAGGAACGGCGGGAGGGCGCGCTCGCCGGGTGTGGCCAGAATGGCGCCGGTGAACTCAGGTCGACAGAGGCCGTGAAGGGGGACCAGTGGATCTGCTCGACTGGGCGGGGACCCTGCTGCGGAGGTGGTGGCTGACGTTGCCGCTCCTCCTGGTGGCGCTCGCCGGCGCGGGCGCCGTCGCGGTGGTCACGCCGTGGACGTACGAGGCGAAGGCGTCGGCGGTGCTGCTCGCCTCGCCCTTCCAGGCGAAGTCGGCGGGCGGCAATCCGTGGCTCGTCTTCGACAGCTCGCTGACGGTGACGGCCGAGGTGGTCGGCCGGGAGATGATGGACGAGCGGACGGCCGCCGCGCTCCGCGCCAAGGGCCTGACCGCGACGTATGTGGTGGGAGTGGCGCCGGACTCCACCGGGCCGGTACTGGCCATCGATGTGAGCGGCGACGACCCGCGTGTGACGAAGGCCACCCTGGACGCGCTCCTCGCGACCGTCCCCGAGCGGCTGGCGCGCCTCCAGTCGCAGGAGGCCGTGTCGCCGCGCGCGCAGATCAAGATGAACGTCATCAGCGCCAGCCCGAAGGCGTCGCTGGTGGCCACCGACAAGATCCGTACGGTCGTCATGGTGCTGTTCCTCGGCCTGGTGATCGCGGTGGCCGTCCCGCTCTTCGCCGAGGTGCTGGCCGAGCGCCGCCGCCGCTTGCAGGGACGTGTGCGCGCCGACGCGAGGGCGCCGCGGGAGCCGCCGCGGGAGCCGGTGCGGGAGCCGGTGCGGGAGCCCCAGCGGCTTCCGGACGTCCCGGAGGCGGTCACCCCAGAGGTGAGCGGTGGGCCAGAGCCGGAGGGCGCCGTGGAGAAACGTGACGCCCCCGAGGCGTCGGGCTCGCCTCTCGTGACGATGCCCGACACGCCCCGTCCCCGGAAGCCGGGAGCCCCCCGGCGGGTCCCGCTCAGCAAGCCCGTGCACAAGGTGAAGACCCCGGCGGACGGACCGTCCGGCGGCTCCCCGGGCGGCTCCAGCAGTTCCAAGGGCTCCAACGGCTCCAACGGGTCCAAGGGGACGAAGAGGAACGGTTCGCGCGCGCAGGGGCCGTCCGAGATGTCCGAGCCGGACGCCTGACCGCCTATGGCCCAGATCACGGCCCCCGGCGACCGCGAGCACCTGGCGGTGGCGGAGCCTCCCGCCATCGGCCAGGTGGACGCGGTCACCGTCCTCAGCGTCTTCGTCGTCATGCTCACGGTGGTGCCGGCGCGGTTCATCGTGGGGCCGCTCGGCGCGGCCGGCACGCCTGCCGGGATCATGGCGGTGCTCTGCCTGTTCTGGTACCTCAGCTCGATGATCGCGGCGCGCACGTCGCCGATCCGGGGCCGCCAGCCGGTCCGCACCGTCGTGGTCGTGTTCTGCTGCGCGATGCTGGCCTCCTACGCCGCGGCCAACCTGCGGTCCCTGCCCGGCCTGGAGGCCAACGCGGTCGACCGCGGCCTGATCCTCACCGCGGGCTGGGCCGGGATCGCGCTGCTGGCCGCCGACGGCATCCCGCGCCTGGACCGGCTGGAGGCGGTGCGCCGCAGGCTCGTGGCGGGCGGCGGGTTCATCGCCGCGCTCGGCTGCCTCCAGTTCTTCACCGGCCTCGACCTGGCCGGCCGCCTGGCGTTCCCAGGCCTGACCACCAGCACGTCCTACACCTCGCTGCTGCAGCGCGATGAGTTCAACCGGCCGATGGCGACCGCGACGCACCCCATCGAGTTCGGCGTGGTGCTGGCGATGCTGCTCCCGCTCGCCCTGCACGGCGCGGTCTACGCGCGGCCGGGACGGCGCGGGCGGCGGTGGTTCCTCGTCGCGATGATCGTCACCGTGCTGCCGATGACGGTGTCGCGGTCGGCGATCCTCGGGCTGGCGGTGGTCTGCGTGGTGATCCTGCCGATCTGGCCGGCCATGTGGCGGATCACGGCGGTGATCATGCTCGGCGTGTTCATGGTCGCGCTGCGCGCCGTGGTGCCCGGGCTCATCGGCACCCTGACGAGCCTGGTCTCCGACATCGGCAGCGACTCCAGCACCGTCACCCGCACCAACGACTACGTGGTGCTCAGTGACACGTTCGTGCACCGGCCATGGCTCGGCCAGGGGTTCGGCACCTACCTGCCGCAGACGTACCGGATCCTCGACAACCAGTACCTGCTGTCGGCGGTGGAGACCGGGGTCGCCGGGGTGGCGGCGCTGCTCACCGTCCTGCTGTCGGGGTGGTTCCTGGCCCGCTCGGCCCGCCGCGCGAGCCGCGCCCGCCGGGACGCCGAGACCGCGCATCTGGCCCAGTGCTTCGCGGCGTCGATGGCGGTGGCGCTGTTCGCCTTCTTCACCTTCGACGCCTTCAGCTTCCCGATGGTGTCGAACCTGACCTTCCTGCTGCTCGGGTGCTGCGGCGCGCTGTGGCGCCTCAGCCGCCCCGAGGACGGGACGGCCTGAGGCGGCTCACAGCGGGTCTGAGGCGGCTCACCGAGGAAGCGATACCAAGGGAGCGATCAGGGCAGGACGGGCTTTCCCGTGTCCGCCCAGACGTTGCCCTGCCAGACGTTGCCCTTGCCGCGCGGC
Source organism: Actinomadura rubrisoli (assembly GCF_004349215.1). Classification (GTDB taxonomy): domain Bacteria; phylum Actinomycetota; class Actinomycetes; order Streptosporangiales; family Streptosporangiaceae; genus Spirillospora; species Spirillospora rubrisoli. The sequence continues at coordinate 7,684 of NZ_SMKU01000125.1, read as the reverse complement.
TCGAACGCGGTGACCGGCCCGAAGAACCCGCCCTTCTTGTAGATGCTCCGGCTGAACACGTTCCGCACGATCTTGATGTTGGACGAGACGCCGAACTTCCCCTTGCCCCCGTACAGGGCGTAGCCGCCGCCCGCGAGCAGGTTGCCGTCGAGCGTCACGTGGTGCGCGATGCCGAAGTCCTGGTAGATGGAGATCGCCGAGGTCTGGGAGAGCTTGTTCAGGGCCACGTTGTGCCGGATGACCAGCGACAGCCCCGGCGCGGGCCCGGAGTTGGAGGCGATGCAGGCCACGTGGTCGCCGGGGAACTCCTTGAGCTTGTGGACGAGCGAGTCCTCGATGAGCCCGTGGTCGGTGCCGATCCCGTCGCTGACGGTGTGGATGTGCACCTTCCGGACGGTGATCATCCCGCCCTGGTTGAGGATCCCGAACTGGGCCTTGCGCTTGCCGTCGCCGTTGATCTCGGTGTTCTCCACGCGCAGGTTGGACGCGCCCCGGCGCTGGATGATCCCCCACTCGCCCTCGGCGATGAGGTGGGTGTTGCGGATCGTGACGTCGCTCGCCGCGACGTTGATCTCGGTGCGGACGAGCAGCCCGTCGATGACCGTGCCGCGCTTGCGGATGGTGATGGGCCCGCTCTTCCTGAGCTTGCGCCCGGCCGGGACCCCGACGGTCTTCAGCGACGGCCAGGTGATCCTGGACCCCTCGCCGCCGGCCGGGTCGTTCGGCGTCTTCAGCTTCAGCGGCGGCACCGACACCGGCGGAGCCTTCGGCGACACCGGCGGGGACACCGAGGGACGCGCCGGAGCGGTGTTCGCGGCGCGTTCGCCGTCCTCGCCGCCGGAGCAGGCGCCGAGGCACACCACCAGGACGGACGCGAGCAGAGACGCGAGCAGAGCCTTGCACAGAGCAGCCATGGCCGCCCCCTTCAGCCGAGGATCTTCCGGAGCGCGTCGGCGACCGTCCGCTGCTGTTCCTCGGTGATCTGCGGGAACATCGGCAGCGAGAGGATCTCCGCGGCGGCGGACTCGGCGACGGGGAAGTCGCCGGGCCCGTGACCGAGATGCCGGTAGGCGGGCTGGAGGTGGACCGGCACCGGGTAGTGGATCCCGGTCCGCACCCCCAGCTCGCCCAGCTTCCCGGCGATCTCGTCGCGCCGTGGGACGCGGATGACGTACAGGTGCCAGACGTGGGCCGTTCCCGCCTCCTGCGGGAGGACAACGCCCGGTATGCCGTCGAGCAGTTCGCGGTAGCGCGCCGCCGCGGTGCGGCGGCGGTCGTTCCACCCGGCGAGGCGGCGCAGCTTGGCGCGCAGGACGACCGCCTGGAGGGTGTCGAGGCGCGAGTTGAAGCCCACGATCTCATGGTGGTACTTCCGCTCGCTCCCGTGGTCGCGCAGCAGCCGGACCGTCCCGGCCAGCTCGGCCGAGTCGGTGACGACCGCGCCCGCGTCGCCGTAGGCGCCGAGGTTCTTGCCCGGGTAGAAGCTGGTGGCGGCGATGGCGCCGAACAGCCCGCGCCCGTCCTGGACGGCGCCCTGGGACTGGGCGGCGTCCTCCAGCACCGGCGGGCCGAGCTCCAGGAGAGGGCCGGTGTCGGCCAGCCTCCCGTACAGGTGGACGGGCACGATCGCGCCCGTGGACGGGCCGACCGCGGCGGCCGCCGCGGCCGGGTCGATCAGCAGGACGTCCGGGTCGACGTCCACCAGGACCGGCCGTGCGCCCGCGCGCACGACGGCCTCGGCGGTCGCGACGAACGTGTTGGCGGGCAGGACGACCTCCTTGCCGGGGCCGACGCCGAGGGCGCGCAGGGCGAGCTCCAGGGCGTCGGTGCCGTTCGCCAGGCCGACGCAGTGCCCGGCGCCGACGAAGTGGGCGTACTCGCGCTCGAACGCGGCGACCTCCGGGCCGTTCACGAACGCGGTCGCGGCCAGCACGCGGTCGAATCCCGTGCGGACGTGCCGCTCGACCTCGGCGTGGGCGGCGGCCAGATCGACGAAGGGAACCTCGGTCATCACGCTTCCTTCCGGTTCGGTGCGGGGCGCAGGCGGCGCGCGGGCGAGCCGGCCCAGACCTCGCCGGGCGGTACGTCGCCGAGGACGACGGCGCCCATGCCGACCAGGGCGCCCGCGCCGATGGTGACGCCCTCGCGGACGAGGGCGCCCGCGCCGACGTAGGCGCCGGCGCGGACCCGGACGGACCCGCCGAGCCGGACGCCGGACGCGATCGTGGCGTGGTCCTCGATGACGTCGTCGTGGGTGACGGTGACATGGGGCATGATCGCGACGTGCGCCCCCACGAGGACCGACGCGGTGAGCACGGTCTGGGCGAGGACGACGGACCCGGGGCCGATCCGCGAGGACGGCGACACCCACGCGGCGGGGTGGACGATCGTCGCGTACCGGTCCGGGGGGAGCCCGAGCCGCCGGACGATCCGCTCGCGGCTGCCGTAGTCCCTCGGGCTGCCGGTGCAGACGACGAGCCGGACCTTCGGCATGTCCGCGACGTCCTTCGGGCCGCCGAGGACGGGCAGGCCGTCCACGAGCTGGCCGCGCCTCGGGTCGTCCTCGGCGAAGCCCAGCAGCCGCCATCCGGGCAGCGCGGCCACGGCCTGGGCGGTCTCGCGGCCGAGGCCGCCCGCGCCGAAGATCACAAGGTCACGCATCAGCGCCCTCCAGGGTCCGCAGCCCGCGCAGGGCCCCGCGCGTCCGATGCAGCAGCAGCCCGATCGCCGTGAGGGCGACGAGCCCGGCGACGGCGAGCGCGACCAGGTCACGGGGGATGGCGGCGTGCGCCGCGACGGCGGCGAGCCCGACCACCGCCGCGATGATCGCCGGTACGGCGATGCGGGCCAGGACGGCGCGCGCGCCGACGCCGGCCCGGTGCAGCTCCCACAGGTACATGGGCAGGACGACGAGCGCGGCGACCGCGACGTGCGCGGCGCCCACGCCCGGGATGCCCTTGGCCTCCGCCCCGGCGATGAGGGCCGGGACGAGCACGACCAGCCAGATGAGCTGGACGGTGAACACCACACGGGAGCGGGCGAGCACGACGAAGTAGTCGTACATCAGCTCGAACATGATCCGGAACCCGCCGAGGATCGCCAGCCACAGCAGCGCGTCCGCCGCCGGGCCCCACCGCCCGCCGTACACGAGCCGGATCAGCGGCTCGGCCGCGCCCGACAGCAGCAGGCAGACCGGCAGGGTCAGCCCGGCGAGCAGGCCCGCCGTCGACAGGAACGCGCCGCGCAGCGCGGGCGGATCGTGCTGGAGCCGGGCGAAGGCGGCCGGGGCGACGCTCCGCACGGGCTGGGAGAACATCGTGACCGGCCAGTTCGACAGGTTGAAGGCCAGCACGTAGAAGCCGAGCGCGGTCGCGCCGAGCACGTGGCCGACCACCACCTGGTCGACGGTGGCCACCGCGAACACGACGACGCTCGACCCGGCGAGGGGCAGCCCGAACCGCAGCAGCGCCCGCGCGCGCCCGGGGTCGAAGCCGAACCGCAGCCGTCCCGGCGCGGCCCACACCAGCAGGACGGCGGAGACCGCCGAGCCCGCCAGCCGCCCGACCGCGAGGCTCATCGCGCCCATGCCGGTCGCCGCGAGCGCGATCGACACCAGCGCGCCGCCCCAGTTGTTCACCTGGTCGGCGAGCATCTTGCGGTCCTGCCGGAAGCCGCGTTGCAGCAGCGCGGCGGGCACCGCCACCAGCCCGCTGACGACGACGCTGAGCGCGAGCAGCCGGATCACCCCGGCCGCGGCGGGCGCGCCCATCGACGCGGCGAACGCGGGGGCGCCGAGGAAGCAGCCCGCGTAGATCAGCACGCTGGAGGCCACCGAGATCGTCGCGACGGTCGGCGCGATCTCGGCCGGGTCCCCGGGCCAGCGGACGATCGCCAGGCTCACCCCCAGCTCGTGGAAGCTGAGCACCGCCAGCAGCGCGACCATCGCGACGGCGAACACCCCGAACTCGGAGGGCCCGAGCAGCCGGGCCAGCGCGATGCCGATGGCGAGGGTGCCGAGCCGCCCGACGGCGGTGTTGACCAGGCTCCAGCCGAGCGCGCGGGACGCCTTGCCGAACAGGGAGTCCTCGTCGCCGATGGTCAGCCTCGTCACCGCGCGCCCTCCCGGGCAGCGGCCTTCCCGCCGGCCTTCCCGGCCTTTCCGGCCCTCTTCCGGGCCACGGCGTTGAAGTCGTCGCGGGCCACCGGACCGAGCATCCGGGCCGCCTTGCGGGCGACCTTGTAGGCGGCGACGCGGCCCGCCGTGCTCGCCGCGTCCCACCGCCCGGCCAGGCCCGGCGAGGCGGCGGCGGCCAGCGCGTCCCGGTAGATGCCCTCCTGCGTCCTCGCGGCGCCCTCCAGGCTGAAACGGTCGGTGACGAGCCGCCGCCCGTAGTCGCCCAGTTCCTCGCGCCGCGCCTCGTCCCCGGCGAGGTCGCGCAGGATCTCCTCCAGCCGGTCGGCGCCGCGCCCGCCGATCCCGTACCAGCCCTGCTCCAGGAACATCGCGCTGGACCCGGGGGTGAGCGGCTCGAAGAACCCGTGCTCCCCCTGGACGATCAGCGGGCTGCCGAACGCCAGCGCCCGCAGCGCCGACCCGCCCATGCCGAGGGCGATGGACGCGGCGGCGTAGGCGGGACGGGGGTCGTCCAGCTGCCCGGTGAGCACGACGGCCCGGCGGCCCGCCAGCGCGTTGGCCACGGCCGCCCGCGACTCGACCTGGTCGCGGCACGGCCCGTCCCCCACGACGATCAGCCGCAGCGGCAGTTCGGCGGCGAGGCGCCCGACCACGTCGACGGCGGTCAGCAGCCCCTCCAGCTTGAGCTCGGCGACCAGCCGGCACACCACCACCACGTCCAGCGGCCCCGGCTCCAGCCCGAACTCGGCGCGGAACGCGCGGGTGGGGTGCCCGGGCGCGTTGGCGCGGACGTCCACCGGCGGCTCGATCAGGTGGACGGCGCCGGGGCGCCCGCCCCGCCGGTCCAGGACGTCCTGCCGGATCTGCTCGGTGCCGACGACGAGCGGGAGGGACGGCGGCAGGAACGGCGCGACCGCCATCGACATCACCGTGCACACGGCCGCGACCCCCGGACGGGACCGCGCCGTGTAGAACGCCTCCACGCCGGGCGGCCACTCGTAGCCGTGCACGACGTCGATGCGGCGCTCCTCGGCCAGGCCGCGCAGCAGCCGGACGGTCCCTGGGGACGGGCGGCGGCGGCCCGGATCGAGCGGCACGTGCTCGATCCCGGCGTCCAGCACCCGCTCCACCAGCGGACCGGGCTCCCCGGCGACCGCGACCTCGTGCCCGAGGTCGCGGACCGCCCCGGCCAGCTCGATCGCGTTGAGCTGGCTGCCGCCGATCTCCATGGCGTGCGGGTAGACGAGGATCCTCATGCGTGCCCCGCCACCGCCTCGACGACCCGGTCCTGCTGCGCGTGCGTCATGTCGTGGAAGAGCGGCAGGACCAGCGACCGGGTCGTGAACCGGTCGGTCACCGGCAGGTCCGCCGGGACGTCGGCGTACGCGGGCTCCCGGTGCGCCGCCATGATCCCGCGCCGGGCGGAGATCCCCGCGTCCAGCATCAGCTGGAGCAGCGCGTCGCGGCCGACCGGGAACCCGTCGGGCAGAGTGATCCAGAAAGACTGGTAGTTCGTCAGCCCGTGGGGCGGGTCGCCGGCGCAGGCGAGGCCCGGGACCTCGGCGAACAGCCGCCGGTAGCGCTCGGCCAGCTCGCGGCGCCGCGCGATGACCGCGTCCAGCCGGGTGAGCTGCACCAGCCCCAGCGCCGCCTGCATGTCGGTCATCCGGTAGTTGAAGCCGGTCTCGTCGTACTCCTCGATGACGACCCGCGCGCTGCCGTGCCGGTCGGCGGCGCTCACGCTCATGCCGTGCTCGCGCAGCCGCCGCGCGCGACGCGCCACGGCCTCGTCGTGGAGGGTCAGCATGCCGCCCTCGCCGGTCGTCAGGAGCTTGCGCGGATGGAACGACCAGGCGGCCAGCTCGGCGCCCGCGCCGACCGGACGGTCCTTGTAGACCGACCCCGCCGCGCACGCCGCGTCCTCGATCACGGTGATGCCGCGCGGGTCGCACAGGGCCCGGACCGCGTCGAGGTCGGCGGGGATCCCGCCCTGGTCGACCAGGATCACGGCGCGGGTGCGGGGGGTGAGCGCGACCTCGACGTCCTTGGCGGTCATGTTGGCGGTGACCGGGTCGACGTCGGCGAACACCACGCGGCCGCCCGCGTGCCGGACGACGTTGGCGGTCGCGATGAACGACAGCGAGGGGACGACCACCTCGTCGCCCGGCCCGACCCCGGCCAGCAGCAGGGCCAGGTGCAGGGCCGTCGTGCAGGACGAGGCCGCCACGCCGTGCGCGGCGCCGACCCGTCCGGCGAAGGCGGCCTCGAACTCGGCGACGCGCGGCCCCTGGGCCACCCATCCGGACCGGACGACCGCGGCGACCGCCTCGGCCTCCTCCTCGCCCAGCACTGGCCTGATGACCGGGATGACGGGGATGACGGGGATCACGGTGCGGGTTCCTCCTGTCGGGCGGAATGCCGGTCGATGTCGAGCAGGCGGGCCAGCGCGCGGGCGCGCTGCGCCCAGTCGTGCCGCTCCGCGAAGTCCCGCCGCCGGGTGAGCAGCTCGTCCGTCGGCTCGGTCGCCAGCTCCGTCTCCACGGCGCGGACGAAGCCGTCCGCGGTGGGCTCGGCGCGGATGAGGTCCGCGCCGCCGGTGAAGCCCCGCAGCCAGCGCGTCGCGGGCAGGTCGGTCGAGACGGCGGCGCGACCGGCGGCCAGGTAGTCCAGCGTCTTGATGGGGAAGCTGGCGCGGTTGAAGTCGTCCAGCAGATACGGGGTCAGGCCGACCCGGATCGTGCTCAGGTAGGACGGCATCTCGGCGAAGCTCTTGCGGCCCGTCCAGCAGACGTTCGGGAGCGCGGTCAGCGCCCGGAAGCGGGCCGGGTGGTACGCCGGGTCGTGCGGCCCGACCAGCACCAGCGGGTGCCCGGTGGCGGCGACCGCCTCCAGCAGCCCGAGGTCGATGCGCCCGTTGATGTGCCCGGCGAACCCGGCGGCCGGACGATCGAAGCGCGGGACGTCCTCGGGCCACGGCGCGGAGCCGATCGCGGCGTACACCTCCGGCGCGCAGCCGTTCGGGACGAGCACCGGGTCGCGTCCCTGCTCGCGGAACAGGTCGCGCAGCAGCGGCGACACGACGGCGACCTCGTCGGCGCGGGCGAGCATCCGCGCGCGCGCCGCCGCCAGCCGCTTGCGGGGCAGCCCGAGCAGATCGGCCCCGGCGACCAGGTCGTCGGTGGCGTAGAACAGGGTGCGCGCGCCCGGGACCGCGCCGAGCAGGTCGGCGCTCGCCGCGACCACCACCGCCTCGACCCGCTCCTCCAGCTCGGCCGCCACCCGCCGGGCGGCGCGCCGCGCCGCCCGCCGCACCAGCGCGTTCGTGACACGGTGCATGCCGGGCCGGTACGCGCCGGGCAGCACGCGCGGGCAGAGCCGCCACAGGCCCGGCCCGAGCCGCCGCAGCGCCGCGCCCTTCACCGAGTCGGCGAGGTGCGGGTGCAGCAGGGGCGTCGTGACCGACACCGGAGGATCGACGTACAGGACGGGCACCAGCGTGCTCAGCCGGTCCGCGAGCTGCCGGTCGGTGCCCGCCACCCCCCCGTACGC
>NZ_SMKU01000124.1 GCF_004349215.1 Actinomadura rubrisoli | reverse complement strand
TCCCCAGGGCGCCACGCCCCCGCCCGCGCCCTCCGCCGAAGGCCCGTCCGCCGACGACTCCTCCACGGAGGACTCCTCCGGCGAGGGCTCCTCCGGCGAGGGCCGGAGGCCCGTCCGGCCGTGGGCGCCGCTGAGCCGCTCGGCGTGCTCCTGGAGGGAGCGGACGCCGACCTGGCCCCCGGCGACGGCCTCGATGCCCTGGACGGCGGCGGCGAGCCCCTGCACGGTCGTCACGCACGGTACGCCCCGCAGCACGGCGGCGGTACGGATCTCGTACCCGTCGAGCCGCGGCCCGGACTGGCCGGGGCTGCCGAAGGGAGTATTGACGATGAGGTCCACCTCGCCGTCGAGGACGCGCCGCACGATGGTGGGCTCGCCGGCCGGGCCCGGGCCTTCGCCGTGCTTGCGCACGATCTTGGCACGCACGCCGTTGCGGCGCAGGACCTCGGCGGTCCCTTCCGTGGCAAGAATCTCAAAGCCCAGGTCAGCGAGCCGCTTGACGGGGAAGATCATGTGCCGTTTGTCCCGGTTCGCCACCGAGACGAACGCCCGTCCCTTGGTGGGCAGGGATCCGTAGGCGGCCTGCTGCGACTTGGCGTAGGCGGTGCCGAACACCTCGTCGATGCCCATGACCTCGCCGGTCGAGCGCATCTCCGGGCCGAGGACGGTGTCGACGCCCTGCCCCTGCGCGTTCCGGAACCGGTCGAACGGCAGGACGGCCTCCTTCACCGCGATCGGCGCGTCCAGGGGAAGCGATCCGCCGTCGCCGGTCTCGGGCAGGACCCCCTCGGCGCGCAGCTGCGCGATCGACGCGCCCATCATCACGCGCGCCGCCGCCTTGGCGAGCGGCACGGCCGTCGCCTTGGACACGAACGGGACCGTCCGGGACGCGCGCGGGTTGGCCTCCAGGACGTACAGGACGCCCGCGGAGAGCGCGTACTGGACGTTCATGAGCCCGAGGACTCCGACGCCGTGCGCGAGCGCCTGCGTCGACTCCCGGATGCGCCGGATGTCGTCGTGGCCGAGGGTGATGGGCGGCAGCGCGCACGCGGAGTCGCCGGAGTGGATCCCGGCCTCCTCGATGTGCTCCATGACGCCGCCGAGGTACAGCTCCTCGCCGTCGTACAGGGCGTCCACGTCGATCTCGATGGCCTCGTCCAGGAACCGGTCGACCAGCACCGGGTGCTCCGGGCTCGCCTCCGTGGCCCGCGCCATGTACGACTCCAGCGTCTGGTCGTCGTACACGATCTCCATGCCGCGCCCGCCGAGCACGTACGAGGGGCGCACCAGGACCGGGTAGCCGATCTCGGCGGCGATCTCCAGCGCGTCCTCATAGGACGTGGCGGTGCCGTGCTTGGGCGCGAGCAGCCCGGCCCTGTGCAGGACGCGGCCGAACGCACCGCGGTCCTCAGCGAGGTGGATGCTCTCCGGGGACGTGCCCACGATCGGCACGCCGGCGTCCTTGAGCTTCTGCGCGAGCCCCAGGGGCGTCTGGCCGCCGAGCTGGACGATGACTCCGGCGACCTCGCCGGACTGCTGCTCGGCGTACACCACCTCCAGGACGTCCTCCAGCGTGAGCGGCTCGAAGTAGAGCCGGTCGGAGGTGTCGTAGTCGGTGGAGACGGTCTCCGGGTTGCAGTTGACCATGACGGTCTCGTAGCCCGCCTCGGCCAGCGTGAACGACGCGTGGACGCACGAGTAGTCGAACTCCACGCCCTGGCCGATGCGGTTGGGACCGCTGCCCAGGATGAGCACCTTGGGCTTGGCTCCGGGAGGGACCTCTGTCTCCTCGTCGTACGCGGAGTACAGGTACGGGGTCTGCGCGGCGAACTCGGCCGCGCAGGTGTCCACGGTCAGGTAGACCGGACGGAGGCCCAGGGCGTGCCGGAGCTCGCGGACGACCTCTTCGGACAGGCCGCGCAGCTCGCCGATCTGCGCGTCCGAGAACCCGTGCCGCTTGGCGCGCAGCAGCTTGTCCTTGGTGAGCGCGTCGTCGGCGGTGCGGATCTCGTCGGCGATCTCGTTGATGGCCGCGATCTGGTCGAGGAACCAGGGGTCGATGCCGGTCGCCTCGTACACGTCCTCGATGCTTGCCCCGGCCCAGAGCGCGCGCTGAACGTCCCGGAGGCGCCCGTCGTGCGGCCGCTTCGCCGACTCGGTCAGCGCGGCGGCGTCGGCCTCACCGGCCCAGCTGAACGACGAGCCCTTCTGCTCCAGCGAGCGCAGGGCCTTCTGCAGGGCCTCGGTGAAGCACCGTCCGATGGCCATGGCCTCGCCCACCGACTTCATGTGCGTGGTGAGCGTCCCGTCCGCGCCGGGGAACTTCTCGAACGCGAACCGCGGGACCTTCACCACCACGTAGTCGAGCGTGGGCTCGAACGAGGCGGGCGTCTCGCGGGTGATGTCGTTCGGGATCTCGTCCAGCGCGTACCCGATGGCGAGCTTGGCCGCGATCTTGGCGATGGGGAAGCCGGTGGCCTTGGAGGCCAGCGCCGACGACCGCGACACGCGCGGGTTCATCTCGATGACGATCATCCGGCCGGTGCCGGGGTGCACGGCGAACTGGATGTTGCAGCCGCCGGTGTCGACGCCGACCTCGCGGATCACGGCGATCGCGACGTCGCGCATGTTCTGGTACTCGCGGTCGGTCAGCGTCATCGCGGGCGCGACCGTGATCGAGTCGCCGGTGTGCACGCCCATCGGGTCGAGGTTCTCGATGGAGCACACGATCACCACGTTGTCGTGGCGGTCGCGCATGACCTCCAGCTCGTACTCCTTCCAGCCGAGGATCGACTCCTCCAGGAGCACCTCGCCGGTCGGGGACGCGTCGAGCCCCGCGCCGGCGATGCGCCGCAGGCCGTCCTCGTCGTGGGCGAACCCGGACCCGGCGCCGCCCATCGTGAACGAGGGCCGCACGACGACCGGGTAGCCCAGCTCGCCCGCCGCCGCCAGGCAGTCGTCCATCGAGTGGCAGATGACCGACCGGGCCGACTCGGCGTTCAGGCCCCGCTCGCGCGCGACCTTGGCGACGACCTCCTTGAACCGCTCGCGGTTCTCCCCGGCCTGGATCGCGTCCACGTCGGCGCCGATCAGCTCGACCCCGTACCTGGCCAGGACCCCGCCCTCGTAGAGCGCGATGGCGGTGTTCAGGGCCGTCTGGCCGCCCAGCGTGGGCAGCAGCGCGTCCGGCCGCTCCTTAGCGATGATCTTCTCGACGACCTCGGGGGTGATCGGCTCCACGTAGGTGGCGTCCGCGAACTCCGGATCGGTCATGATCGTGGCGGGGTTGCTGTTGACCAGCGTCACCCGCAGGCCCTCGTCCCGCAGCACCCGGCACGCCTGCGTGCCCGAGTAGTCGAACTCGCACGCCTGGCCGATCACGATCGGCCCGGAGCCGATGACCAGGACGGACTTCAGGTCTTCACGGCGCGGCATTACTTCGACCCCTCCATGAGTTCGCAGAAACGGTCGAAGAGACCCGAGGCGTCGTGCGGGCCCGCCGCCGCCTCCGGGTGGTACTGGACGCTGAACGCCGGACGGTCCAGGAGCCGCAGCCCCTCCACGCATCCGTCGTTGAGGTTGACGTGGCTCACCTCGGCGCGCCCGTAGGGGGTGTCGAACGGACCGTCGGACGGGGCCTGCACCGCGAACCCGTGGTTGTGCGCGGACACATCGACCTTGCCGGTCGCCCGGTCCTGGACGGGCTGGTTGATGCCCCGATGGCCGAACCGCAGCTTGTACGTCCCGAGCCCGAGCGCGCGCCCGAAGATCTGGTTGCCGAAGCAGATGCCGAAGAACGGCTTGCCCGCGTCCAGGACGCCCCTTAGCGCGTCGACCGCGTAACCGGCGGCGGCGGGGTCGCCGGGGCCGTTGGAGAAGAACACACCGTCCGGGTCGAGCGCGAGGATGTCCTGCGCGGTGCTCGACGCGGGCAGCACGTGCACCTCGCAGCCCCGCTCGGACATCCGGTACGGCGTCATCGACTTGATCCCGAGGTCCACGGCCGCGACCGTGTACCGCCGCTCGCCCTGCGCCGGGATCACGTACGCCTCGCCGGTCGAAACGGCGCGGGCCAGATCGGCGCCCTCCATCGACGGGCTCTGCCGGACCCGCTCCACCAGTGACTCCGCACCGGCCGCGAGCGCGTCCGTCCCGCTGAAGATGCCGGCGCGCATGGCGCCCTTGTCGCGCAGGTGCCGCGTCAGCGCGCGCGTGCCGGTGATGGCGATGCCCACCACGCCCTGCTCGCGCAGCGCCGACCCCAGCGAGCCGGTGGCCCGCCAGTTGGACGCCACCCGCGCGGGCTCGCGCACCACGTATCCGGCGACCTGAATACGGGCGGACTCGGGGTCCTCGCCGTTCACGCCGGTGTTGCCGATGTGGGGAGCGGTCATGGCCACGATCTGCCGGGCGTACGAGGGGTCGGTGAGGGTCTCCTGGTAGCCGGTCATCCCGGTGTTGAAGACCATCTCGCCGAAGGTCTCGCCCTCGGCCCCGTACGCGGCCCCGTGGAACACCCTGCCGTCTTCCAGAACCAGCAGAGCAGGGGTCATTGAAGCTTTCCTTCCAGGACGGTCGGCTTGCCGCGCAGGAACGTGGCGATGACCCTTCCGGGCAGCTCCAGCCCCGCGAACGGGGTGTTGCGGCTCTTGGAGGTCATGGCCGACGGGTCCACGGCGCGGCGCGGCGACGGGTCGTACAGCGTGATGTTGGCGGGCGAACCCGCCTCCAGCGGACGACCCTGTCCGCTGAGGCGGCCGATGCGCGCGGGGCGGGACGACATGCGGTCGGCGACGCCGGCCCAGTCGAGCAGGCCGGTCTCGACCATGGCCTCCTGGACGACCGGGAGCGCCGTCTCCAGCCCGATCATGCCCATCGCCGCCACGGCCCACTCGGTCTCCTTGGCCTCGACCGGGTGGGGGGCGTGGTCGGTGGCGACGCAGTCGATCGTCCCGTCGGCGAGGGCGTGCCGCAGCGCGGCGACGTCGTCGGCGGTGCGCAGCGGCGGGTTGACCTTGAAGATCGGGTCGTAGGACCCGGCGCGCCCGTCGTCCAGCAGCAGGTGGTGCGGCGTGACCTCGGCGGTCACCGGGCAGCCCTTGCTCTTGGCCCAGCGGATGATCTCCACCGAGCCCGCCGTCGAGACGTGGCAGACGTGCAGCCGCGACCCGACGTGCTGGGCGAGCAGCACGTCCCGGGCGATGATCGCCTCCTCGGCCACCGCGGGCCAGCCGCGCAGGCCGAGCGCGGCCGACATCTCGCCCTCGTTCATCTGCGCGCCCTCGGTGAGCCGCGGCTCCTGCGCGTGCTGGGCGACCACGCCGTCGAACGCCTTCACGTACTCCAGCGCCCGCCGCATGATCACCGCGTCCGAGACGCAGTGCCCGTCGTCGGAGAACACCCGCACCCCGGCGGCCGAGTCGGCCATCGCGCCCAGCTCGGCGAGCTTCTCGCCCGCGATGCTCCGCGTCACGGCCCCGACCGGCTGCACGTCGCAGTACCCGGCCTCGCGCCCGAGCCGCCACACCTGCTCGACCACGCCCGCCGTGTCGGCGACCGGGTCGGTGTTGGCCATCGCGTGGACGGCCGTGTAGCCGCCCATCGCCGCCGCCTTCGTCCCCGACTCGACGGTCTCGGCGTCCTCGCGCCCCGGCTCGCGCAGGTGGGTGTGCAGGTCCACGAGCCCCGGCAGGGCCACCAAGCCCTCGGCGTCCACCACCACGGCGCCCGCCGCGTCCAGCCCGGTCCCGACCTGGACGATCTGCCCGTCGCGCACCAGGATGCCGGTCGGCGCGCCGCCCAGGATCCGCGCGCCCTCGATCAGATAGCTCACACCGTCTCCCCGCTCGCCCGTGCTGTCGTCACTCGTCCCTCGCTCCTGCGGCCCGCTCACTCCTGGACCTCCATGCCGATGGCGGGCTCGGACCCGCCGAGCAGCAGGTAGAGCACGGCCATGCGGGCGCTGACGCCGTTGGCGACCTGCTCGACGATCGTGGAGCGGACGGAGTCGGCGACCTCGGCGGCGATCTCCACGCCGCGGTTCATCGGGCCGGGGTGCATGACGATGGCGTGGTCCGGCAGCGCGGCCATGCGCTCGGAGTCCAGGCCGTAGCGGCGGCTGTACTCGCGCACCGTCGGGAAGTAGGAGGCGTTCATCCGCTCCTGCTGGACGCGCAGCATCATGATGACGTCGCTCTTGGGGAGCACGCCGTCCAGGTCGTAGGACACCGCGCAGGGCCAGGTGTCGATCGCGACCGGCAGCAGCGTCGGCGGCGCCACGACGGTGACGTCGGCCCCGAGGGTGTGCAGCAGCAGCACGTTGGAGCGTGCCACACGGCTGTGGAGGACGTCGCCGACGATCGTGACCTTCCGCCCCTCCAGGTCACCGAGCCGCTTGCGCATCGTGAAGGCGTCCAGCAGCGCCTGCGTCGGGTGCTCGTGCGTGCCGTCGCCGGCGTTGACCACGCTGCCCTGGACCCAGCCCGCGAGCCGGTGCGGCGCGCCCGACGCGCCGTGCCGGATGACGACGCCGTCCGCGCCCATGGCCTCCAGCGTCAGCGCGGTGTCCTTCAGGCTCTCGCCCTTGGACACGCTCGACCCCTTCGCGGAGAAGTTGATCACATCGGCGGACAGCCGCTTGGCCGCCGCCTCGAACGAGATCCGGGTCCGCGTGGAGTCCTCGAAGAACAGGTTGACCACCGTCCGCCCGCGCAGCGTCGGCAGCTTCTTGATCGAGCGGCTCGCGACCTGGGCGAGCTCCTCGGCCGTGTCCAGGACGAGCAGCGCGTCGTCGCGCGTCAGATCGCCCGCCGAGATCAGATGGCGCTTCATTTCCCTCCCCCAGCCGGGCCGAGCAGCACCGCGTCGCGCCCGTCGTTCTCGTCCAGCAGCACCTTGACGGTCTCCCGCATCGAGGTGGGCAGGTTCTTGCCGACGTAGTCGGCGCGGATCGGCAGCTCGCGGTGCCCGCGGTCCACCAGCACGGCGAGCTGGACGGCGCGCGGCCGCCCGAGGTCGTTCACCGCGTCCAGCGCGGCCCGGACGGTGCGTCCGGAGAACAGCACGTCGTCGACGAGGACGACCACGCGGTCCTCGACGCCGTCCGGCGGGAGTTCTGTGCGTCCCAGAGCGCGCGCGGGGCGCATCCGCAGATCGTCGCGGTACATGGTCACGTCCAGCGAGCCCCAGGGAACCGGGCGCCCCTCGACCTCGCGCAGGAGCCCCGCCAGCCGCTCGGCCAGCGTCACCCCGCGGGTCTGGATCCCGAGCAGCAGGACGTCGTGCCCGCCCTTGGTGCGTTCGAGGATCTCGTGCGCGATCCTTGTCAACGCGCGCCTGATGTCGGGACCCTCCAGAACGGCCTTGGGCCGGGGGTCACCGTCTGCCACGCGCGCCTCGGCCGTTCCGTCCGGCCTGGAGGCAGCATTCACCACCGAAACCTCCTTTCCCGCCTCACGGGACGGGTCTTAAAGGACGCCTTGTCCCCCACACCGTAGCAGCCGGCCCGCGGTGCCCCCGCCCCCGGACCGGTCCACATCTTGCCTGGTGAGAGCCGTCACACTCGCGCGTGTCGCACGCCTTCGGACGGCCTTGCGCGGGCCCCGCGGCGCCCTGCCCGCCGGGCTTCCCGGCGATCTGGACGGCCCGGATCGAGTCCTGCGGATTCGACCGCTTTTTTCCAATCAGCTTGACCTAGAGCCGTCCCCGTTTTACCGTCACTGTCCGTAACCATCCCTGGAGACGGTCCCTTGAGGCTTTAGGGCTTCTCGGACCCGCCTCCCCCCTGGCACCCGGCCAGGGGACGAAACGACGACGAAAGTGAGCCTGGGGGGCCGCAAAATGCCGTCTGAATACGCTAAGGCTCTCGGCGCGCGCCTGCGCGCCATCCGCACCCAGCAGGGCCTGTCCCTGCACGGAGTGGAGGAGAAGTCACGCGGCCGCTGGAAGGCCGTCGTCGTGGGTTCTTACGAGCGGGGCGACCGCGCCGTCACCGTTCAGAAGCTGGCCGAGCTCGCCGATTTCTATGGCGTGCCGGTTTCCGAGTTGCTGCCCGGCGGAGCCGCGCCGAGCCCGCTCGGGCCTACACCCAAGCTCGTGATCGACCTCGAGCGGCTGCAGCAGCTTCCGAAAGACAAGGCCGGTCCTCTCGCCCGCTACGCCGCGACGATCCAAAGCCAGCGGGGCGACTACAACGGAAAGGTCCTGTCCATCCGCCAGGAAGACCTGCGTTCACTCGCGGTCATCTACGACAAGTCCCCGACCGAGCTCACCGAGGAGCTCATCACCTGGGGCGTCCTCGACCCGGAGGCGCGCCGCGCCGTCGAGTCGTTCTGATACACCCTCCGTCCGGGGGCCCGCCGCACCACGCGGCGGGCCCCCGTTCCGTCTCCGCGCAGGCCGTCACCACCGCCACGACCGTCCCCACCGTCGCGGTCGCGGCGGCCGCCAGGACGACCAGGAGCACCCTCCGCGGGCCGCAAAGGTCCCCAGGCGGCCGATCACCGGCGTGGCCACCACCGCTGACAAGGTCATCGCCGTGAGCGCCCAGGCGGCTCCTGCGGGCGTCATGCGCAGTCCGCACTGGAGTCGGGGCGGTGCGGGCGCCACCACGGCCACCGACAGCGACTACGCCATCACGCCGAGGCGGGTAGACCCATAAGCGATGAGTTCTGAAGACGCGGCGAGTCTGCCTCTGCACCAGCCGAATCTGCGCGAGGAGAAGCACGATGTTCGAGAACACGAAGGCGTTCAGCGGGTTCTCCGTTGACGACATCCCGGCGGCCAAGCGCTTCTACGGCGACGTCCTCGGCCTGAAGATGACCGAAGAGAACGGACTGCTCACCCTGCACATCGCCGGTGACCGTCCAACGCTCGTCTATCCCAAGCCGAACCACGAGGCCGCGACGTTCACGATCCTCAACTTCCCGGTGGACGACATCGAGGCGGCCGTGGACGAACTGGCCTCCAAGGGCGTGACGTTCGAGAAGTACGAAGGCGTGGACGAAAAGGGCGTCTTCCGCAAGGGCGGACCGCTCATCGCCTGGTTCAAGGACCCGGCGGGCAACGTCCTCTCCGTCCTCCAACTGTGACTTCACCGTCTTTGTGGGAAGAGAGGGGGCCGTGGGTGATTGGCGGCTGACTGACCGCCCGGTTCAGCTCCAGGCGACGGGCAGCGCGGAGGGCCCGTTGATGACGTGGCCGGGCTTGCGGGTGATCTCGTCCGATGGCACCGCCAGGCGCAGGGACGGCAGCTCGCGGGTGAGGAGGGCGACGGCCGTGACGACCTCCATGTGCCCCAGATGGCGCCCGATGCAGTGGTGCGGCCCGTACCCGAAGGACAAATGCCGGTTCGGTGACCGGGCGAAATCGATGCGGTGCGGGTCGGTGAACACGCGCGGGTCGCAGTTCGCGGCGTCGTGGGACGGGATGACCAGCTCCCCCGCGCGCAGCCGGGCGCCGCTGGGCAGCGTCACGTCCCGGACGACGCGGCGGATCAGATCGTCCGCCGCCGTGGTGGAGAACAGGCGCTCCAGCTCCGTCACCGCGCCGGGAACGGCCTCGGGATGCGCGGACAGGTACGCGTACGCGGTCTCGTGACCCTCGTAGGGATGCGTGAGCAGGACGTGGATCTGGGTGCCGATGCTGCTGGCAACGGTCTCCCAGCCGCCGAGGACGAGGGTCAGCGGCAACTTGATCTGCCAGTCGAGCGGCAGGTTCGCGGCGCCGACGGCGACCTGGGAGAGCAGGTCGTCCTCCGGTGCGCGGCGCCGCGCCTCGACGAGCCCGCTCAGATAGCCGACCATCGCCATCTGCGCCTCCGCGGCGTCGACGCGGGTCTGCGCGCTGGTGCCGAGGAAGGCGTCGCCCCACGCGTGGAACCGCAGCCGGTCCTCCTGCGGCAGGCCGAGCATGTCGCAGATCAGATGCAGCGCGAACGGCAGCGCGAAGGCGGTCACGAGGTCGGCCGGCTCGTCGCGTCCGGTCATCTCCTCCAACTGGGCGGCGGCGCGCTCCTCGGCCGTCACGCGCAACCGCGCCACGGCCTGCGGCGAGAACCAGTCCTTGACGGCGTTGCGCACGGCCGCGTGGTTGGCCAAGTCCAACCCGAGGAGCGTCCCTTCGAGGTCCACGTCGTCGGCGTCGAGGGCGGCCTCCCGGGAGAACACCTCCTGGTTGCGCAGCACCTGCTCCACGTCCTGGTATCGGGTGACGAGCTTGGCGGTCGTCCCGTCGGTCCGTCCGACCTCGGCGACGCCGGTGCCGGTCTCCCGTATCTCGTGGTACCTCGTGTTCTTGTGCAGACCCGGGCGGTTCACGCCGTCGGCGTCGCGGTCCAGCGGGTGCGGGATCGGGGCGGTCGCGGACTCTTCCAGGCCAGCGTCAAGGGCCATGCGGGGGGGATCCCTTCGTTCACAGCCGGACAGGACGGACGAAAGCGACAATCAAGTTGGA
Source organism: Actinomadura rubrisoli (assembly GCF_004349215.1). GTDB lineage: Bacteria > Actinomycetota > Actinomycetes > Streptosporangiales > Streptosporangiaceae > Spirillospora > Spirillospora rubrisoli. The sequence continues at coordinate 14,274 of NZ_SMKU01000124.1, read as the reverse complement.
CCGTTAGAAGGGTTTCCACACCCACCCGCTCCACAAACCCCGCCACGACGCGAAAACGATGTTGTGTCGCTCGTCGCCGCTGCCTACGGTCGCGCCGAAGCCGGACGGACGAAAGGGACAACGCCCGCGCCTCGGCTCCCGGACGCGCGGCGGTCTTCATGACCGCTTTCCCCTCGTCCCGAGGAGTTGCGTGCCCTCAGGTCCGCGCGTCCAGGCGCGGATCTGACCAAGCTCTGGACGGCCTCGGCCGTCTCCAACGTCGGCGACGGCATCACCATCGTCGCCGGCCCGCTGCTCACCGCGTCGCTGATGCGGGCCCCGGCGCTCGTGGCGAGCGCCGCGCCACCGACGCGGATCGTGCGGGGTAGTCGGAGGCCGGGGCCGCCGGCCCGGGTGGGTGAGGACGGCGGGCGGCGGTCCCGGCCTTCGATGCGGCCGCCGCCGAAGGGGAGGTGTGGAGGCGGCCGGTGGGGAAGGCTCAGCTGGCTTCGGGGATGGGCAGGGTCGGCTGGCTGGTGATGCCCAGGGTGTCTTCGACGAGGGTGACGAAGACCTCGGCGTCGTGCAGGAGCTCCTCGGCGTCGCGCGGCGTGACGGCGCGGGGCAGGCCCGCCTCGGCGGCGGCGCGCTTGTCGGCGCCGGCGGCGAAGAAGGCGGCCCACTCGCGCAGGGCGGGCTCGGCCTCGGGCAGCAGCACCCAGACGCTGCGCGGACGGCCGCGGCGGTGGGTGTCGAGCGGCTCCTTGGACGCCAGGACCGCCGCGGCGGCGCGCAGGGCGGCCAGGTGGGCGCAGACGTAGCGGACGGCGGGCGAGGTGGCCTCGGCCGCCTCGGCGAGGCCCATGCGGGCGGCGTGGAGCTGGCCGACGGCCGTGTGCGCCGGACGCGGCGCGGGCATCGGACGGGGGCGCGGGCTCGGCAGCCCGTGGGCGGCGGAGTGGACTCCGCGAGCGGTCATCGTTCCGGACATGACTGCCTCCTTCCGGGGCTCGGGCCGGCCGGGCGGAGAGCTTCCCCTCACTCCGCCCGGCCGTCCGTCCCGCCGGAGAACATTGCGCTGCCCTTCGGCGGGGACGTCGCCCTGGCGCGGGCCGCGAGTCCCGCGCCACGTCGAACATAAGTTCGACGCATTCACAGTAAACCGCCCTCGCGGCGATTCGTCAACGTGTTCGAACGAGTGGCGCATCCCGCAGGTCAGCGGGTACATGACCTAGTAGAACAAGGGGGTCTGACAGTTTGTCACGCCGGCCGTCTGACGTGCACCGGGACGCCCGTGCCGAGGAGGTCCGGGAAGTACTCGGCGATGTGCATCGGCATCCGGACGCAGCCGTGCGAGGCCGGGTACCTGGGCACGTCCAGGGCTCCGTGGAAGGCGATGCCGCCGTTGAAGTAGACGGGGTTGTAGAGCTGCCCGAGAGGCGAGATCTCCCACCCGGACGCGCGCCGTCCCGTCTCGAAGTCGCCGGTGCCCGTCGTGGCGTAGCGGCAGCGGGCGACGGTGGCGCCGCGGTCCTTGGCGCAGTAGTACTCCCCCGAGCCGGACGAGACGTGGGTGATGAGCCGCGGCCTGCCGTCCTTGTAGAGAACGAGGTACTGGCGGCGCAGATCGACGTCCACGCGGTCGGCCTCGCGGCGCTTGGCCATGGGACGCGGGTCCTTGGGATGGTCGAGCGCCCTCCAGAACGGCTTGCCGAGCGTGCTCGTCTGCTTGAGCCGGTTGACGCCTTGGAACGCCCAGACGGCCAGCTGGGTCGACGGCCCGTACCTGCCATCGGCCTTGCCCGGGTCGTAGCGCAGCTCTTTCAGCCGACGCTGGAGCGCCTTCACGTCGGCACCCTTGGCGCCGGGCTTGAGCTTGCGGTGCGTGGGCGAGGGCTTAGGCGCGGACGGTGAGGACGACGAGCGCGTCGGCGTCGGCGGGGAGGCGGCTTCGTCCACCGTCTTGCAGCCCGTCAGGACGCCCGCCAGCAGGACGGCTGGGATCGGCAACACCGTGGCTTTACGTAGGCCCATCGGTCTCCCTCGCTTCTTACCTGACCTTAAAGTGCTTCCCATGCATCCGAATGCGGAACGTGTCGCAAAGGCCCTGGAAGAGCAGGGAGCGGCCGGAGAGATCGTGGAGTTGCCCGACTCCGCACGGACGGCGCAGGCCGCGGCCGATCAGGTGGGCTGCGAGGTGGGGGCTATCGCCAACAGCCTGGTGTTCGACGCCGACGGGGCGCCGCTGCTGGTCCTGACCAGCGGCGCGCACCGGGTCGACACGGCTCGCGTTGCGGCGCTGGTGGGGGCGCAGAAGGTGAAGCGGGCGACGCCCGAGTTCGTCCGGGAGGCGACCGGGCAGCCGATCGGGGGTGTCGCGCCGCTGGGGCACCCGGCGACGATCCGTACGCTCGTGGACGTCTGGCTGGACAAGTACGACGAGGTGTGGGCGGCGGGCGGGCATCCGCACACGGTCTTCCCCACCTCGTACGGAGAGTTGCTGAGGATCACCGGGGGAACCCCGGCGGAGGTGGGCTGAATGGAGATCTGGCACAACCCGCGCTGCTCGAAGAGCCGCGCCGCGAAGGCCGCGCTGGACGAGGCGGGCGTGGAGTACACCGAGCGCCGCTATCTGGACGAGCCGCCCACGGCCGAGGAACTGGACGCGGTGCTCACCGGCATCGGGGCGGAGCCGTGGGACGTGGCGCGGCTGAACGAGCCGGTCGCCAAGGAGCTGGGCTTGAAGGACCTGGAGCACGACCGGGCTCGGTGGATCGAGGTCATGGTGGCCAACCCGGTGCTGATCCAGCGGCCGATCGTGGTGACCGGTGACGGCGCGGTGGTGGCCCGCGACGGCGAATCGGTGCGCAAGGCCCTCGACAGCCTGTGATGCGGGTGTGATTCTGGGAGACCGAGCCACGACGATCGTGACCTCCGGAGGGGGCGATGACGGCGCAGATGCGCACCGGCCCGGCCGCGCGCGACCCGAATTTCCGGGGGATCGATCCACCGGCGCTCAATCAGGTGATCAAACAGCTGCAGGACGCGCAGAACACGATCCGGAACTGGCTGAACGGGCACCGTCCGCCGGGCGGCGTGTCGTCCGCCGGGTACCGGCAGGCCGACCAGGTGGCCCAGTGGGCCGCCGACCAGCTCGGGATGCTGACGCGGCGCTACAACTACGCGATCACCCATCCCGACCCCGGCGGCGGCGTGGACGTCCCGCCCGCGCCCGCTCCGCGCACGTCGCCCGGCGGCGCGGCGCCGCGCCCGGCGCCGCCCAAGGCGGCCGCGCCCCATCCGGTGAGGCCGCCGAGCCGCAGGCCGGCGCCCACGCCGAGGGGCGCCGGCGACCTCGGGAACTTCCCGGACCGACAGGCGGCGTCCAAGGCGGCGAAGGTGGACGCGCTCGCCGTGGTGGCCGCCTCGCAGGACGGCAAGCCCGTCCCCGGCTCGGTGTGGACGCATCTCAAGGCCAACGCCGACGACCCCGACTACACCGAGAAGCTGTACGAGCGGCTCGGCCCGGCGGCCGCGGCGGACCTGCTCAAGGCGGCGCGCGGTGACGAGGCACGCCTGAAGGTCATCGAGGAGTCGCTCGGCACGTCCAGCCACCATCTGGCGATGGACGTGAAGTGGCTGCGGGCGTTCCTGGCCGAGGCCGACCACGCCGGGGTGCGTCCGGTGGCCGTCCAGGTGCTCACGGGTGCGGACATGAGCCGCCGGACCCGCGAGGCCGTCGCCAAGCTGAACCTGCAACGGACTGGATGAGAGGTCGCCATGGCCGCTCCACCGCCCCCCGGGAGCCTGCCGCCGCCGATCGACGCGGCGGCGGCCGTGAAGCTGCCGCCGACCGAGCAGCCCAACCCCGAGTACAGGCAGCTCTACCAGGCGTACGCGGACGCGTACGGGAGCATCGGGCAGCTACGCCAGGCCCTCGACTCGCCGGTGCGGACACTGGGCGCCACGGACGCGTGGCTCGGCCCGGAGGCGCGCCAGTGGAGCGGGCAACTCGACACCAACCGCGGAACGCTCAAGAAGGCCGCCGACCGCATCCTCTGGGACATCTACGACCGACTCACCGCCACCCAGAGAACCATCGCCCGGGTCTAGAGCGCTTCTTAGGGATCTACGTTCCGTTGCGCGGCGCCCAAGATCCGCAGGAAACGCCCTAGGCTCTCTCTGGTGAAAGACCCGAAGCTGCGCGAGATCGACGAACGCGCCTTCCTGCGCCGGCTCAACCCGATGCTGGACGTGTACGCGGCGGCGATGGCACCGCCCGTCGAGCAGCTTCCGGGCCGCCGCACCATCTTGGAGCGGCACACGGCGTATCCGGGGTTCCGCGCGTTCGTGGCGGAGCGGCGTGGGGCGCTGCCGGGGCTGGCGGGTCCGGTCCAGGGGTTCGCGTACGGGTTTCACGGTTCGCGCGGGCAGTGGTGGCACGACGTGGTCTGCCAGGCGCTCGCCGATCGCGAGGGTCAGGAGCACGCGGAGACGTGGATGGAGGACCCGTTCGAGGTGGCGGAGCTGCACGTCCACCCGCACGCGCAGGGCAGGGGGCTGGGCCGGGCGCTGCTGACCGCGCTGTGCGAGGGCAGGCAGGAGCGGACGGTGGTGCTGTCGACCCTGGACGTGCGGCCTGAAACGCCCGCGCGCCGCCTCTACCGTTCGGTGGGCATGGTGGATCTGCTGACCGGCTACGAGTTCCCCGGCGGCGGGCCCCTCTACGCGGTCATGGGCGGGACGCTGCCTTTGGCGCCGTACCCGCCGGCCTCCAGCAGCCCGTAGACCTCGCGGGTCGCCGTGGACTGGTTGAAGGTGATGAAGTGGATGCCGGGCACGCCCTGGTCGAGCAGCTCTTGGCACAGCTCGGCGGCGTGCTGGACGCCGAGGCGCCGCACGGCCTCCGGGTCGTCCGCGACGGCCTCGAAGCGGGCCCGCACCTCGGGCGGGAACGGCGCGCCCGACAGCTGCTCGGACCGGTCGATGGTGCTGATCTGGGTGACCGGCATGATGCCCGGGATGATCGGCACGTCGCAGCCGGCGGCGTCGACGCGGTCGCGCAGCCGGAGGAAGTCGTCGGAGCGGAAGAACATCTGGGTGATCGCGTAGTCGGCCCCGGCGCGGCACTTGGCGACGAAGTGGCGGGTGTCGGTCTCGACGTCGGGCGAGCGCGGGTGCTTGTAGGGGAACGCGGCCACGCCCACGCTGAAGTCGCCGTACGAGCGGATCATCCGGACCAGGTCGGCGGCGTACTCCACGCCGTCCGGGTGCTTGATCCACTCGCCCGTCGGGTCGCCGGGCGGGTCGCCGCGCACGGCGAGGATGTTGCGGACGCCGACGGACGCGAACCGCCCGATCAGCTGCCGCAGCTCGGCCTGGGAGTGGTCGACGGCGGTGAAGTGCGCGACGGGGGTGAGGGTGGTGTCGGTGGCGATCCGCTCGACGATGTCGACGGTCTTGTCGCGGGTGCCGCCGCCGGCGCCGTAGGTCACCGACACGAACGTCGGGTGGAGGGACTCCAACTGGCGGATGGTGCGCCAGAGCGTCCGGGCGCCCTTGTCGGTCTTGGGCGGGAAGAACTCGAAGGAGAAGGACCTGCCGCCCGAGGCCAGGAGTTCTCGGACGGTCGGGGGCCGGTCTGGGCGCAGGCGTCGCATTCCCCAAGCCTACAGAAGGCGTCCGGTCCCCGGCGGGGCGTGATCCTGGACACCCCGGGGCGCCGCCATCGCCCTGTTTCCGGGCATCTACTGACATATCCCGCCACCGGCCGACAGAAGATCACACTCCGCTCGCTACGATCACGGCATGCCGACGAGCCTCATCCGCAAGGAGATCGACGAGGCGCTGCTGGCCTTCGTCGACCGGCAGCGCCCCGGCCTGCTGGCCATCAGCGACGACCTGGCGCCGCTGATGGCCGCCCTGGACGCGCTGCTCGGCGGCGGCAAGCGGCTGCGTCCCGCGTTCTGCTACTGGGGCTGGCGCGCCGCGGGCGGCGGGAGCGACGGCGGGATCGTGGCCGCGGCCGCCTCCCTTGAGCTGCTCCAGGCGAGCGCGCTGATCCACGACGACGTGATGGACTCCAGCGACACCCGCCGCGGGCAGCCGTCCGTCCACCGCAGGTTCGAGGCGCTGCACCGCGCGCAGGGCTGGCCGGGGGACGCCACGGCGTTCGGGGAGGGCACCGCGATCCTGCTCGGCGACCTGTGCCTGGCCTGGTCGGGCGAGATGTTCGAGACGTGCGGGCTGGACGACGCGCGCAGGCGGCGCGGCCGGGCCGTGTACGACCTGATGCGCACCGAGGTCATGTGCGGCCAGTACCTCGACATGCTGGAGGGGACGCGCGGCGAGGCGACGGTCGACACCGCGCTGCGGGTGGTGGAGTTCAAGAGCGCCAAGTACACGATCGAGCGGCCCCTGCACCTCGGTGCCGCGCTCGCCGGGGCGGACCCGCGCGTCACCGCCGCCCTCACCGGCTACGGGCTGCCGCTCGGCATCGCGTTCCAGCTCCGCGACGACGTGCTCGGGGTGTTCGGCGACCCGGCCGAGACCGGCAAGCCCGCCGGGGACGACCTGCGCGAGGGCAAGCGCACGGTGCTGGTCGCCCTCAGCCTGGAGCGGGCCGGCCCGGCGCAGGCGGCGGCGCTCCGGCGGCGGCTCGGCGACCCCGCCCTCGACCGTCCGGGCGTGGACGAGCTGCGCACGATCATCGAGGAGACCGGCGGGCTCGCGGCCTGCGAGGCGATGATCGAGCGGTACACGGGCGAGGCGGGACGGGCCCTCGCCTCCGCCCCGTTCCCCGATGAGGCCCGCGACGCGCTGGCCGGGCTGACCGTCGCCGCCACCACCCGCCGCACCTGACCCGCGTCCCGCCGCCCGGCCGACCGCCGGGCAGAAGTGCCGGAAGAGGCCCGGCACCTGCGGCGCCGCACGGTAAAGATCGGGGTTCTCCTGCCATCCGCGATGGTTACGCGGTACAAATGAGGAAATCTTCGTCCGCCCCCGCCGAGTCGGAGTCCTTCTGTGCCGAACGACACCTCCCGCGGGAGGACGAATCCCCACCCCTCGCGTCCCGGATCCGGCCGCCCCGGTGGCCAGGCCCGCGCCGCGCAGCCGCGCCAAGGCGGGCCCCATGGCGGCGCCAAGGCGCACGCCGGTCAGGCCCATTCGCCCAGGCAGGGCGCCGCGCCCCGACCGTCCCCGCTTCCGCGCGGGCGGCGTCCCGAGGCCCCGCTCGGCCCCGACGACCCGCGCCGCCTCGGCGGGTACACCCTGCTCGGACGGCTCGGTGAGGGCGGCCAGGGCGTCGTCTACCTCGGACGCGACGCGGACGGCGACCTCGTCACCGTCAAGCTCCTCCGCGGGGGCGTCGCCGCCGGGCAGCGCGCGCGCAGCCGCTTCGTCAAGGAGGCCGACGCGGCCCAGCAGGTCGCCGGGCGGCACACCGCCCGCGTCCTGGACGCCGACGTCACCGGCGACCGCCCGTACATCGTGAGCGAGTTCGTCGAGGGGCCATCGCTCCAGCACGTCGTGGAGGACCGCGGGCCCCTCCCCCCGCCGCGGCTGCGCAAGCTCGCCCTGCGCACGGCGGGCGCGCTCGCGGCGATCCACCGCGCCGGGATCGTCCACCGCGATTTCAAGCCCGGCAACGTCCTGCTCGGCCCGGACGGCGCCAAGGTCATCGACTTCGGCATCGCCCGCACCACCGGCGCCGACGCCACGCCGATGACCACGGGCCCGGTCGGCACGCCCGCCTACATGGCGCCCGAGCAGATCGAGGACGAGCCGGTCGGGCCGCCCGCCGACGTGTTCGCCTGGGCCGCCACGATGGTGTTCGCCGCCACGGGACGCCCGCCGTTCGGCACCGGGCCGAGCGCGGCCGTCATGCGCCGCGTCACCTCCCGCCGCCCCGATCTGGGCGAGCTGGAGGGCCCGCTGCGCGAGCTCGCCGCCCGCTGCCTGGACAAGAACCCCGCAGCCCGGCCGACGGCGCGCCAGCTCGTCCGGGCGCTGCGCGACGGCCAGGCCCCGGCGCCCAAGCCGCGGCCCAAGCGCATCCCCCGCTACCGGTGGCGGATGATGATCGCCCTCGCGCTCGTCGTCTCCGCCGGGTTCACCCTGGGCATCCTGTTCTGACCGCCTGTTCTGACCACCGGCGCCCCGGCCGTCATCGCGGCGGGGTCACCAGTGCGGCGGGCGGTCCTCCAGCAGGCGGTCGTCGTCGCCGGCGGGGCCGCGCCACTCGCCCCAGCCGGTGTCGGTGTCATCGGACGTCTGGTCCGGCAGGACGTCCAGGTCGTCGTCGTCCAGGTCCACGGGCCTGTCGTCGTCGGGTCCCACGCTCATGATCCCCATTGTCCGTCATGCCGGCGGCCGCCTCGTCCGGGCCCCCTCTCAAGAGCCCGCGCGGGGTCAGGCGGGGGCGAGCCGTCTAGCGAACTCCGCCGCCGCGGCGCCCGGGTCGTCCGCCTCGGTGATCGCCCGCACCACCACGACGCGGCGCGCGCCCGCGGCCAGGACCTCGCCGAGGTTCGCCAGGTCGATGCCGCCGATGGCGAACCAGGGACGCTCCTCGCGCCGCTCCGCCACGTACTCCAGCAGGCCGGGCCCGGGCGCTGGGCGTCCCGGCTTGGTCGGCGTGGGCCACACCGGGCCCGTGCAGAAGTAGTCGACGCCGGGCTCGGCGGACGCCGCCGCGGCCTGCTCCTGCGAGTGCGTGGAGCGGCCGATCAGGATGTCCCCGCCGGCGATCTCGCGAGCGGCGGGCACCGGCAGGTCGTCCTGCCCCAGGTGCAGGACGTCCGCGCCGACGGCGTGCGCCACGTCGGCGCGGTCGTTCACCGCCAGCAGCGCCCCGTGCCGCTCGCAGGCCGTCCGGAAGACCTCCAGGTACTCCATCTCCTGCCGGGCCTCCAGGCCCTTCTGGCGGAGCTGGACGAGGTCGACGCCGCCGCCGAGCACCGCGTCGAGGAACTCGGGCAGATCCCCTCGCCGCTCCCTCGCGTCCGTGCAGAGGTAGAGGCGGGCTCGGCTGAGCCGGGCGCGCAACTCCACGGCCCGTTCGGTGAGGATGTGCCTGGACACGGTGAGGGAGCCATTCCTTCCGGACGCGGACAGCGGGGCCACACGGCGGCGCGCTCTCTCGCCGCGCGTGACCCCGCAATCCTGTCACGTGCGCTGCCCCGGACCGGTCCGGGCTGATCTGGTTCAGGCTGGTCGGGCTGGTCGGGGCCGGTCTAGAAGGCCAGCGCCTGGGCCCGCCTCCGCACCTCCGTGCCCCGGTTCTCGCTGAGCGCCTCGACGGGCGTGCCCGGCAGCGTGTCGTCGGCGGTGAACAGCCAGCGGAGCGTCTCCACCTCGTCGAACCCCGCGTCCGACAGGAGGGTCAGCGTTCCGGACAGGCCCTTGATCACCTGACCGTCCTTGATGAACGCGGCGGGCACCATGGGCTCGCCCTCACGGCGGATCGACAGCAGCCTGCGCTCGCTGATGAGCTGCTTGATCCGGTTGGTCTTGATGCCGAGGCGCTCGGCGGCCTCCTTGAGGGAGAGCCACTCGCCTGCTAGGGCGTCGGTGCGGGGGTCGAGTGCGCTGTCAACGGTTGCGTGCATCTGCGTCACGCCCCCTGCCTACCCACGCCTTCGGAAGCCTCAAACCCGTCCGGCGCCCGTTGCCGCCCGCCGGCGTACGCTATGCGCGAACGGCCTGCCTGACCGGTACGTCCGGGTCGGCGATCGCCTCCGGATCGACGGGCGTGCCCGCCGCGATCACGCGCCTGGCCTGCACGAGGTCCCGGGGACGGTCCACGGTGAGGATCGCGTCCAGGCGGTCGCCTGTGAGCCACACCACCGCCCACTTGCCACCCGCCGGGTCCCCCCGGTGGACGAGCCGCTCGGACGCCGCGTGGCTGCCCGCGTACTGCACCATGCGGCCGAACTGCTCCGACCAGAAGTAGGGCGCCGCGTCGTACACCGCGTCCTGGCCCAGCAGGGTCGCGGCGGCCACCTCCGGCGCGTTCAGCGCGGTGTCCCAGTGCTCGACGAGCAGCCGCCGCCCGTACCGTCCGGACCACCAGGCCGCGCAGTCGCCGACCGCGACCACGTCCGGGCGGACCGCGCCGGGCGCCCCGTCCTGCACGGGGTCCCCCGCGAACGCGCGGAACGAGGCGTCGGTGACCACGCCGCGCTCCAGCAGCAGGCCCGAGCCCTCCAGCCAGCCGACGGCGGGACGGACGCCGATGCCGACCACGACCTCGTCCGCGTCGATCCGTCCGCCGTCCGGGGAGCCGGCGAGGGCGAGGCCGCCGTCCTCGACCGCCGCGACCTTGACGCCGGTGCGCAGGTCGACGCCCGCCTCGGCGTACCAGGGGGCGGTGAGCGCGCCCACCTCGGGGCCGATGGCGCCGGCGAGCGGGGTGTCGGCCGCCTCGACCACGGTGACGGCGCAGCCCTTCCTGGCGGCGGTCGTCGCGACCTCGGCGCCGATCCAGCCCGCCCCGACGATGACGATCCGGGCGCCCTCGGTGAGCCTGGCGCGCAGGTCACGGGCCTCGTCGATCGTCCGCAGGACGTGCTGGCGGCCGTCCCCGGGCAGCGTGACCGGGGCCGCGCCGGTCGCGATGACGAGCCCGTCGAACGGCAGGTCGCCCGCCGTGGACGCGACGACCCCGCCCGCGCCCGGCCCGTCCAGGCGGAGCCCGGTCGCGCGCTCGCCGAGCAGCAGGTCGCAGCGCAGGGCGTCCCAGTCGGCGTCGACGGTGGTGTCGTCGGAGTCGCCCGCCAGCACCGCCTTCGACAGCGGCGGCCGGTCGTAGGGCCGGTGCCGCTCCGCCGAGAGGAGCGTCAGCGCCCCCTCGTAGCCCTTGCTCCGCAGGGCCTCCACGGCGCGAACGCCGGCCAGCCCGCCACCCACGACGATCGCCCTCTGCATGACGGTCACCCTAACGGGACGGGCCCCAGCCGGGTGTCCGGACATATGGGCACATGGCGGGAGTCGTACAGTGGACGGCAGAGGGCGCGGGAGTCCGGTGCGACCGGGCTGAGAGGGCGGCTGAACGGGCCGCCGACCGCCACGACCTGATCCGGATCATGCCGGCGAAGGGAGCGCGGATGGAGATCGTCATCATCGGGGCCGGGGTCATCGGCCTCGCCACCGCCTGGCGCGCGGCGGCGGGCGGCGCCGCGGTCACGCTGGTCGACCCGGCGCCGGCGAGCGGCGCCTCGTCGGTCGCGGCCGGGATGCTCACCCCGGTCAGCGAGCTGACCTACGGCGAGGAGCCGCTGCTGCGGCTCGGCCTCGCCTCCCGCGACCGCTACGGCGCGTTCGTCGCCGAGCTGGAGGAGCTGACCGGGCTCGGCACCGGCCACCGCACCGACGGCATCCTGGAGGTCGCCTTCGACGCCGACGACCTGACCTACCTGGACGACCTGCGCCGCTTCCAGGACGAGCTCGGCATCCCCGCCGAGGCGCTCACCGGACGCGAGTGCCGCAGGCTGGAGCCGATGCTCGCGCCCGGCGTGCGCGGCGGCCTGCTCGCCCCCGAGGACGGCTCGATCGACCCCCGCCGCCTCGCCCCGGCGCTGCTGGCCGCCTGCGAGCGGCTCGGCGTCCGGCTCGTCCGGCGGAGGGCGGCGGGGATCCTCGTCGAGAGGGACGCGGCGGCCGGGGTGCGGCTGGACGACGGCACGCCCGTCCGCGCCGACAAGGTCCTGCTGGCCGCCGGCCCCTGGTCGGACGGCCTGGAGGGCCTGCCCCCCGGGACCGTTCCCCCCGTCCGTCCGGTGAAGGGCCAGGTCATCCGGCTCCGCACCGCCGTCCCGTTCATCCAGCGGTCCACGCGCGGGCTGGTGCGCGGCTCCTCGGTCTACCTGGTGCCGCGCGCGGACGGCGAGATCGTCGTCGGCGCCACCCAGGAGGAGCTGGGCTTCGACACGCGCGTGACCGCCGGCGGCCTCTGGGAGCTGCTCCGCGACGCCCGCGAGCTGCTGCCCGGCATCACCGAGCTGGAGTTCACCGAGGTCTCGGCCGGGCTGCGCCCCGGCTCCCCCGACAACGCCCCGATGATGGGCCCGACCGCGCTGCCAGGTCTCCTACTCGGGACCGGCCACTTCCGCAACGGCATCCTGCTCACCCCCGTCAGCGCGGACATCCTGGCCGCAATGCTGCTGGACGGCCCGGTGCCCGACGTGGCCCGCCCCTTCTCCCCCGACCGCTTCTCCTCCGAGGTGCACTGATGAAGGTCATCGTCAACGGCGAGCCGCGCGAGGTGCCCGAGGGCGCCAGCGTGGCCGAGATCGTCGCGTCCGTCACCGCCGCCGGATCCGGCGTGGCCGCCGCGCTCAACGACGAGGTCGTCCGGCGGTCGGCATGGGACGCGACGCCCCTGAACGAGGCCGACCGCCTCGAAGTGCTGACCGCGGTGCAAGGAGGCTGACCATGACCGGATCCGAAGTGATGGACCCTCGGCAGCTCGTGATCGGGGGTGAGGAGTTCGGCTCGCGGCTGATCATGGGCACCGGGGGCGCGCCCAGCATGCACGTGCTGCGGGAGGCGCTCACCGCGTCCGGGACCGAGCTGACCACGGTCGCCATGCGGCGGGTCGACCCGTCCGCGCGCGGCTCGGTGCTGGACGTGCTGGCCGCGTGCGGCATCCGGGTGCTGCCCAACACCGCGGGCTGCTTCACCGCGGGCGAGGCCGTCCTGACCGCCAAGCTGGCCCGCGAGGCGCTCGGGACGAACTGGGTCAAGCTTGAGGTGATCGCGGACGAGCACACGCTGCTGCCCGACCCGATCGAGCTGGTGGAGGCCGCCGAGCAGCTCGTGGACGACGGGTTCGTCGTCCTGCCGTACACCAGCGACGACCCCGTCCTCGCGCGGCGGCTGGAGCAGATCGGGTGCGCCGCGGTCATGCCGCTCGGCTCGCCGATCGGCTCGGGCCTGGGGATCCGCAACCCGCACAACATCGAGCTGATCGTGGAGCGCGCGAGCGTCCCGGTCATCCTGGACGCGGGGCTCGGCACGGCGAGCGACGCCGCCCTGGCGATGGAGCTGGGCTGCGACGCGGTCCTCCTCGCGACCGCCGTCACCCGCGCCCAGTCGCCCGCGCGGATGGCCGCCGCGATGCGGCACGCCGTCGAGGCCGGACGGCTGGCCCGGCTCGCGGGCCGCATCCCGAAGCGCCGCTACGCCCAGGCGTCCTCACCCTTCGAGGGGCGCGCGACACCTTAGGAGTGCTACAGCTTCCGTTGTAGAAATAGTCATTGGACCTGAACAGTGCGCGGGCCCAGACTGGGGATGTCCACCGAGGTCGGCGCGGTCGCAACCGCACGCGACGCTTCGGTGTTCATGGAAACGTCCCCTCCCTAAGGTGCGTGGCATGGATCAGTTGGAAGCGCCCCCCGAGCCCGCCCGGCGCGTCGACAAGCTCGCGGTCGCCGCCGCCACGGTGACGGTCGTGCTGTGGGCGTCGGCGTTCGTGGCGATCCGCAGCGCCGGGGACGAGTACAGCCCTGGCGCCCTCGCCCTCGGCCGCCTCCTGTCCGGGACGCTCGTGCTCGGCGTGATCTGGCTCGTCCGCCGCGAGGGCCTGCCGTCGCGGGGCGCGTGGCCCGGCATCGTCACCGCGGGCCTGCTGTGGTTCGGCGGCTACATGGTCGCCCTCAACTGGGGCGAGCAGCTCGTGGACGCCGGGACGGCCGCCCTCGTCGTCAACATCGGGCCCATCCTCATCGCGCTCCTCGGCGGCTGGCTGCTGAAGGAGGGCTTCGCGCCCCGGCTGCTCGCGGGCATGGCCGTGTCGTTCGCCGGCGCCGCCGTGGTCGGGCTGTCGATGTCCGGGGAGGGCAGCGCCTCGGTCGGCGGCGTGCTGCTGTGCCTCCTCGCCGCGGTGACCTACGCGGCGGGCGTCGTGAGCCAGAAGCCCGCCCTCCGGCACGCCTCCGCGCTGCAGTTCACCACGTTCGGCTGCGGGATCGGCGCCGTCGCCTGCCTGCCCTTCGCCGGGCAGCTCGCCTCGCAGGCCGGGGACGCCTCCCCCGGCGCGACCCTCAACATGGTCTACCTGGGCGTCTTCCCGACCGCTATCGCCTTCACCACCTGGGGATACGCCCTGGCGCGCACGTCCGCGGGGAAGATGGGCGCCACCACCTACGCCGCCCCGGCGCTGGTCGTCCTGATGTCGTGGCTGTTCCTCGGCGAGGTCCCCGGCCTGATCACCCTCGCCGGCGGCCTGCTGTGCCTGGCCGGGGTCGCGGTCGCCCGCAGCTCCCGGCGCCGGCGCCCCGGTCCCCCGGCCGA
>NZ_SMKU01000123.1 GCF_004349215.1 Actinomadura rubrisoli | reverse complement strand
GGCAGCAGGGCGGGGCGGGCGGAGATGACCAGGGCGCCGGCCTTGTCGGCGTACACGGGGACGGCCAGCCGGTACCACTTGTCCTGACTGCGGGCGAGCACCGTCACGGTCGCGTTGCTGGCGTCGCGCGCGTCGACTCCGGCCACCTGGACGGACTGGACCTGGAGCTGGCCGACGCTGTTCCAGCCGAACTGCGGGTCGGCGTTGTCGGGCAGGAACGTGCGCAGCTGCGCCTCGCGGGCGGGGGCGTTCTTCTGGTCATAGTTGAGGTAGACGTTGGCGAACTGGAGCGCGAACGCGCCGGCGGCGCTGCTCGGGAACTGCGCGCTCTTGCCGGGCTTGGCCTCGCTGGAGGACGTGCCGTCGTCGGCGGTGAAGCGCTCGAACGGGGCACGGATGCCGTTGACGAGGATGACGAGGATGAGGGCCCAGAGGATGGCGCGGCCGACCCAGACCCACCAGCGGCCGCCGGAACCGCCCCAGCGGCCGCCCGCACGCGTGCGGCGTTTGCCCGAGCGCCCGCGGCGCCGGTCGAGGTCCGGCGTCTCCCACGGGTCGGCGGACGTGCCGAGCGCCCGGCCGGGCACCGCCGTCTCCTCGACCACGGCGGTGTCACGGCCGCGTCCCACGGCCGACCTGCGAGCCATCCTGCCTCCGCTCGCGCCTCGCCCCCGGTCGGCGCGGTCTGTTTGCTGGTCGTGTGCTGTGGCCTTTCGGAACCCACCACGGGCCCAGGGTAACCACGAGCGCCAATTGTTCCAGCGCATCGCGGCGAAGCACACCCCCGGCGCGCGGTTGTGGATAACGCAATCCACCTCAGCAGGAACAGGGAGCATTGCCAAACGGTGACGATCCCCTATCCGCACCTCCGAAGGGTGCGCGATGGGCGGTTCCAGACAAGCGTCCCGGATCGGGAGTTGCTTGCTTACCCGCCCGCCTTGCCGGCCGCAATCCGTCCCCGAAGGAAACCGTCATAGGGTCGACTAGGGGACATATAGCGACATAACTCCCAGCACACCGTTACTGACGTCCCACATGCAACACCTGTCATAGCGCTTGCACAAGCCCCCGAAACACCGCAGGCCCCACCGGAGGCGGGGCCTGGACAGGTCGGGGTGTCAGACGTTGAAGCGGAACTCCACGACGTCGCCGTCCTGCATGACGTAGTCCTTGCCCTCCATGCGGACCTTGCCCACGGTGCGGGCGGCCGCCATGGAGCCGGCCTCGGTGAGGTCGTCGTAGGAGACGATCTCGGCCTTGATGAAGCCGCGCTGGAAGTCGGTGTGGATGACGCCGGCGGCCTCGGGCGCGGTGGCGCCCTTGCGGATCGTCCAGGCCCGCGACTCCTTGGGGCCCGCCGTCAGGTACGTCTGGAGCCCGAGGGTGGCGAACCCGATCCGGACGAGCTGCGACAGGCCGGACTCCTCCTGACCCATGCTCTGCAGCAGTTCGAGCGCCTCGTCGTCGGGCAACTCGATCAGCTCGGCCTCGATCTTGGCGTCCAGGAAGATCGCCTCGGCGGGCGCGACGAGCTCGCGCAGCCGGGCGCGGACGGCCTCGTCCGTCAGCTCCTCCTCGTCCAGGTTGAAGACGTAGAGGAACGGCTTGGCGGTGAGCAGGTGCAGCTCGCGCAGCAGCTCCAGGTCGATGCCGGCCTTCTCGGCGCCCGCGAAGAGCGTGACGCCCTCGTCGAGGAGCTTCTGGGCCGCGTTGACCGCGTCGACGACGGCGAGCTTCTCCTTGTCCTTCCTGGTCCGGGCCTCCTTGTCGAGGCGGGGCAGCGCCTTCTCGATCGTCTGGAGGTCGGCCAGGATCAGCTCGGTGTTGATCGTCTCGATATCGCGGGACGGGGCCACGTCGCCGTCCACATGGGTGACGTCGGGGTCCACGAACGCCCGGATGACCTGGCAGATCGCGTTGGTCTCGCGGATGTTGGCGAGGAACTTGTTGCCGAGCCCCTGGCCCTCGGACGCGCCCTTGACGATGCCCGCGATGTCGACGAACTCCATCGTCGCGGGAATGATCTTCTGCGAGCCGAAGATCTCCGCCAGCCGGGCCAGCCGCGGGTCGGGCACCCCGACCACGCCGACGTTGGGCTCGATGGTCGCGAACGGGTAGTTGGCGGCCAGCGCGTCGTTCTTGGTCAGCGCGTTGAACAGGGTGGACTTGCCGACGTTGGGCAGCCCGACGATTCCGATGGAGAGGCTCACGGCCGCCAAGTTTATGGGCCCGGCGGGCCCACTCCAGACGACGGCCGGTGAACCTTTCCCCCGTGACCCCCGTGACTCCGCCCGGGAGGCCCGGCCGTTGGCGAACAGTGCGGCCAATTGTCCGGTCCGGGAGCCGTCCCGGCGCGTCGCGGTCGCGCTTCGCGGCTCCGCTGTCACGATGAACGGATGGACCTCGCGCTGTTCGCCGGCCTCCTCGTCGGCGCGGTCTTCGGCGCCGTCGCCGGGTATGCGCTCGCGACGAGCCGGCAGGGCTCGCTGATCGCGCGGGCCCGGGCGGCCGAGGAGAAGCTGGCCTACGCCGAGGAGCGGATGGCCGGGCACTTCGAGAACCTCTCGGCCAGGGCCTTGGACGCCAGCAACCAGCGCTTCCTGGAGCTGGCGGACGCCCGGCTCAAGGCGGCGGGGGTGGAGGCGGCGGGCGAACTGCAGCGGCGGCAGCAGGCCGTCGAGCACCTGGTCGCCCCGCTCAAGGAGACCCTGGCCAAGGTGGAGGAGCAGCTCCGCGAGGTCGAGACGGGCCGCCGCGAGTCCCATGCGATGCTCGCCAAGCAGGTCGACTTCGTCCGGCAGAGCTCCGACCAGCTGCGCCGGGAGACCCAGTCGCTCGTCCGGGCGCTGCAACGGCCGGAGGCGAGGGGACGGTGGGGCGAGCTGCAGCTCCGGCGTGTCGTGGAGCTGGCCGGGATGACGCACCATTGCGACTTCGACGAGCAGGCGAGCGCGGTGACGGTGGACGGCAGCGTGCGGCCCGACATGGTCGTCCGGCTGGCCGGCGGCAAGAACATCGTGATCGACTCGAAGGTCTCCCTCGCCGCGTACCTTCAGGCCGCCGAGAGCGGCGACCCCGTACGGCTGGACGCGCACGCCCGGCACCTGCGCGACCACGTGGACCGCCTCGCGGCCAAGGCGTACTGGCAGGCGTTCAGCCCCGCCCCGGAGTTCGTCGTGCTGTTCATCCCGGGCGAGGCGTTCCTGGCCCCCGCGCTCGACCGCGACCCGGCGCTGCTTGAGTACGCGATGCGGCGGCGGGTGCACATCGCCACCCCGACCACCCTCATCACGATGCTGCGGACGGCGTCGTACGCCTGGCAGCAGGCCGCCCTGTCCCGCAACGCCCGCGCGGTCTTCGAGCTCGGCAAGGAGCTGTACGAGCGGCTCGGCACGATGGGCCAGCACGTCGACGAGCTGGGCCGTGCGCTGACGGGCGCCATCAAGTCCTACAACCGGACGGTGGGCTCGCTGGAGACGCGGGTGCTCGTCAGTGCGCGGCGGCTGAACGAGCTGGGTCTCGTAGAGGAGTCCCTGGACGGCCCCCAGCCGGTAGAGGAAAGTCCCCGCGCGCTCTCTGCGGCGGAGTTGACCACGCATGAGCTTCCCAAGGAGACCGATCTCCCCCAGTACCCCGACGTCCCCGCGCCCAGTAGCACCCCTTTCGGCAAGGAGCCCTTCGCCGTCCCTCCGGACGACGACCGCGACGGTGAAGACGGCCGCTCCGGCGACGATGACCGTTCCGGCGACGGAGGACGGCTCCGTCCGGATCCGTCCGGAGAACCGGTAGGTTTCGGCGAATGGGCCATCCCTGATCCGGTTGACCGGCGAGAGAGGTGGCAATGAGCAGATCGACGGTCCGCGACGCGCCGGACGGTGCCTCGCCGTCCCCTGGGGGTCCAGTGCGACGTCAGCGCGGTGCTTCTCCCTCTCGGGCCCGGACGCGTTCGGCCGCCTCGCCGGCGGCGACCGTCACGCTCACCGGGCGCGGCGGGATCGTCGTCATGTTCGGCACCGGGCTGGTGTGCGCCCTGCTGTCGCGGTGGTTCGGCGTGCCGCTGCTCGCCGGCGGGGGCTTCGCGATCGGCTGCGTGCTGGCCGCGTTCGCGACCCGTCCCAGCGACCTGCTCACGCTCGTCGTCAGCCCGCCGCTGGTGTTCTTCACCGCGACGTTCGCGGCCGTGTTCGTCACCACGCTCGGGGAGGGCTCGCTTCTGCGCGGCCTGACCGTCGGGGTGCTGACCGCGCTGGCGGCCACCGCGCCGTGGCTGTTCTTCGGCACGCTGCTGGTGCTGGTCATCACCCTGTTCCGCGGGCTTCCCGCGAACGTGCGGGAGCTGCGCGGCAAGCTCGTCGGCGTGCGGCTGTTCGAGAAGGACGAGGCCGAGAACCCCGTCCGGTGGGACGAGTCGCCCTCGTCCGGCCAGGACCGCCGCCTCCACCACGGCGAGGTCGACTGACGCGCCGCCACCCGAAAGGGCGTCAGACCGGGGTGATGCGGAGGTCCTTGCGCAGCTCGTGCGGAAGCGCGAACCGCATGCTCTCCCTGACCGACTCGATCTCCTCCGCCTCGCCGAAGCCGCGCTCGGACAGCCAGGCCAGGACGCCCTGCACCAGCTCGTCCGGGACGGACGCGCCGCTGGTGACGCCGACGGTGGTGACGCCCTCCAGCCAGGCCGGGTCGATCTGGTCGGCGTAGTCGACCAGATAGGACGCGGCCGCGCCGTGCTCCTTGGCGACCTCGACCAGCCGGACCGAGTTCGAGGAGTTGGTCGAGCCGACCACGATGACCAGCTGGGACAGCGCCGCCATCTCCTTGACCGCCGTCTGGCGGTTCTGGGTGGCATAGCAGATGTCGTCGGACGGGGGGTCCATCAGCTTGGGGAACCGCTCGCGCAGCTTCTCGACCGTGGCGACCGTCTCGTCCACCGACAGGGTGGTCTGGGACAGCCACGCCACCTTCTCGGGGTCGCGGACGGTCACGTTGGCGACGTCGCCCGGGCCGTCCACGAGGTGGATGTGGTCGGGGGCCTCACCGGTGGTGCCGACGACCTCCTCGTGCCCCTCGTGGCCGATCAGCAGGATGTCGTAGTCCTGCGCGGCGAACCGCACGGCCTCCTTGTGGACCTTGGTCACCAGCGGGCACGTCGCGTCGATGGTGCGCAGGTCGAGGCCCCTGGCCTCCTCGTGCACGACCGGGGCGACGCCGTGGGCGGAGAACACCACGATCGAGCCCGGGGGGACCTCCTCCGTCTCGTCCACGAAGACCGCGCCCCGCTCCTCCAGCGTCCTGACGACGTGGACGTTGTGGACGATCTGCTTGCGGACGTAGATCGGCGCCCCGTACTTCTCCAGGGCGATCTCGACCGTCTCGACGGCGCGGTCGACGCCCGCGCAGTAACCACGCGGCTTGGCGAGCAGGACACGGCGCTGGCTGTTGGCGGTCATGGCTCTATCGTACGAGCCGCCCCACGCGTCCCGTACAGCGCGGCAAGCGCGCCACAAACCCTGCCCGGCAAGGCACAAAGCTCAGGTGAAGCCCGCTGTGTGACCCACTCCACCCCGCTTTTGGACAGAAATCCATTAACCCGGGGTGACCGCAATCGCACCCATGGGGCAAAGTGAGGTGGACGACAGGGACGGCAGGAAGAGGAAACCACGATGACGAAATCGCCACGCCGCCTCAAACAGCAGGTCCAGGACACGGTGGGCGAACAGGTGCGCGACCTCCCGCTGCACGCCGTCCGGCTGGCCATGTTCGGCGTGGGCCGGGCGCTGCTGCTCAGCGACCGGGTCACCAGGGACTACAAGGAGATCACCGAGGGCGGCGGCGTGAAGCCCGTGATCGGCCGTCTCCGCGCCGACGTGCAGGACACCGCCGAGAAGGTCGTCGGACGCGTCGTGGAACGGGTCCGTGGCGAGGAGCCCGAGCCGGCGCCCAGGGTGACCAGGCCGGCGGCCGAGCGGGGGTCCGCGGGTCAGAAGGCCGGCGAGATCGCGATCGGCAAGCCCGCCGGGCACACCGCGCCGGTGGCCAAGCCCGCTCCGAAGCCCGAGGCCGACGAGCCCAAGCCGGAGCCCCAGGCCCAGGCCAAGCCCGCTCCGAAGCCGGTGCCCGAACCGAGCCCCGCCGAGCCCGAAACGGCCGCGGACCAGGGGCCGTTCGAGCCGAAGCCCGAGGTGAAGCCCGCCGCGCAGGCCGAGGCCGAGAAGGCGGCGAAGGATCTGCCGGTGCCCAACTACGACGAAGCCACGCTGCCGCAGCTGCGCGCGCGCCTGCGCGGCCTGTCCGCCGACCAGGTGAAGCTGCTGCGCGAGTACGAGCGCAAGCACGCGGCCCGCCCCGACGTCCTCAGAATGTACGAGAACCGCATCGCCAAACTGAACGGGCTTCACTGACTCGCCCGTCAGGCCGGGACGGCGGCGTCCTGGAAGGTGTGGTCGATGTCGACCCGCTCCAGCGTGTTCAGGTGGCGGCGGCGCACCATAAGGATGCCGATGGCGACGGCGCAGCAGGCCGCGCCCACGATGTACGGCAGGTTCCGGTTGACCTCTTCGGCCAGCTTGGTCGCGATGTAGGGCGCGAGGGTGGCGAGCCCCAGCTGGAACACGATCAGCAGGGCCAGCCCCAGGTGCATGACCCGGACCGTCCCGATCCGCCGCTGCAGGGCGGACGCGCCGAACACCGAGGCCAGCGCCACCAGGACGCCCCAGCCGAAGAACACCAGGCCGATGCCGTGCGCGCTCATCCCGAGGACGAACGGGGTGAAGGCCAGGATGGTGAAGAACGCGTAGTTGTAGAACAGCGCGGTGAACGCGGTGGTGAACAGCCCACCGTGCCCGAGGGCCCGGATCGGGGCGCTCAGCCGCGTCTTCTCCGCCGGCTTCGGCGGGGCCTTGAGCAGCGTGGCGATGAGCAGGAACCCGATCGCCATCAGCAGCGCGGTGCCGAAGAACGGGAACCGCCAGTTCATGTCGCCGAGCAGGGCGCCGACGAGCGGGCCGAGGGAGATGCCGAGGCCGAGCGCGGCGAACACCACGACCAGGGCCAGCCCGATCATCAGGGTCCGCCTGCCGCCGATGCGGCTGGACACCCAGCCGGTGATCAGCATCGCCACGGCGGTGATCAGGAAGTACCGACAGCGGCTGCCTCAGGATCCCGCCGCTGGTCGCGGGGGGTGTGGCGTGCATGGGGCCTTCCTCTCAGGCGATCAGGGAGAGGCCAGGAGCTTGTCGAGGGCGGGGAGCGCGGCGGCGACCGTCGCGCGCTCCTCGTCCGTCAGCCCCGCGAACCGCTCCGCCAGGAAGCCGATCCGCCGCTCCCGGCCGGCGTCCAGCAGCCCGCGCCCGTGCCCGGTGAGCCGCACGGTGACGACGCGGGCGTCCGAGCCGTCCCGGCCGCGCTCGACGAGGCCGTCGCGCTCCAGCCGGTTGATCTGCGCGGTCATGGTCGGGAGCCGGACGCCGTGCTCGGCGGCCAGCTCGGTCATCCGGCGCGGGCCGTGCTCCAGGGAGCCGAGCACCGACAGCTGCTGGCTGGTGATCGGCTGGTCGGCGCTCTCCCGGCGCAGCATCAGCACGACGCGGCGAAGGCGCCGGTTGAACTGCTCGGCCAACTCCCGCTCGGTGAAGGCGGTCACGGTTGCCCTCCTCAAATTACTTAGCCAGTCTAACTTAGTGAAGCTAACCGAATCGATCACACCCCGCGAGGGACGCCGTAGGCTTCCGGCATGGCGATGGAGACCACGGCCGAATCCCCCGTCCCGGTGCGGACCGTCCTGCAGGCGGTGGGCGGCTGGATCGCCCGGCTGGGCCGCATCTGGGTCGAGGGCCAGATCACCGACCTCAACGCCCGCGGCGGGACGGTCTACATGACGCTGCGCGACCCCGTGGCGAACATGTCGGTCCGGGTCGTCGGGCCCCGCGCGGTGTTCGAGGCGGCGGGCCCGGCGGTGACCGACGGCGCCCGCATCGTCGTCCACGCCAAGCCCGACTTCTGGATCAACCGCGGGACGTTCTCGCTGAGCGCCCTGGAGATCCGCCCGGTCGGCGTCGGCGAGCTGCTGGCCCGGCTGGAGCGGCTCAAGCAGGTGCTGGCCTCCGAGGGCCTGTTCCGCCCCGAGCGCAAGCGCCCGCTCCCGTTCCTGCCGGGCGGGATCGGGCTGATCTGCGGACGCGACTCCGACGCCGAGCACGACGTGCTGCAGAACGCACGGCGCCGCTGGCCGGCCGTGGCGTTCCAGGTCGAGAACACCGCCGTGCAGGGCACGTACGCGGTCGGCGAGGTGATGGAGGCGCTGCGCAAGCTCGACGCCGATCCCGGGATCGATGTGATCATCATCGCGCGGGGCGGCGGCGCGATGGAAGACCTGCTGCCGTTCTCGGACGAGGCGCTGGTCAGAGCGGTCGCCGCGGCCCGCACCCCGGTGGTCAGCGCGATCGGGCACGAGCAGGACAGCCCCCTGCTCGACCTGGTCGCCGACGTGCGCGCGTCCACCCCGACCGACGCGGCGAAGAGGGCCGTCCCGGACGTGCGGGAGCAGCTCCAGCTCGTCCGGCAGCTCCGCGACCGGGGCCGCCGGTGCCTGGCGGGCGGCGTGGAGCGCGAGCTGGCGTGGCTGAAGGGCGTCCGCTCCCGTCCCGCGCTGGCCGACCCCGTCCGGGAGGTGGAGCGGCAGTCCGAGCGGGTCCTGGCCCTGCGCGACCGTGCGCGCCGCTGCCTGTCGGGCGCCCTGGACCGGGCCGGAGACGAACTGTCGCACACCCGCGCCCGGCTCCTGGCCCTCTCCCCCGCCGCGACGCTGGAGCGGGGCTACGCGATCGTGCAACGCGAGGACGAGTCGGTCGTCCGGGAGTCCGCGGCCGTCAAGGACGGCGAACGCCTCCTGCTCAGGCTCGCCGAGGGCCGCCTGGGCGTGACCGTGGCGGACCACGAGGGATCTTGAGAGCCGGGACGCCGGGGGCGTCCCGGGATGAGAGGGTGGGCCGGGTGGCCGAAGAGAAGCTGTCGTACGAGCAGGCACGGGACGAGCTGACCGACGTGGTCAAGAAGCTGGAGGCCGGCGGCCTGACGCTGGAGGAGTCCCTCACCCTGTGGGAACGGGGCGAACGCCTAGCCGCGATCTGCGAAGACTGGCTAGAAGGCGCCCGCGCCCGCCTGGCCGCCGCCATGGCCCAACCAGAAGAAGACAACACAAACGCCCAAACCCCCTTCTGACCGCGCAGCAAGCCCCAAGCAAGCCGAAGCGATGCCAGCGATCACCGCATTGCCCGTTGGCGGAGGGCGTGCTAGCGCCTGGCGCTGAGGACATTGCAGTAGGTGGGCGGTAGTTGCCTCAGCCGTCGACAACCTCAACGTTGCGATCGCGTGCGAAGCCAGGTTCGAGCGAAGCAAGAACCTGATCGCGCAGCGAGCCGCTAGGCGAGACGAAGCGATGCAGCGATCGCCGTAGTGCCCGCCGAAGGAAGGCGTGCAACGCCTGACGCCAAGGGCACTACAATTTACACCGCTATATCGAAGTTGATCGCGCTGTAGGCGCGGAGCTTGTTGAGCTGGTGCTCGCTGGAGATGGTCCGGATCGTCCCGCTGCGGGAGCGCATGACGAGGGAGTGGGTGACGGCGGTGCCCTTGCTGTAGCGGACGCCGTCCACGAGTTCCCCGTCGGTGATGCCGGTCGCGGCGAAGAAGACGTTGTCGGAGGTCACCAGGTCGTCGGTCGTCAGGACCCGGCCGAGTTCGTGTCCGGCGTCGACGGCCTTGCGGCGCTCGGCGTCGTCCTGGGGCCAGAGGCGGCCCTGGATCACTCCGCCCAGCGCCTTGATCGCGCAGGCCGCGATGATGCCCTCCGGGGTTCCGCCGATGCCGAGCAGCAGGTCGACGCCGGTGCCCGCGCGGGCCGCCATGATCGCGCCGGCGACGTCGCCGTCGAGGATGAACTTGATCCGCGCGCCCGCCTCGCGGACCTCCTTGGCGATGCCCTCGTGCCGCGGACGGTCCAGTATGCAGACGGTCACGTCGTGCGGGGACGAGCCCTTGGCGCGCGCGATGGCGCGGATGTTGTCGGCGATCGGACGCTCGATGTCGACGACGTCGGCCGCCTCGGGGCCGGTGACCAGCTTCTCCATGTAGAACACCGCGGAGGGGTCGAACATCGACCCGCGCGGCGCCACCGACAGCACCGCGACCGCGTTGTTCATGCCGAGGGCGGTGAGCCGGGTGCCGTCCACCGGGTCCACCGCCACGTCGCACTCGGCGCCCCCGCCGTCCCCGACCTCCTCGCCGTTGTAGAGCATGGGGGCGTTGTCCTTCTCGCCCTCGCCGATCACCACCACGCCGCGCATGGAGACGGTGTTGATCAGCTGGCGCATGGCGTTCACGGCGGCCCCGTCCGCGCCGTTCTTGTCCCCGCGCCCGACCCAGCGCGCGGCGGCCATGGCGGCCGCCTCGGTCACCCGGACCAGTTCCATCGCCAGGTTGCGGTCGGGCGCCGCGGGCTCGGTGGCGAGCGGGGAGGAGACGGTGGTTTCGTCGGTCATGGCGGGGCAGCCCCTTCGGTCGGTGGTGACACGGATTCTCTGCGGACCGGACGCCGGGCCACAAATTGGACCAGACCAGAGCCGGTGGGCGAGGAACGCCGGGCACCATGGCGGAGACCGGATTTGACGGTCACCCGGGCAAGGGATCGTTTCCCCCGGGGAAGAGGGCGTAATCTCAAGCCTCATGAGCAGCGACATCGACGTCTCGTCCGGCGGGGTGACACGGAACGGCGGCACGCGGGCCGCCGACGTACCCGCGCGGACCTCTGACCGCGGGGCCGCCACGCGCGGCGCACTGCTGGCCGCGGCGAGGGACGTCTTCTGCGAGTCCGGCTTCGCCCAGGCCGCGGTGACCGACATCGTCGCCAAGGCGGGTGCCAGCGTCGGCAGCCTGTACCACCACTTCAACGGCAAGGCCGATCTGTACCTGACCCTGTTCGAGGAGTTCCAGGCCGGGCAACAGGAGCGTACCCGCGAGGCGATCAACAAGGTGCGGGAGGCGGGCGAGACCGACCCGATGCGGCAGTTCATCGCCGGCGCGGGCGCCTACCTCAGCGGCTGCCTGGAGGAGCGGGACGTGTCCCGCCTGTTCATCTCCGGCGACGGCCCTCCGGGGTTCGACCGCGTCATGCGGCAGCGGCTGAACACGTGGGCGCGCCGCAACGCCGCGCTGTTCCACACGGCCGACGGCGGTGTGGACGAGGCCCTGGTCATGGTGCTGACCGGTGCGATGGCGGGCGCGGTGGCGGAGATCTCGCTGATGGACGACGAGGGCGCCGCGAGCAACCTCGCCGACGAGGTCATGGCCATCGTGGGCACGATCAGGAACCCCCGTACGGACCAGACCTGACCGTGCGGGATCCTGGAGGGGTGACGGACAAGACCCCTGCCCCCGCCCAGGAGGCCAAGGAGAACGCGCCCGGTGCCGCGCCGGAGGCCGAATCCGGTACGGCGTCCGAGCCCGAGGCCACGCCCGGGCCGGCGCCCGCGCCCGAGTCGGCGCCGGTGTCCGAGTCGGCGCCGGTGCCCGAGTCGGCGCCGGTGTCCGAGGGCATGCCCGCCGAAGGCGAGCCCGCGGAGGCCGGTGAGCCCGCCGGGGCGGCTCAGGCGGGTGCGCCCGCGGCCATTCCGGTGAGCCCGGCGGTGCACAAGCGGCTGACCACGGGCCTTGGTGGCTTCACCATGGCGATGGGCGCGTGCCTGCTTCTGGTGCTGGCGATCTTCCTCATCACGCCGCGCAACAACGAGGAGATCCTGCCGACCGTCGACTACAGCTCGCAGCTGTGGGCCATGCGCAACGAGGCGCCGTTCACCGCGTACGCGCCGGAGGGGCTTCCGCCGGGCTGGCGGCCCACCAGTTCGCGGTTGACCGGCCTGGACGCGGGCGGTAAGAAGCCCGTCGCCTGGCACCTGGGGTTCGTGACGCCCGGCGACGAGTACGCGGCGCTGGAGCAGAGCAACGAGAGGGCGGCCGAGTTCATCCGCCGCATGACGAGCAGCAGCACGCCGCTCGGAACCCAGCAGGTCGGCGGCATCACCTGGAACAAGTCCTTCCGCAAGGACAAGAAGGCGAACTCCCTGACGCGGACGCTCCCGGACGGCACGACCCTGGTGGTGACCGGAACGGCGACCCACGAGGAGCTGGCGGTGCTGGCCGCCTCGCTCAAGCCGCAGCCCAAGCAGGGCGCGGGCCTGTCCCCCTCCGCGTCCCCGACCCCCGGCTCCTGAGCCTGAGCCCGGCCCGGCTCACCGGCCCGGCCGAGGCCGGAAGCGGTCGCGCAGCCGGCGCTTCGGGGAGCGGGCCCGCACCGACGCGAAGATCAGCGTGCCGCCGATCTCGATGGTCGGCCCCTTGGGGGCGGGACGGGTCCGCACCCCGCGGGTGCTGAGGATGGTGCGGCCCGTGATGTCCACCCGGACGCCCTCGGGGACGAGCAGCCGGACCCGGCCGCCGAGCACCAGCGAGTCGATCACGATGTGGCTGCGCTGCAGGATGGCCTCGCGCAGGTCCAGTTCGACCGTTCCGAAGAGCGCGAGCAGCGGCAGCTTCACGGGCACGACCCAGCGGCCGCCACGGCGGGTGCGTCCGCACAGGACCCACACCGGACGGTCGTCCACCAGGATGGGCTGGGCCCCCTCGGGACCGAGGTCGCCGGTGAGGCCGGTCAGCTCCCCCAGTGTGCGGGCGGCGTAGGCGCGGTCAGCGCGCTCGGAGTGCTCCTCCACGGTCAGCCGGCCGTCCACGAGGGCCTCGCTGAGCAGGGCGACGACGCGTTCGCGGTCGGCGTCGGACGCGCGGAGATCGCGGACGCGCGTCGGCTGTTCGGTGGCCGGGCGACGGGGGATGTCCACACCTAGAGATTAGCGGTAGGGCGACGAGGTCCTGAGGGGAAAATCATTGGGGTTCTGAGAGCGGCCGTACCTAGAGTGACGGCATGACGGTGCAACGGATCCGGACCGCGTCCGCGCAGGACAGCGGCGGTGTCGCGGCGGCGGTCAGCCTCCGCGGCGTCGTCAAACGCTTCGGCGGCTTCACCGCGGTGGACGGGCTGGACCTGGAGGTGCCCGCCGGGAGCTGCCTGGGGCTCCTGGGCCCGAACGGCGCCGGGAAGTCGACCACGATGAAGATGCTGACCGCGCAGGCGCTGGCGGACGAGGGCACCATCACCGTGCTGGGCTTCTCCGTGCCCCGCGAGTCCAAGCGCGCGCGGGCCGCCATGGGGGTCGTCCCGCAGCAGGACAATCTGGACGAGGAGCTGACCGCCCGGGAGAACCTGGAGATCTTCGCTCACCTGTACCGGGTTCCGCGCCGGTCGCGGCGCCAGGCCGTGGACGACGCGCTCGCCCTCGCGCACCTGACCGAGCGGCAGCTGGTCAAGGTCGACGACCTGTCCGGGGGCATGCGGCGCAGGCTGCTGATCGCCCGCGGGCTGGTGCACCGCCCGGCCCTCGTCCTGCTGGACGAGCCGACCGTCGGCCTCGACCCGCAGGTGCGGGCGGAGCTGTGGGGTCTGATCGACGGGCTGCGCGCCGGGGGCACCACCGTGCTGATGTCCACGCACTACATCGAGGAGGCCGAGCGCCTGGCCGACGAGTGCGCGCTCATGTCGCACGGCCGCGTGATCGCGCAGGGATCGCCGGCCCGGCTGGTCGCCGAGCACGCGGGCAAGCTGGTCGTGGAGCACTACGGCCCGCCCGACCGGCTGTTGGACGTGGAGCGGGTGGCCCACGGCGCCGGGTTGCCCACGCGCCGGACCGGCCCGTCGGTGTCGGTGCTGAAGGCCGAGACCATCCCGCCGTCCGTGGACGAGGAGCTCGGCCCTGACGGCGTGCGCCGGGCGGCCAGCCTTGAGGACGTGTTCGTGGTGCTCACCGGGGAGCGTGTGGAATGACCGTCCAGGCGGAGACCGTCCAGGCCGAGCGGGCCCCGCGGCTCCGGCGGTTCGAGCTGGCGCCGGTGCGGGGCATCTGGCGGCACGAGCTGGCCCTTTACAAGCGCTACTGGAAGTCCCAGTCGTTCGCCTCGATGGTGGAGCCGACGTTCTTCCTGCTCGCGTTCGGCTACGGGTTCGGCTCGATGGTCGCGGCGATCGGCGACTACCGCTACCTCGACTTCGTCGCGACGGGCGTGGTGGGGACGGCGGCGCTGTTCACCTCGGTGTTCCCGGGGATGTTCAACGGCTACATCCGGCGCGTCTTCCAGCACACCTACGACGCGATGCTGGCCGCTCCGGTGGACGTCCACGAGCTGGTGACGGCGGAGGCGCTGTGGATCGCGGCCAAGTCGTCGGTGTACGCGTGCACGCCGCTGGTGGTGGCGCTGTTCTTCGGATTGGATCCCTCGTTCGGGATGCTGCTGGTGCCGTTCATCGTGTTCTTCACGGCGCTCGGGTTCGGGCTGTTCGGGATGTGGACGTCCTCGGTCGTCCCGTCGATCAACTCGTTCGACTACGTGATCACCGGCGTGGTCACGCCGCTGTTCCTGATCGCGGGGACGTTCTTCCCGGTCGGCACACTGCCCGGCTGGGCGCGGCACGCGGCGCAGGCCAACCCGCTGTACCACTGCGTGGAGCTGGTCAGGCACGCCGTCTTCGGCGTCCGCCCGCTGGCCGACCTCGGCCATCTGGGCGCCCTGATCCTGTTCGACGCGCTGGCGTGGCTCATCGCGGTCCGCGGCATGCGCCGCCGCCTCATCGGCTGACCGGCGGGCGTCCCGGTTCGGCCGATTGACCTGGGACGTCTCCGGTCCTACTCTGACGCGAATCTTCTTCACGTTGCGCAGCTCAGAGAGGCCGGGCCGCACATGAGCCAGGGCACCACGACGCGGGACCGCCGGGCCCGCGTCTCCGCCTACGCGGCGTTCGCCGTGCAGGGGCTGTGCTTCGCCTCGCTCGTGACTCAGGTCCCGCAGATGCAGAAGGCCCACCATCTCAGCGACGCCACGCTCTCCCTGGTGCTGCTGATGGTCCCGCTCATCGCGGGCGTGGGCAGCGTCGTGTCCGGCGCGCTGTTCCAGCGCCTCGGCAGCGGCCCGGTGCTGCGGGCGTCCCAGCCCGCGGTCGCCCTCACGATCGTGCTGATCGGCCTGACCGGCGACAACGACCTGGCCCTGTACGGGGCGGTCGCGCTGTTCGGCCTGTTCGTCGGCGCGGTGGACGCCTCGATGAACGCGCAGGCGATCGCGGTCGAGCGCCGCTACGGGGTCAGCCTGATCACCGGCTTCTACGCCGTCTGGAGCGTCGCCGGGATCCTGGGCGGGCTCTGGGCCTCGCTGGCCAACAGGCTGGACCTGTCGCTGCTCACCGGCTTCGCGATCGCCGCCGCCGTCGGCATCGCCGCCTCGCTCGCCACCGGGCACGGGCTGTACCGGCGCGAGGAGGAGGGCGACGGGCCGACCGCCGAGGAGCTCAAGGCCGCCGGACGCAGCGTCCCGTGGCGGCCCATCCTGGTCGTGGGCGCGGCGATGGCCGTGGCCTACCTCGCCGACTCGGCCATCTCCAGCTACGGCGCGAAGTACCTGGACGACGAGCTGGCCAGCAGCGACTGGGTCGCGCCGCTCGGGTACGTGGCGTACCAGGTCGCGATGGTGATCAGCCGGGCCGTCGCCGACCTCGCCGTGCGGCGCTCGGGGCCCGTCCAGGTGGTGCGGCTCGGCGGGCTGGTCGGCATCGCCGGAATGGCGGGCGTGGTCGCGGCGCCGAACGCTGCCCTCGCCATCGCCGCGTTCGCGGTGGCCGGGCTGGGCCTCAGCGTGATCGCCCCGGTGTCGTTCTCCGCCGCCGGACGGGTCGACCCGACCGGCCTCGGCGTGGCCGTGGCCCGGGTCAACATCTTCAACTACGTCGGGTTCGTCCTCGGGGCCGCCGTGGTCGGGGCCATCGCGCCGGTCAGCGACGACCACGGGCTGCGCCTGGCGTTCATCGTCCCGGCCGCGCTGATCCTGGTCGTGTTCGCGACGGCGAAGGGCTTCGACCCCGAACCGGTCGAGGGCGCCCGCCCCGACGCGCCGGCGATGGAACGCCCCACCGCCTGACGACCGGCCCGTCCACGCCCGTCACGGCAGGGCCGGGACATCGCAGGGCCGGGACATCGCAGGACCGGGACATCGCAGGACCGGGACATCGCAGGACCGGGACATCGCAGGTCCTGGTCATGGTCGAGCCCCCGGTTCCGCGACGGGCGGGTGCGGTCTGCGGGGGCTCGCCGAAGTAACTCCTCGAAACCGTCAGGCGTCCTCCAGGGCGACGACGGCGCGTTCGCCCTCGACCTGTGCCTCCTCCGGCGTCAGGTCGGTCAGCGCCCGGCTCAGCGCGACCTCGGCGGCGTCGGCCGCGGCCCGCAGGGTCACGGCGTGCTCCTGCGCGCGCTCAAGGTCGCCAAGGCCGACGCAGTCGAAGGCCACCTGGGCGTCGTGGCCGGCCATTTTCAGCTGCCGCGCGGCCTCTTCCAGACTCATCCATACCTCCTACACCGGGGACCGTTGTCCTACCCCCGGACACCGTGGGTAACCGCCCGCCCCAGCAGCTCCGCCGCCTTGAGCAGCCGGGCCTCGCCGTGCTTGGCGTACCCCAGGACGAGCGCGGGCGGCGCGCTCCCGGCGCGCCTGGACGACCACAGGGGCCGGGCGCCGGCGACCGACACCCCGGCCTGCTCGGCGCGGCCCACGACCTCGTCCTCGTCGCATCCGCCGGGAAGCTCCACGTACAGGTGGATGCCCGCTGAGACGCCTTGAACCACCGCGCCGGGAATGTGGGCGCGCAGGGCGCCGGCCAGTGCGTCGCGCCGTGCCCGGTACTTGCGCCGCATGGTGCGCAGATGCCGGTCGTACACGCCGCCGCGGATGAACTCGGCGAGCGTGTACTGGTCCAGGACGGGCGCGCCCAGGTCGGTGTAGCCGCGGTGCAGGCGCAGGCGCTCGGCCACGGCGGGCGGCGCCACCGCCCAGCCGAGCCGCAGCGCCGGCGCCAGGGACTTGCTCACCGAGCCGAGCAGCACCACCCGGTCGGGGTCGACGCCCTGGAGGCAGCCCACCGGCTCGCGGTCGTAGCGGAACTCGGCGTCGTAGTCGTCCTCCAGGACCAGCCCGCCCACGTCCCGCGCCCAGGCGATCAGCTCGGCGCGGCGGGATGCCGACAGGACCACCCCGGTCGGGTACTGGTGCGCGGGCGTGACGAGGACCGCGCGCGCGCCGGAACGGGCCAGCGCCTCAACGCTCACGCCGTCGCAGTCCACCGGGACGTGGACGACGCGGACGCCGGAGGCCGCGATCATCGGCAGCTGCCGGGCGCTGGTCGGGTCCTCCACCGCGAGCGCCGTGTGCCCGTCGGCCCGCAGCAGCCGGAGCAGCGCCGACAGCCCGTGCGCCACCCCGTTCATGATCACCACGCGGGACGGGTCGGCGTGCGCCGCGCGGACCCGCGACAGGTACCCGGCCAGCTCGGCGCGCAGGGCGGGTACGCCGGCCGGGTCGGGGTAGGTGAGCGCCTCGTTCGGCAGGGTGCGCAGGGCCGTCCGCGCCGCCGCGAGCCAGCGGTCGCGCGGGAACGACGACAGGTCGGGATGGCCCGGCCACAGGTCGTAGGCGTAGGTCGGGTCCGCGGCCGCGCAGGGGAAGGGGGGATCCTGCCGGGCCGGCGGTGCCGCGGCCGGGGACGGGGGGTCGTCGGGACGGGCGAGCGGCGCGATGCGGGTCCCGTCGCCCCGCCGGGCCACCAGGAAGCCCTCGGCGGTGAGCTGCTCGTAGGCGGCGACGACGACGCCCCGCGAGACGTCCAGGTCGCGCGCCAGGTCGCGGCTCGACGGAAGCCGGGTCCCCGCTGTCAGCCGGCCGGATCGCACGCCGGCGCGGAAGCCCGCGGCGATCTGCGCCGAGAGCCGCCCGGCGGCCCTGTCGAGGGGGAGATGAAGGTCGGTCACACCAGTTCAGCGTCCAGGGGGACGGCGCGTGTCACGGATGCCTCATTGGTCCAGGTTACAGCGATCCCATTGGTCCTGTTTCGGGGACCAAAGGCGCCCTAGCGTGACATTCCATGATCCTGCACTCCGCCCGCCGCGGGACGCTCGGCGCCGGGACCGCGATGTTCCTCGTCGGCTCGCTGACCGCGGTGTCCGCGACGATCGCCGGCTATCCCGTCTTCGGCGGCCAGGCCGCCCGCTACGCGGTGGCCGCGCTGATCCTGCTCGTCGTCGCCCGCTTCGCCGGCGGTCCCGCCCGCCGGCCCACGCCGCGGGACTGGCTCCTCCTGGCTGCGCTGGCGTCGACGGGCCTCGTCGCGTTCAACGTGTGCATCGTCGCGGCCACCCGGGACACGAGCCCGGCCACCATCGGCACCGTCATCGCGACGGTCCCGATCGTCCTGGCGCTGATCGGGCCTCTGATGGAGCGGCGCCGCCCGGCTCCGGCCGTGGTGGTGGCGGCGTGCGTGGTGGCGGCCGGGGCGGCGCTGGCGAACGGCCTGGGCGGCGGCAGCCCGCGCGGCCTGCTGCTCTCGCTCGGCGCGCTCGGCGGCGAGGTGTGCTTCTCGCTGCTGGCCGTCCCGCTGCTGCCGAGGCTCGGGCCGCTGCGCGTGTCGGCGTACTCGGCCGCGCTGGCGACCCCGATGCTCCTGGCCGTCGGCCTGGCGACGGACGGCACCGGGGTCGTGCGGACGCCGACCGGCACCGAGCTCGCCGGGCTCGCCTACCTGTCGGTGGTCGTGACCACGGTCGCGTTCCTGCTCTGGTACGACGCGCTCGGACGGCTCGGGGCCGACCGGGCGGGCCTGTTCGCGGGCGTGATCCCGGTCAGCGCCGTGCTCACGACGGTGGCGCTCGGCATCGAGCGGCCGGGTCCGGCCGATCTGGCCGGGGCGGCCCTGGTCGCGGCGGGCGTGGTCGTCGGCCTCCGCGCCCGCCCGGCGCCGCGCCCCGAGTCCGCGCCCGCCCACGCCCAGGCGCCCGCCCACGCGCCCGCACACGCCTCAACGCCCGCGCATGCCGAAGGCGGGTGCTGAGGCGCGCGGCTCCGGGGCTGGTCGTACCCTATAGGGCGGCCCCATCGGAATCGCGCGAGGATCTGCCTGAGATGCCTGACTTCTCCTACACCGACCTGCTGCCGCTCGGACCGGACGAGACCGACTACCGGCTCCTCACCTCGGACGGGGTGTCGACGTTCGAGGCCGGCGGACGGACGTTCCTGGAGGTCGAGCCGGAGGCGCTGCGGCTGCTCACCGAGACGGCGATGCGGGACATCTCGCACCTGCTGCGCCCCGCGCACCTGGCGCAGCTCCGCCGGATCCTGGACGACCCGGAGGCTTCGCCGAACGACCGGTTCGTGGCGCTGGACCTGCTGAAGAACGCGGGCATCGCGTCCGGCGGTGTCCTGCCCATGTGCCAGGACACCGGCACCGCGATCGTCATGGGCAAGCGCGGGCAGCACGTCCTCACAGACGGGCGCGACGAGGAGCACATCTCGCGCGGCGTGTACGACGCCTACACCAAGCTGAACCTGCGCTACTCGCAGATGGCGCCGGTCACGATGTGGGACGAGAAGAACACCGGCACCAACCTGCCCGCGCAGGTCGAGCTGTACGCGGCGCCCGGCGGCGCCTACAAGTTCCTCTTCATGGCCAAGGGCGGGGGCAGCGCGAACAAGTCGTTCCTCTTCCAGGAGACCAAGGCCGTCCTGAACCCCAAGCGGATGATGGCGTTCCTGGAGGAGAAGATCCGCTCGCTGGGCACCGCGGCCTGCCCGCCGTACCACCTGGCGATCGTGGTGGGCGGCACGTCCGCCGAGTACGCGCTGAAGACCGCCAAGTACGCCTCGGCGCACTACCTGGACACGATGCCGGTCGAGGGCTCCCCGCTGGGGCACGGCTTCCGCGACGTGGAGCTGGAGTTGCGGGTGTTCGAGCTGACCCAGCGGCTCGGCATCGGCGCGCAGTTCGGCGGCAAGTACTTCTGCCACGACGTGCGGGTGATCCGGCTGCCGCGGCACGGCGCGTCCTGCCCGGTGGCCATCGCGGTGTCGTGCAGCGCCGACCGGCAGGCCCTCGCCAAGATCACGGCCGAGGGCGTGTTCCTGGAGCGGCTGGAGGCCGACCCCGCGCGGTACCTGCCCGAGACGACCGACGAGCACCTGGACGAGGGCGTTGTAGAGAACGGGGCGGGCGGGGGGAGTGTGGTGAGAATCGACTTGAACCGTCCGATGGACGAGATCCGCGCGGAGCTGACCAAGTACCCGGTGAAGACGCGGCTGTCGCTGACCGGCCCGCTCGTCGTCGCCCGCGACATCGCGCACGCGAAGATCAAGGAGCGGCTGGACGCGGGCGAGCCGATGCCGCGGTACATGCGCGACCACGCCGTCTACTACGCGGGGCCCGCCAAGACGCCGGAGGGCTACGCGTCCGGTTCGTTCGGCCCGACCACCGCCGGACGGATGGACTCCTACGTCGAGCAGTTCCAGGCCGCGGGCGGCTCGCTCGTCATGCTCGCCAAGGGGAACCGGTCGAAGCAGGTCACCGACGCCTGCAACGCGCACGGCGGGTTCTACCTCGGCTCGATCGGCGGTCCCGCCGCGCGGCTCGCCCAGGACTGCATCAAGAAGGTGGAGGTCCTGGAGTACGCCGAGCTCGGCATGGAGGCGGTCTGGAGGATCGAGGTCGAGGACTTCCCCGCGTTCGTCGTCGTGGACGACAAGGGCGGAGACTTCTTCGCCGACACGACCGGTCCCGTCCTGACGATCGGCCGCCGCTGACAACACTCCCCGGAAGTGGATGAAACTCTCACCCCGAGGGGCATTGCGGACAGTCGTTCTGCGGGGATGCGTGGTGCCCAGAGCATCCTTTCTCGGGCGATAACGCCAGGTAGGTCACATTATTGGACCTAAATCCAAGTTGGTCCTATGGTCTCCCCGATGACCGCGCTGCCACTCCGGTATCTTTTCCGCCATGTCTCAGTCAGAGCGCCTCGTGCTCGCGACGCGCTACCGGCTGGTCTCGGAGATTGGCCAGGGTGCCAACGGCACCGTGTGGAGAGGGCATGACGAACTCCTCGATCGCGCGGTGGCGATCAAGGAGCTGCGGCTCCCCGGGGACCTCTCCGAGGACGACCGGGTGGTCTTCTACCGCCGTACCCTCCGTGAGGCGCGCGCGCCCGCCCAGCTGCGCACGCACTCCATCGTCGAGGTGTACGACGTGGTCATCGAACAGGGCCGTCCCTGGATCGTGATGGAGATGATCGAGGCGCCGAGCCTCGAACAGCTCATCGAACGCTCGGGACCGCTCCCGCCCGACCGCGTCGCGCACATCGGCCGCCGGCTGCTGGACGCCCTCAACACCGCGCACAGGGCCGGGATCGTGCACCGCGACCTCAAGCCGAGCAACGTGCTGCTGGACGGCGACCGCGTCGTGCTGACCGACTTCGGGCTGGCGTTCTCCACGGGCTCGGCCAGCCTCACCAAGACGGGCCACTTCATGGGCTCGCCCGCGTACGTGGCGCCCGAGGTCGCCGCCGGGGAGAAGGCCACGCCCCGGTCCGACCTGTGGTCGCTCGGCGCGACGCTGTACGCCGCCCTGGAGGGGCGCCCGCCCTTCGAGCGCCACAACGTGATGGCGACGCTGAGCGCGCTGGCCAACGAGTCCACGCCCGCCCCGCAGAACGCGGGCGTCCTCGGGCCCGTGATCACCGGGCTGCTGGAGAAGAACCCCACCCGCCGCCTCAGCCACGCCCGCGCGGTCGACCGGCTGGAGCGCGCCATGGCCGGGCCCCGGTCCGGACGCCGCGCGCCGACCCCCCGCTACCGGATGATGGCCGTGATCGCGCTGATCGGCGCGACCGTCGCGTCCTGCGGGATCGGCGCCACCGCCCTCATCGTCGGGATGATGAAGGAGAGCCCCGGCGCCTCCCCCACCTCGCCGACGTCCCGGCCGCCGGGCAACCCGGCGCGGGGCGCGCCACCGCCCGGCGTCGCGACGAGCACGTTCGCGGTGCGCGCCCGCACCGCGACCTGCAAGATCTTCGTGTCGGTGCCCGGCAACGCCATGACCGTGCTCGCCGACGAGACGCTCCCCCAGGGCGACGCGCGCAAGTACGACCAGCCGCGCATCAACGCGGTCGTCTACGACTCGTCCGCCTGCGACGTCTGGGTGAACGGGCAGCAGAAGCCCCAGGGCAAGCCGGGCGAGCGCCAGACCTACACGCTCAACAGGTCCACCGGAGGCTGAACCGGGCCGTCCCGGGAATGCGCGGGCCACCCGCCGAGCTGCCACCGATGGCGGCGGAGATAGATTCGTTCCGGAGGTGGCATTCCATGACCGAGCAGGAGTTCCGGGTCGAGCACGACTCCATGGGCGAGGTCCGGGTCCCGGCCGCGGCCAGGTGGCGGGCGCAGACCCAGCGGGCGGTGGAGAACTTCCCCATCTCGGGACGGACGCTGGAGGCCGCGCACATCGCCGCGCTGGGCCAGATCAAGGCCGCCGCCGCGACCGTGAACGCCGAGCTGGGCGTCCTCGACAAGGAGATCGCGAACGCCGTCCGGGAGGCGGCCGCCGAGGTGGCGGCGGGCCGGTGGAACGACCAGTTCCCGATCGACGTCTTCCAGACCGGGTCCGGCACGTCCTCCAACATGAACGCCAACGAGGTCGTCGCGACGCTCGCGCAGGAGCGGCTCGGACGCCCCGTGCACCCCAACGACCACGTGAACGCCTCGCAGTCGTCCAACGACGTGTTCCCGTCCTCGATCCACATCGCCGCGACCGGGGCCGTCGTGAACGAACTGATCCCCGCGCTGCGCCACCTGGAGGGCGCGCTCGGACGGAAGGCCGGCGAGTTCGCCACCGTGGTGAAGTCGGGCCGCACCCACCTGATGGACGCCACGCCGGTGACGCTGGGCCAGGAGTTCGGCGGGTACGCCGCGCAGGTCCGGTACGGCGTCGAGCGGCTGGAGGCCGTCCTGCCGCGGCTGGCCGAGCTGCCGCTGGGCGGGACGGCCGTCGGCACCGGCATCAACACGCCGGAGGGCTTCGGCGGCCGCGTCATCGCGGAGATCGCGCGGGTCACCGGCCTGCCGCTGACGGAGGCGCGCGACCACTTCGAGGCGCAGGGCGCGCGGGACGGGCTGGTGGAGGCGAGCGGCGCGCTCCGCACGATCGCGGTCGGCCTCAACAAGATCGCCAACGATCTGCGCTGGATGGGCTCGGGCCCGCGCGCCGGGCTCGCCGAGATCCGCCTGCCCGACCTGCAGCCCGGCTCCTCGATCATGCCGGGGAAGGTCAACCCGGTGATCCCCGAGGCGGTGGCACAGGTCGCGGCGCAGGTCATCGGCAACGACGCGGCGATCGCGTTCGGCGGCGCGTCCGGCAGCTTCGAGCTGA
This sequence comes from Actinomadura rubrisoli, assembly GCF_004349215.1. Lineage (GTDB taxonomy): Bacteria > Actinomycetota > Actinomycetes > Streptosporangiales > Streptosporangiaceae > Spirillospora > Spirillospora rubrisoli. The sequence continues at coordinate 1,411 of NZ_SMKU01000123.1, read as the reverse complement.
ACGTCATGCTGCCGATGCTGGCCCGCAACGTGCTGGAGTCGATCACCCTGCTCGCGAACGTCTCCCGGCTGCTCGCGGACCGCTGCGTGGACGGCATCGAGGCCGACGAGGAGCGGATGCGCGAGTACGCCGAGTCCTCCCCGTCGATCGTGACGCCCCTCAACCGCTACATCGGCTACGAGGAGGCGGCGAAGGTCGCCAAGCAGGCCCTCAAGGAGCGCCGGACCATCCGCGAGGTCGTCCTGGAACGCGGGTACGTGGACGACGGCAAGCTGACCGTCGAGCAGCTGGACGCGGCCCTGGACGTCCTGGGCATGACCAACGCCTCGCGCACCTGAGACCCGCTCCCGTGGCGGTGGCGCCTCAGGAGACGTCCGCCGTCCCTCCAGGAACCCCGCCTCGGGTCGGCGCCTGAGAGCGGCCCCAGGCGGCACAGGGGCTTCCGCAGCGGTACGGCAGAAGGGACGAGCCGGAGCCCGTCCCTTCGCCGTGCGTCTTCGCCGTCCTAGCGGTCCTAGTAGCCGGTCCTTAGTACCAGCCGACCGACTGGGAGTGCTGCCAGGCGGCGCAGGGGGTCTTGTAGCGGCCCTTGATGTAGCCGAGTCCCCACTTGATCTGCGTACGGGCGCTGTTCCGCCAGTCGGGTCCGGCACTGGACATCTTGGAGCCGGGCAGCGCCTGCGGGATGCCGTACGCGCCGGACGGGTTGGCGGCGTGGGTGTTCCAGTGGCTCTCCTTGTTCCACAGGTTCACCAGGCAGCCGAACTGGCCGGAGCCGCTGAAGCCGTAGCTCGGCATCATCGACTTGGCGAGCTGCTGCGCCTCGCCCGCCGGGACCGGATCGCCGGACGGGCCACCACCGCCGCCGGTGCCGCCACTGCCGCCGCCCTTGTCGTCCTCGGGCTTCTTGGTGGGGATCGGACGGCCCTTGGGCTGCAGGGACGGCGCCTTCCCGTCCTCGCCGCGCACCGCGCGGGAGGCGCGGTCGAGCGCCTGCTTGCGCCGCTGCTCCTCCATGACCTTGGGGTCGACCTTGGGCTGCGCGGCGGCGTCCGCGAGCGGCTTGGAGGCCACGGTGGCCTTCTCGCCGTCGCCGGAGCCGCCGGTCAGCGCGAGGGCGCCGACCGCGCCGCCGCCGACCACGACGGCCGCGCCCGCGACGATCGCGGCGATCCGGATGCCGTTGCGCCGCCCCGTGCCGCCGGAGGACCCGCCGGGGCGGGGCGCCGCGCCGGGCGTCCGGGGGCCGGAGACGAGCTCGTCCTGGACGGGCCCGGGTCCGGGCATGCCGGTGCGCGGCGGCTCGGCGACGGCGTTGAAGCCCAGGGTGTCCCCCGCGGGCGCGGGCGGCGGCACACGCCGGCCGCCGGCGACCTTCACGTCGTCCTCGTGGGTGGCGGGGATCGGGGGC
>NZ_SMKU01000122.1 GCF_004349215.1 Actinomadura rubrisoli | reverse complement strand
GCCCCCGCGCCGCCCTTCGCCGAGGCGCGGGTCCAGGCGCCCACCCCGCCCGCGGTGGTGTCGCTGGACGGCGCGATACCGCTCACCCTGCACGTGGAACCCGTCGAGATGATCAGTGGCGTGGACGTGATCGTCTCGTCGGAGAACACCTACCTGGAGATGTCCAAGCGCTTCCACAACACGCTGTCGGCCGCGCTGCGCCGGGCCGGGGCGCGGCTGGGCGAGTCCGGCGAGCTCCTGGACGACACCGTCCACCGCGAGCTGGTCCAGTGGCAGCGGGAGCACTCCGGCAACGGGCTGCCCGTGGCGCCCGGCACCGTGGCCGCGACCGGTCCCGGCGAGCTGCGCCATTCCGGCGTGCGCCGCATCTACCACGCGGCGGTGGCGATCCCGGAGGCCGACGGCACCACGTACCGCGTCGGGCCCGAGTCGGTGGGACGGGGCGTGCACAACGTCTTCCGCGTGGCCGTCCGCGAACGGCGGCTGTTCACGCCGCCGCTGCGCCGGATCGCCTTCCCCCTGTTCGGCGCGGGGCGCGGGCAGGTGGACCCGGCGGAGAGCTTCGCCTGGCTGTGGTCGTCCATCGAACGGGAGGCGCGCCTCGGAGATCTCCGGCCACGGGAATGGGACCTGCACATCATCACGCGGTCACCGGCGAGCGCCGCCGCGGTCATCGACGGCTTCGGCCACGGCCCGCCCTGACCCGCGGCCGCTCACTCGCCGGCAGGCCCGCGGCCGCTCACGCGCAGGCCGACCAGCGGCCGCTCACTCGCCGGCCTCGACGACGGCCATCGCGACGGCCACGAGGTCGTCGTCCGGCACGTTTCCGATGAGCCGGGACGGGGCCTCGTTCAGCCGGGCGTCGCGGTCGAGCCACCAGCTCGCCGCTCCCCAGGGGTCGAGGTCGGCGCCGAGCAGCGCGTTGATCCGCAGGACGACGGGACGGGGCGCGCCGGTCTCGTCGAACTGGAAGGCGGGCAGCCGCTGCTCCCCCGCCGGACCGGGCAGCCTGATCAGTGCCGCATCGGCGGGATCGCGGCCGAGGTCCCGGAGCTCGCGTGCGGTGAACGCCGGGCTCTCCAGCAGCCGGGCCTCGGTCTCGCGCACCGCCCGGTCGAGCGCGGACGCCGCCCCGGCGCACTCGGCCAGGTCGGCGAAGAGGTTGTCGAAGAGCCCGAGCACCTCCGCCGGGTCGGACGTCGCCGACCCGCGCGTGAGCATGTCCCCCTGGGCGAGGGCGCGCCGCACCGGGTGGCTCGCGGGCAGCATCTCGCCGAGGTCCATGACCAGTTCGAGCGCGATGTCGAGCCGGCCGTCGGCGTCGGCGTCGTCGTACTCGCCGACCAGCGCGACCAGCGTGGCGAGCGACGCCTCGTCCAGCCGCGCGGCGACGTCGGACCAGTGGTCGCGCAGCGCGGCGAGCGCGTGCTCAATGGGCATCGGTGATCACTCCTTGTCCCTGGAGGGCGAACGCGCGCCGCGCCGCGCCGTCGACCAGGTGCCGGGCGGACGCGCGGTAGGTGATCACCGCCTGGCGGAGGATCACCTCGCGGGGTCCCGCGCCGAGCCTCGCGGCGTGCCAGGGCACCAGGTCCAGGTCGCCGTACGGCACCAGCGTCAACCGCGGCTCGCGTCCGAGGCCCCAGCCGTCTACATGGTCCAGCAGCGGGCGGACCACCTCTCCCGCCCAGGCGCACAGCGATTGCAGCGCGACGCCGAATCGCGACAACGCCTCGCCGTGCTCTGCCGGGCATGCCTGCCGCAGGGCGGATTTCGCCTCGGCGAACGAGACCAGGAGCCCTTTCCTTCCGGTATTCAGGGAGGGCAGTTCCAGAGAGGACAGTTCGCCGGTCGCGCGGACCGCGAGCGCACGGCCGCTCGTTCCGTCCGGGCCGTACATCAAATAGACGAGGGCGTCGGAACCGGTCGCGCGGAGTGCGGCCGCCATTTCGGCCATTGACGGGACGGCATGGAAGGGCACCACGCCGGTCCCGTCCAGCAGCAGGCCGAGGGTGTGTTCGCGCAGATCGTCCGGCGGCTCCAGATCCAGCAGCTCACCGAGCATCTCCGCGGCCTTCCCGCCGGCCCTCGGCGCCTTGGCGAAATAGGCCCTCCACTCCGCTGCCGCCCCGGCCCGTCCCAGGGCGTCGAGCATCTCCGGGAGGCCGCGCGTCTCGGTCGCGGTGTGCACGACCAGCTCGCGGCCGAGTTCGAGCGCGGCGACCGCGTCCCGCCTCCGGTCCTCGGCCAGGCACCAGCCGGCCAAGACGTGGGCGAGATCGGCGGCGCCTTGGGCGACCGCCCGCGCGCTCTCGGGTCCGGCCCGCAGCATCACATCGTCGGCGTAGGCGCCCAGCGCGGCGAAGCCCGCCGACACGGCCTCTTCGATGTCGCCGCGCTCGCGGTACAGGCGGGCCAGCTGCCCCAGGACGGCGGCCTTGGCCGGGTCGCCGGGCCTGCCTTTCAGGAGTTCGCGCGCCCGTTCCAGGTGGTGGACGCCGGCCCGGAAGTCGGCGTCGCCGTCCTCACCGCGACCGGCGCGGCGCGCACGCCGGGCCAGGTGGGCGGAGCCCAGGGCGCCGTGGAGGCGCCCGCTCCCGACCGGCATCGCGCCGCCGCCGCGGTGCGCCTCCAGGGAGAGCCCGAGCAGCTCGATCCCGCGATCGAGCCGCGCGTCGTCGCCAGTGAGCAGGGTCCGCGCGATCAGCGCGTAACCGCCGCGGACGAGCGGGCCGGGGATGTCCACCGCCGGGCCGTGCGCCCCCAGGCCGTGCGCCCCCGGGCCTTCTGTTCTCCCGGAGAGCAGATCGGCCGCGGCCCGTTCCGCTTCCTCTTCCAGGATGCCGAGCCCCTCGTTGTCGCCGTCGAGTTCCCCCCGGAGCAAGGCGCGCACGACGAGCGCGATACCCAGAATGGAGTGGATCCCGCCGCGCGAGGGGAAGTCGTCGGGCATCCGGCGCACAAGCGGGCCGAGTTCGCGAAGAGCCTCGTCCAGCCTTTCGGCGTCGGCCGTCCGCCAGCCGTGCACGGCCCGGACGTAGGCGCCCATCCCGAGGACGGCGAGTTCCTCCGTCGAATCGAGGCCGTCCCCTTCCATCGCGCAATTTCTGAGGATCTCCGAGGCCCGGGCGAAATAGAAGTCGGCCGCCGCCGGGTTCCGGGCCCGGCCGTGCCGGTCGAACAGCAGGCCGCCGAGGACGCCGACGGCGCTCAGGGCGATGTCGTCCCCCGGCGGCAGGCCCTCGGCGGCCCGGCGGAGCTGGTCGATCGCCGCGGCCTCGTCGGCGCGGCTGCCGTCGCGCAGCCCGCGCAGCGCCATCGCCGTCCCGGCGAGGAAATGGTCCCTGGCCCTGGTCCCGGGATCGGTGCCGGGCCGCGCCGTCACGCGGCGGCCCAGGTCCACGAGGGCGTCGATCTTCTCGTGGTCGAACGTGAGCGCCGCGCTCGACACGGTCATCCCGGCCAGGGTCCGGAGGAAGTCGTCGTACACCGGATGGTGGCGCAGCAGATGGTCGTCTTGCTCCATCGCCGTGAGCGCGTTGGCGACGTGCTTCCAGGCCTCGTTCAGATCCGCGTACCGTCCCGCCAGGTGCGCGCGCCGGGCGAGCATGGCGCACAGTTCAGCGGCCACGAACGCGCCGGACGAATGGTCTCCGAGGGCTGCCCACGCCTTGCCCAGCGTTTCCAAGGCGTGGTCAGTGCGGGGAAGGGCGGCGGCGCGTCCACCGGCACCGGATCCGTCGATGCGCGCCAGTTCGTCGGCGGTCATCCCGATCAGCGCCCGCATCAGGCCGGGCCTGTCCGGTACGCCGACCACGCCGTTCGCCGCACCGTTCGCCGCACCGCTCGCCACGCCGTTCGCCGCACCGCTCGCGGCGCCGTTCATCGCGCCGGCCGGTCCGGGCGCACGTCCTGGGGACAGGCCCGGAATCGCCTCCGACATGAGGGCGAGGGCACGTTCCATATCCTTGGCGTCGCCGCGTGACGTCCCCCTGAGCATGAAGGCGGCTCCGAGCAGCCCCTGCACCGTGGGCCTGAGCCTGGCGGGGAGGGCGCCGGCGTCCATCGCGCGCGTGAGATGGACGATGCCGTCGTCCAGGTCCTGCTCGGCCGCCGCCCCCGCGGAGGGCCGCCACCCGGAGAAGAGCCGCAGCACAGAGGACATCTCCAGCCTGCCCGGCCGCATCAGCTCCGCGGGCATGACCCGAAGGACGAGCAGGACGCCCAGCACCGTGCTCACGGTCGCGGCCCTCGCGTCGGGGACGGCGGGGGACGCACCGGCGACCCTCCGCACGATGTCGACGGCCTCGTCCCGGTCCGCCGGGTCGCCGCCGCGCTCCACATAGCGGATCAGGAGCAGGCGGCACAGCTTCCAGGCGATCCGGTTCCAGGCGGTCCGGCCCGCCGTGGCGTCCAGGCCGGTGGACGAGGCCGCGTCTGCAACGTCCCCCGGCCTGGACTCGGCGATCCGCTCCCGCAGCGACGTGATCTCCCGATCGAGCGATGCGTCGCCCATCCGATCTCCCCTGTATCACGCCGTGAACCCCGAATACCCCGCGGAAAGGCGGACCCGCGATCAAGATATTGGCATGGAGAGGAGAGACATGGCAAGACGAATTCGGCTCGCAATCGATTCCACGAGAATCCTCGATTGGATGGAATTCGAGGATTCCATGCGATCAATGGCATTGATGGAATCAGCTGCGGCGGGCGCGCTCGCGGAGATCGTCCACGAGGCGGCCGGCCTCGATCACCTGTCTGCTGTCCAGCGGGTAGTAGGCCGCCTTGAGCCGCTGGGCCTCCTCGGCCCAGTGGAGCGCCTCGGACGGCGCGCCCACCGCGAGCTCCGCCCGGGCCAGCAGCGACTCGGTCCAGCCGGGCTCCAGGGGGATCCGCTCCCGCTGGGTCCGCAGGTATACGTGCTGGATCTCGGGTATCGCCTCGCCGGCCCGTCCGAGCAGAAGCAGCGCGTGGGCGTGGACCAGCTTGGCCCGCAAGGTCGAGATGTCCGCCACGCCGAATCTGAGGCTCCGCCTGTCGACCAGGGAATCGGCGATGGCCTCGGCCTCCAGCGCGTGGCGCGCCCGTTCCCCGAGATCCGCGGCGCGCTCGGCCGACCGCACCAGCGTCTGAGCCAGGATCGAGCGGACGATCCAGGTGAACGGATGCTGCTCCCCGTAGCGGTCCGAGCGGTGCGCGGCCTCCTCTCTGAGCATGCGCAGCGCCTCGGGAAGGTCGCCCTCCCCATCGCGGTCGCGCACCGCGAGGGCGAGGTTGGCGTGCATGATCCGCGTGCGGTAGTGGTCCCTGGTCAGCGCTTCGCAGCGCTCGCGCCACTGCCTGCGGTACGCCTCGACCCCGGCCTCCAGGTCCTCGCTCCGCCCGCGCCGCCTGCGGTAGCGCGCGCGATACGCGCGGATCAGCATCAGCGTGTGGTCGTCCGGGGAGAGCGCCGCCCGCGCGCGCTCCCACAGCGCGTCCAGGACCTCGACCGATTCGGTGAGCGGACGGGACCGGCTCTTCATCTCCTCCAGCCCGCACTCGACGAGGAAGACCATCCTGTTGCCCGGGCCCAGCTCGCGGACGGCGTCGGCGTGCAGCCGCTCCAGGCCGCTGTAGTCCCCCGACGTCTCGGCGCGGTGCAGCAGGGTCTCGTGGCGCGCCGCCAGCCCCGCCTCGGCATGGCTGAGCGGGGGGCCGGCCGGATCGCTCGTCTCGCGCATCACTCGTCCTTTTCCATCCGCCGGTTCAGGTCGCCGAGCATCGGCTGGAGCCTGCTCGCCAGCCGCTCCCGCCCGCACGCGTCGAGCCGCTGCCACAGGTACTCGATCTCCGAGAGCTGCGCCTTCACCCCGCGCGTCAGCTCGTCGACGTGGTCCGCGTCCCCGATGGCCAGGACCTCCATCAGCTCGCTGTGGACGACGTTGAGCACCGCGAGCGCGGAGGCCCCGTGGAGCTCGGACGCCGTGCGCAGCGTGGTGGCGAGGAACCCGGCCGCCCGCGCGGGCGAGGCGTGCCCGCCGGAGACCACGCACAGGTCCTCGACCGCGGTCAGCGGCGGAAGGTGCGCGCCGATCCGGGCCAGCCGGGGGTTGCGCGCGGCCCAGTCGGCCAGGACGCGCACCAGGGTCTCGGCGGCGAAGCGGCGCGAGACGTGGCCGGCGTCGTCCAGCGCGGCCAGCCATCCCTCCCGGTGGGGCCGATGGCTCCAGATCTTCGTCTCGGCGACGGCGTAGCCCACGACGTCGCGTCCGCCGAGCACTCCCCCCAACCCGCCGTCGCCGAGACGCCGCACCAGCGACCGCCGAGCCTGCCTGCCGAAAGTGGAGTAGAGGGTCGCGTTCCCCTGGTGGCCCGTCTTGCCGTTCATATCCGCACGCGTGATCTGGACGGTGGCGAAATCGGCGTCCGGCTCCAGCTCGGCGAGGCACGACAGGATCGCCTTGCAGTACAGCAGGCGCGGCCGGGGCTTCCCGCCCCCCGGAAGAGCGCCGGTCGCGTGGTGGCCCTCGAAAGCGTCCTCTTCCCAGCGGGCCGTCGAGGTCCTTTGCAACTCGCTTATCAGATCGAGCATCCCCTACCCCGTCCGTCACGTTGTGGAGCACTCTACGACGGTTTCAGGGAGCTATATGCTCGCCTTCGACCCCATCACGACCCTTGATGTAAATATCACCATTCGCACTATCGGCCGCCGCGTGTTTAGGGACGGTGCGCGCCGGGGCAGCATCGGGCTGTGACCTCGACCGAGAGCGATGTCCTGGTGGTGGGGGCCGGCCCCGCCGGCTCGACGGTGGCGTCCTACCTGGCCCGGGCCGGGCTCGACGTCCGCGTGCTGGAGAAGTCGGCGTTCCCGCGCGAGAAGGTGTGCGGGGACGGCCTCACCCCGCGCGCCGTCCACGAGCTGATGGCGCTGGGCGTCGACATCGACGCGCCCGGATGGTTCCGCAGCCGGGGCCTCCGGCTCGTCGGCGGCGGGCGCACGCTGGAGATGCCGTGGTCCGAGCTGACCAACCTGCCGCCCTTCGGGCTCGTCCGCCCCCGGCGCGACTTCGACGAGACCCTCGCCCGGCACGCCGTCCGGTCGGGCGCGGCCCTGGTGGAGAACACCAAGGTCACGGCCCCCTTGACGGACGACCGCACGGGACGCGTGATCGGCGTCGCCACGGACGGGGGGACCCACACGGCACGCCTGGTCGTGGCCGCCGACGGCGCCTCCTCCCGCCTCGCCGTCGCGCTGGGCATGCGCCCGCGCGCCGGCCGTCCGATCGGCGTCGCGGCACGGCGCTACTTCCGCGGCCCCCGCCACGACGACGACCACCTGGAGACCTGGCTCGACCTGGGCCCCGCCGCGTACGGCTGGATGTTCGGCGTCGGCGACGGCACCTGCAACGTGGGCGTCGCGCTGCTGTCGAAGGCGCACGCCGACTACCGGCGCCTCCTGCGCCGCTGGCTGGAGACGCTGCCCGCAGGATGGGGCTTCACCGAGGAGAACGCGACCGGGCCGCTGCGGGGCGCGGCGCTGCCCATGGGCTTCAGCCGCCAGCCGCACTACCGCCCCGGGCTCGTCCTGGTCGGCGACTCCGGCGGCATGGTGAATCCGATGAACGGCGAGGGCATCGCGTACGCCATGGAGGCGGCGCGCATCGCGGCCGGCACGATCGTCCAGGCCCTCGGGCCTTCCTCGGACGCCGCGCGCGCCGAACGGCTCCTCGCCTCCTACCCGCGCGCCCTCAAGGCCGCGCACGGCGGCCACTTCACGCTGGGCCGCTGGTTCGTCAGCGCGATCGAGAACCCGCGGATCATGCGCATGGCCACCCGGCAGGGCATGTCCCGTCCCGCGCTCATGCGATTCACGATCAAGCTGCTCGGCAACCTCACCGACCCGCGCGGAGCCACGGCCACCGACCGCCTCGCGCACGCCCTGGCCCGCATGACGCCGTCCTCCTGACGCCGTCCTCCTGACGCCGGGGCACCACCGCATAGGTGAAACACATTCAGCGGCTAAACGATCTTATTCGTTTTACGTCGTGCCTTAAACACGCGGTCACGCGGCCGAAACACGCGGTTTCCCGACGGTCTCACGGTTTTCCTTCTTGTGCGCTTTTGCGCCTCTACAGTCGAAGGCCTTCTCTGTCCTGCCGATCTGTGGGAGTCCACTGTGGAACGTCCTCTTGGGAGCCTGTACGTCCTCGAAGAGGTGCTCGGCCGGGGGGCGACCGGGGAAGTGTGGCGCGGGCGCACGCACGAGGGGCAGGAGTACGCGTTCAAGGTCCTGCACGACACCCTCGCCCGCGATGCCGAGACCAGGCAGCGTTTCCTGCGCGAGGACTCGATCCTCAAGAGCATCCGCCATCCCCACCTGGTGCGCGTCCACGACCTGGTCGCCGAGGGCGACACGCTCGCGATCGTCATGGACCTGATCAAGGGGTCGGACCTGCGCAAGCCGATGCGCGAGCACGGCGCCATGCGGCCCGGGGACGCGTGCAGCATCGCCGCCGAGGCCGCGAGCGCGCTCGCGGCGATCCACGAGGCGGGCGTGGTGCACCGCGACATCAAGCCGGAGAACGTGCTGCTCGACATGAGCAGCACACCCCCGGCGGTGCGGCTCACCGACTTCGGGATCGCCCGGATCGCCGAGCAGACCAGCAGCAAGTCCACGATGCTGGTCGGGACGGCGCCCTACATCGCCCCGGAACTGGCGGACGGCAGGTCGGCCGTCCCCGCCACCGACCTCTACGCGCTCGGCATCACGCTGTACGAGATGTGCTGCGGGGTGACGCCGTTCGCCGACAGGTCGACGCTGGTCACGCTGCAACGGCACGGGAGCGCCGCGCCGGGCCGTCCGCCCGAGATCCCCGATCCGCTGTGGGAGCTGATCGAGGGCCTGCTCGCCAAGGACCCGGACGACCGGCCCGCGCCGGCCGCGCGCGTGGCGATCCTCCTGGAGGCGCTGGCCCGCGACCTGCACCAGCTCCCCGCCGCGCCGACGCTGACCGAGCCGCCCGAGGCCGTCGCGCGGGTCCACAGCGTCCTCACCGACGTCTCGATGGCGACGCACCCGCCGCGGCCCGAGGGCACCGAGGCCGTGCGTCCCGCCGGGCGCCGTCGCCGGGGCCGCGCGCTGGCCGTCACGGCGGCCGCCGTCGTCCTGGTGGCGATCGTCGGGACCGCCGCGTACGCGGTGATGCGGCCCGCCGATGACGACCCCAGGCAGCCCGCCGCGGCTCCGTCGTCGCTGGGCGAGTCCGCGGAGTTCGCCCCCGGCCGGCCCACGGCGGCGTCCACCAGCCCCCGTCCGTCCTACGGACCCGGCAAGGTCCCCGACCTGACCGGCATGCCCGAGGCGCAGGCGAGGTCGCTGCTGCCCCCGACGACCTCCCTCCAGATCGTCCGCGAGCAGGCCCAGGCCGGGCAGCCCGACGGCGTCGTCCTCCGGCAGAATCCCCCGCCCGGCTCGGACCTGCCGCCCACGCTGCAGCTCACCGTGTCGTCCCGCCAGGCGACCCAGTACCTGGACGAGCTGACGCCGACCTCCGGCGAGGACGACCTGACCACCGGCACCGACGCCACGGACTACCGGCTGTCGGGCCGCCCCCAGCTCCACGCCGTCGGCATCACCGGCAGCTCGTGCAGCAGCGGCGAGAAGGGAACGGCCGAGTACGACCTCGGCCAGAACTACAAGCAGCTCGTCGGCGTGGCCGGCATCGACGACGACTCGCCCGCGGGCAAGGCCCAGGCGACGCTGGAGTTCTACGGCGACGCCCGCAAGCTCAAGTCGGTCACCACGACCCTCGGCAAGTTCAAGGAGCTCGACGTCGACGTCACCGGGGTCCTGCGGCTGACGCTGCGCTGGACCTTCACCGGGCTCGACGGCCTGAACTGCCCCGGCGCGACCCTCGTCATCGGCGACGGGCAGCTCGTCGCGGCCGCCGGGTACGTGCCGCCCTCGACGGCGTCCCCGTCCCCCTCGGGCGGATGAACGGCGCCGCGCCGCGGCCGGGCCGCCTCACCGTGACGGCGGACGGCCGGTCGCACGCGTTCGACCCGGGCGAGCGCGTGCTGATCGGCCGCGCCGCCGACTGCGACGTGGTGCTCACCGACACCCAGGTGTCCCGGCGGCATCTGGAGCTGACCCACGACGACGGCTGGGTGCTCCACGACCTGGACACCGCGAACGGCACATGGCACGAGGGGACGCGGCTGACCGCCCGTCCCATCACCGAGGGCCTGTCGGTCCGGCTCGGCGACCGGCACGCGGGGGCGACGGTCGAGTTCCTGGTCACGCCGCAGGACGCCGACGTGGGCGCGACGCACGACCTCGGAGCCCCGCCCCGCGAGCCGGTGCCGCTGCGCGACCGCCTCACGATCGGCCGGGCGCGCGACAACACCGTCGTCCTGGAGGACCCGCTGGTCTCCCGCGTGCACGCCCGGATCCTGGTGGGGCCGCAGGGGCACCTCGTCCAGGACCTGGGCAGCGCGAACCTCACCTTCGTCAACGGGAACCCGATCGCGCAGCGCGCGCCCCTGCGCGACGGCGACCTGCTGACCTGCGGGCGCACCCGGCTGGTCCGCGTCGGCGACCGGCTGCACTTCCTTCCCGGCACCGACACGGGCCTGGCGGTGGACGACCTGGTCGTCCTGCCCGGGGCCCGGGACGAGGCGTCCGCCCCGGCGCTGACCCTGCGGCTGCGCGCGGGAGCGCTGCTGGCGGTGGTCGGACCGTCCGGCGCGGGCAAGTCCACCCTGCTCAGGCTGCTGTCGGGCGAGCGGCGCCCGGTCTCGGGCAGGATCCGCCACCAGAGCCAGGACGTGCACGCCAACGCCGAGGTCCGCGCCCGCATCGGCCTCGTCCCGCAGGACCCCGTCACCTTCCCCGGGCTCACCGTGCGGCAGGCCCTCCGCTACACCGCCGACCTGCGGCTGCCGATCGACACCGACCCGCGCGAGCGGGACGCCGCCGTCCTGGACGCGCTGGCCGAGGTGGGCCTGGCCGACGACGCCGACCGCCGCGTCGCGCGGCTGACCGTCGACCGGCAGCGGCGGCTCGCCATCGCCGGCGAGCTGCTCACCGCCCCGTCCCTGGTGCTCGTGGACGAGCCGCTGGCGGGCCTCGACCCCGGCCTGGCCCGGGGCATGATGCGGCTGCTCCGCGAGCTCGCCGACGGCGGCCGGCACGTGGTCATGGCGACCCGGGAGCCGGGCGACCTGACCGAGTGCGACTCGGTCCTCGTCCTCGCGCCGGGTGCCCAGGAGGCGTACTACGGGCCGCCCGGCGGGCTGCACCGCCGGTTCGTCTCCGCGGTCTGGGCGGACATCTTCGACAGCCTGTCCACGGTCGCCGCGGCCCGCGCCGGCCTGCTCGGCGACGCGGCCGCGGGCGCCCCCGCGCCCGTCGAGGCCACGCCGGTGCCCTTCACGCGGCGGCGGCTGCTGCACCAGGCCAGGATCGTCTCCCGGCGGCACCTGCGGCTGCTGGCCACCGACCTGCCCAAGGCCGGCACGCTCATCGCCCTGCCGCTGCTCATCGGGCTGATCGCGATCGGGGTGGGCGGCGCGGACGGCCTGGCCGCCCGTCCGGACGCGGACGGCGCCGCGACGCGCATGCTGCTGGTCCTCGTCGTCGGGATGGCCGCGGCCGGCGCCTACCTGCCGGCGCGCGACCTGGCCGGGGAGCGGCACGTCCACCGGCACGAGCAGGCCGCGGGCCTGCTGCCCGAGGCGTACCTGCTGGCCAAGGCGGGCCTGTTCGGCGCCTTCTTCACGGCGCAGGCGGTGGCGGCGACGGCGCTGGTCGTGCTGGCACGGCCGGGACCGGCGGACGCGGTCCTCCTCGGCCTCCCGGCCCTGGAGATCGCCGTCGCGCTGTCCCTGGTCACGCTCGCGTGCGGCCTGCTCGGGATGGCGATATCGACGTTCTGCCCGTCCGCCGACGCGGTGCGGCTCCCCGTGTCGGTGGCGGTGCTGCTGCAACTGCTGCTCTGCGGCGGGCTGGCGCCGGTCGGCGGCCACCGGGTGCTCGCCGTCTCCGCCGTCCTCATGCCCGCCCGCTGGGGGTACGCCGCGATGGCCGCCACGGCCGGGCTCGACGCGGACGGGACGTCCGACGCGCTGTGGCGGCACGGCCCCGCGGCCTGGACGCTGAGCGCGGCGGTGCTCGTCTGCCTCGGCCTGGCGGCGGCCGCCGTCACGCTCTGGCGGCTGCGCCGGTGAGGAGGCCGGTGCGCCGGATCGGCGCCGGCCACCGGCCGGCGCCGATCCCGCGATCACCGCTCGGCCACCTTCGCCCGCAGCGCCATCACTCCGACCACCATGGGCACGCCGCCGCAGAGCGTGTTGACGATCGTCACCGTTCCCACCAGGGCCAGCTGGCACCGCTCCGCCGTCGTCAGCCCGGGAGCCGCCGCGGCGATCAGCAGCAGCGCGGCCCCCATCGCGGTCAGCAGTATTTCCGCCACCATTTTTCCCTCGCCTTCCACGCCGAATTGACGCTTCCCAGCATCGGGAAATAGTGGCTGAACGTCCGCTCCCCGATCGGGGAGTGGATTTCTCACATGCAGTTCCACCATTTGTTCTCCTGCACCGAGAGCCAGTGCTCGTCTTGGAGCAGCGCCAGATGGCGCGGGCCGATGACGTCGAAATGCAGCAGCGCCGAGACGATGGCGCTGTGCCCCACGACCTCCTCCGCCGGCACCAGGCCGTGCCGGGCCAGCTTGCCCCGCAGCGTCTTGACGTGATCGTGGATCTTCCGGTGGAACCGCTCCCGGCTCTCGGCGTCCGCGTCGATCCTCCGGAGCAGGTGGTGGGCGTTCGCCGTCTCCAGGGCGAGCCGTCCGAGCTCCGGCTGGGACGGCAGCCGCCCGATCCGGTCGGGCCGTTCCAGCCACGGACGGCACAGCAGGAGCGCCACCATGAACTCCCGCGTCTCCAGGTTCATCCGCACCCTGGCCTCGGTGCTGATCCCGTACGGCGGCGGCTCGATCTCGCCCGGCGCCACCGGCGGCACCACCACGTGCACCGCCAGGCGCTGCTCCAGCATCCGCGCCGACCCGACCAGCGCGCTGCCCGCGCGGAGCAGATGCCCGCCGTCGTGCGACCCCTGCACCAGCGCCGGCAACCGGACCGGCTCCCCCGGCCCCGCCTGGACGAGCAGTGCCTGCTTGCGGCTCAGGTTCACGATCCGCACACCGTCCGCGAGCACCGCGACCTCGCCCACCCGCCGCGACGTGAACCTGTCCTCGCCGAGCGGCAGGTCAACGCCCGGCCCGCGCCCGAACACGAGCCTCTCTCCGACGTCCAAGCGCCTCGGCACCCCGTCGGCCGCGGACACCTCGACCGCGACAAGTTCGTCAAGAGACGCCGGCACGTCGTCCATGGGAATCACCAATCGCCACGGGAAACCAGACCGTTCCCCGCCGAGTCTCAGGGGTGGTGCCCCCGCACGCTACCTCGGGATGGGACACAGGGAGCCGCGATGCAACACAATCCCGCTCACCCGCCGACCCCCGCCGCCGGGGAAGCGGACGGAGCACGCCTGGTACCGATCGGCGCGGCGCTGGCCGGGGCCCTGGTATTGGCCACAGCCGGGGCGGCCGGCCTGGTGGCGGTGGCCCTGGCCGTCCTCGGGGCCCCGGAACTCCAGCCCTCCCGCACCGTGACCCTCAAGCAGCTCCTGGACGTGATCAAGCTCGCGTTCGCGTCGATCGCCGGGATCGGCGGAGTGATCGCCCTGGTGGTGGCCTACCGGCGGCAGCGCGTGACGGAGGCGACCGCCCGGCTGGAGCACGCGAAGGAAGGCCGCGAGAGGACCCGGCTGTTCAACGAGCGCTTCGCCGCGGCGTGCGGCCAACTGGGAGACGAGAGCGCGGCGGTCCGGCTGGCGGGTGTCCACGCCCTCGCCGGGCTGGCCGACGACTGGCCCTCCGGCCGCCAGACCTGTATCGACGTGCTCTGCGCGTACCTGCGGATGCCCTATGAAGACGATCCCCCTCCCGATGCCACCGTGGAGCGGCTCATCCGCCTGCGGTCGATGCGCGAAGTCCGCCGGACGATCTGGAGCGTCATCGGCTCCCACCTGCGAGCCGGGGCGAGCCCGTCCTGGGCGGGCCACGACTTCGACTTCACCGGTGCGGTGATCGACTGCCACGTCCCCTTCTTCGGTATCGAGATTCCCAGCGGCGTCATGACGTTCAACGAGGCCCGGATCATCCGCGGCAACGTGTGGCTCCACAACGCCGAATTCTCGGGAGGCGAAGTGATCTTCGCCAACATCGAACTGCTCGGCGGCGAACTGGCCTTCCAGCGTGCGACGTTCCGGCGAGGCGTGGTCTGGTTCGTCGGCGCGAACTTCTCTGGGGGCGAGGTGTCATTCGGCTGGACGCACTTCTGCGGCGCGGAGGTCTGGTTCCCCAAGGCGCGATTCGCCGGATCCAGGACTTGGTTCGACCACATCCGCTTCTCCGCGGGAAAGGCGTATTTCGGAGACGCGCAATTCCTTAGCGGTGACATCACGTTCGAGGACGCGCGGTTCGAGGGCGGCGAGGTCGATCTGCGGGCCGTGACCGGAGTCGATCCCGCGGCCCTCGCCTTGCCGCCCTCCGCGCCGGGCCTCCTCCTCCCTCCGAGCAGCCAGTAGCCGAGGAAGCCGCGTTCAGGCGGACGTCTCGGGGACGGGCCGGACGGCGCGCCGTCCCCGGACGGGGAACGCGCGCCTGGCCAGCTCGTCGTACGGGCTGCCCGCGGCGTCGGCGTTGCCGCGGGTGGCCAGGCTCGCCCCCCACGCGCACAGGAACCCGAACGGCACCGACACCAGCGCCGGGATCGACAGGGGGAACAGGTGCGAATCGCCCATCACATCGGGTCCCGCCAGGACCAGGCCGACCGACGCCACCAGCCCGCCGACGAGCCCGGCGACCGCGCCGATCCGGTTCAGGCCCCGCCAGTAGATGGTCAGGACCAGGACCGGCATCGTCGTGCTCGCGGCGACCGCGAACGCCACGTTCCCGAGGAAGGCGATGTTGAGGGTCTTGGCCCACAGCGCGAGCAGGATCGCGACCACGGACACGGCGACCCCGGCGAGCCGTCCGACGACGAGCTGGCGCCGGGGCGAGACCTCCCCGCGCTTGAGGACGGTGGTGTAGAGGTCGTGCGCGATGGCGCCGGACGTGGCGATGGCCAGACCCGCCAGCACCGCCAGGATCGTCACCATCACCACGGCCGCCGTGATGGAGAACAGCAGGTTCCCCCCGACCGCCTCCGCCAGGCGCGGCGCCGCGAGGTTGCCCGCCTTGTTGTCGGCCACGATGTCGGCGCGGCCCACCTCGTTGAGGGCGGCGTACCCGAAGATGGGCAGCGCCGCGAAGAACGCCGCGAAGATCCACATCGCGACCTGCGCCGAGTCCCGCGCGGCGCGGCCGTCCCGGACGGTCAGGAAGCGGACCATGATGTGCGGCAGGCCCATCATGCCGAGCACCATGCCCAGCGTCAGCGACACCGTGTCCACCGATTTGAGGGTGTCGCCGTGGTGCGGGGCGATCACCCCGTCCCCGAACCGCGCCGCGGCGTCCTGCATGGACCCGATCGGGTTGCCACCGGTCTCGGCCGTCACCAGCACCAGCAGCGTCAGCGCCGTGACGATCAGCAGCACGGCCTTGAAGATCTGGATGTAGGTCGTGCCGACCATCCCACCCAGGATGGTGTAGACGGTCATCAGCACGCCGATGACGATCACAGCGGTCGGGAAGCCCACGCCGAGCAGCAGCTGCGCCAGCAGCCCCGCCCCGACGAACTGGATCACCATGTAGATGATGCTGATCACCAGGCCGGCCACCGCCATCGCGGTGCGCAGCCCCCGTCCCTCGAACCGCGCCGCCACCGCGTCCGCGAGGGTGTAGCGGCCGAGGTTGCGCAGCGGCTCGGCGATCACGAGCAGCATCAGCAGGTAGGCGGCGGGAACCCCGACGGCCAGGTAGAAGCCGCTGAACCCGGTCAGCGCCACCGCCCCGGTGATCCCGAGGAAGGACGCCGCCGAGAGCTGGTCCCCGGCGAGGGCCAGCCCGTTCTGCCAGCCGCTCACCCGTCCGCCCGCCACGTAGTGGTCGTCGGCGCTCTTGTTGCGCCGGGCCGCGTAGAACGTCAGCGCCAGCGTCACCAGGATGAGGACGGAGACGATGAGAACCGCCGTGCCGTTCACCGCTCGCCCCCTTCCATGCGGGACGTCCATGCGCGGTAGACGACCGCGCCGATCACCGGCAGCAGGATCACCACCAGCCCCGCGACGTACCCGGCGCCGACCCCGTTGGCGACACCGTCGAACACCCCGGTGAACGAGGCCAGGACGGGAAAGGTCATGAACGCGGCGACGGTGACCCCGGCCGCTCCCAGGACCACCCGCTTGTGCTGCCGGATCGCCGCGTCATGCTCGGCGAACCCGTCGTTTTCGTGGGAGCTTTCCTTCAGGTCAGGCGTGCTTTCTCGGTGCTCATGGGGGTGGGTCATCGAAAGGCACCTCCTCGGCGAATCCAGGCCGTACCACACAGACCGGATTTGATATATGAAAACATATACGAACCGAGGGCGAAAGCCCTTCGTTCCAACGACCGGAACACACCGTGACCCGGCCCCTACGGCTCGCAAGCTCACCACCCCGTGACCGTCCGGCTCCATCCAACGCAATAAGCGCAGGTAGAGGCCCCATAGACGATGGGCCCCGGGGCGCCTACAACCCGGGGGCCCACCTGTGTGCCCGGCCGCCGTTACCTTCCGGGACGACTAACCGGAGTGGCCCTGTACCGGACACCGCCCCCGGCGCCGGGGGGATCCTTCGCACGCCGGGGGCCGGCCTGCGCAAGGGACTCCCTGACCCCTGCGCAGGCGACTCGGGGTTACCCGCCTGGAGGGTCAGTCGGGGCGGCGATGATCAGCGGCACCGCAGTGGGGACGTTGGCGGCGAGCCACTCGTTCGCGGACGCGGTGATCAGCTGCACCGTGCCTCCGAGCAGGCCATGGCGAAGCATGGCGTCCTTGTACGCCTGATGAATGCGGGCGGCCTTTGCCCGCTCGTCGGCAAGGTCAACACTGACGCCTGCGAGCGCGCGAGCGAGTCGCTCCATGCTGTCGGGACGGTTCCTGAATGGTTCGCGGTCTGAGGGCATGACGTGCCTTCCTGTGATTGTGGCGACGGCGGCTGACCAGCAATGCGCCCACAAAGCCGCCGAACAATCCACACGCGGCTCCGTACGCGACCAGCAAAAGCAGCATGGACGCCAGCCGCTCGGCGGGAATGGCCGAGCCGAAAGCGATCACCCCTGAACCACTGAACCGAGTTCATCGGCGATCTTGCGCACGACCCCGTCAACGTCATCGACGGTTCCGATCAGTTCCCCGTCGCCGGCCCAGGCGAACCACGTTCTGCCGAGCGCGTCCACGGCCGTGATCTCCACGAAGCGGCGCGGCGCCCCCAGCCGGATGACGTTGAGCGCGGTATCACCCTCCGGCCGGACGATGCCGCACGCCAGGTCAGGCCACAGGGACACCGCCCGATCAAGGTCGGAGATGTACCCACGCAGCCGTTCCCGCCCCATTCGCGGGAAGCGTGGGTATTCGAGGAAGATGCCCATTTTCAGACCTCCACGGGCCGTCGCCTTTTCTTTCGAACACTCCCCAGAATGAACCCGCTGTGGTTAAGCTCGCTACGTTCCAGAACGCATCGCAACAAGCGAGGAGGGCTCATGCACGCGCGGGACTCACTGGACCCGAGAGGTTCGATCTGGCACTTCATCGCGGTTCACCTGCGCCGTTACCGTGAAGCGCATGGGATGTCAGGGCAGGCGCTAGGCGATCTCCTGGGCTGTGATCGTTCCACCGTTTCCCGCTACGAGTCCAACACACTCAAGCTCAAGCGTGACCACGCGAAGATCATCGACCGCGAGTGGAACACGAACGGGATGTTCATGGACCTGATCGGCTTTGCCGAGCGAGCAGACGAGGGCGACTGGCTCGTCAACCTCGCCGACTACGAGGCCCGGGCGACACGCATCCGGATGTGGGAAACGTCGGTTGTCCCTGGGCTGCTTCAAACACGTGACTACGCAAATGCGGCGCTAACCGCTGGAACCAACGACGATCCGGACGCGGATCTTGATCGGCGAATGCGCCGACAGGCATCCGTGTTCGACAAGCCGAGACCCCCGCGCGTGACCGCGTTCCTCAACTGGGTGGTCTTGGCCCAGCAGGTCGGCTCCCCAGAGGTCATGCGAGGGCAGTTCGCCCACCTGATCGAACTCAGCAAGCTTCCCCACATCAGCATCCGGGTCGTCGAGCGGCACGCCGGGGCGCACCCGGGCCTGGACGGCTCATTCAAGCTCCTCACGGTCGATGACCGCGACGTCGCGTACACCGAAGCAGCGACGCGAGGCCGGTTTCTCATGGACCCGTACGACGTTCAGGAGGTCGCAGTAAGCTACGACTGGATAGGCGACGTAGCCGCCCCAGTCGGACCGTCTCAGGCCCTCCTGGTGGCTGAATTGGAGAAGTACGCATGAGCGTTTGGCGCAAGTCGAGTCACAGCGGCACCTCGGGCAACTCCGACTGCGTGGAGGTTGCGGACCTCGTTGGAACCATCGGCATGCGCGACAGCAAGGACCCGCACGGGCCCAAGATCGCACTCCCCACCGCAAGCTTCCGTGAGCTGCTCGCCGACATCAAGCGCGGAGCACACGACGCGGCCTAGTCGCTGCACTTGCTCGCGCGTCACCGGAGGAGAGTTGATGCTGGGATGACGGCAGTGCGACCGATGCCCACGCAGGACGACGTGCTCGGTTACTTCAACACGCTCTCGAACTGGGGGCGGTGGGGCGACGACGACGAGCTCGGCACCCTGAACCTCATCACCGACGACGTCCGGCTGGCGGCGGCGCGTGCCGTGCGCCACGGCAGGAGCGTGTCGTGCGGATGGGAGATCGCCGTACCGGCGGAGATGGAGCGGTCGACGACGTCATGCCCGTGCGCCGCCGACATGCCGGGAGCCGAGAACATGCCGGTGGCCGGGTTCCGCAACGACCGGCGGTGGGGCTTCTCGAACGAGCATCTCGGCATCATGTTCCACAACAACTCCGTCACCCACGTCGACTCACCGTGCCACATCTTCTGGGACGGCACGATGTACAACGGGCGGTCGCACTCGTTGGTCGACGCCGAAACGGGATCGGCGTGGGCGGCCGTCACGGCGGCGGCGAGCGGGATCATCACGCGTGGTGTCCTGCTGGACATCGCTGCGGTCCGAGGCGTGCCGTGGTTGGAACCGGGAGAGGGAGTGTTCCCCGACGACCTGGAGGAGGCCGAGCGTCGCCAGGGTGTGCGAGTGCGATCCGGTGATGCGGTACTCCTGCGGACCGGCGGTGGCCGCGCCCGGCACGAGGGTGGTGCGTCAGGCGGTATCACGCAGGCCGGCTGGCACGCGTCCTGCCTGCCGTGGCTGCGCGAACGCGAGGTCGCGCTGATCGGCGCCGACACCCCCCAGGACGTTCAGCCGTCAGGGTACGACGACGTGCTGATGCCGGTTCACGCCGTGAGCCTCGTCGCGATGGGTCTGTGGATGCTCGACAACTGCGACCTGGAGGCGTGCGCGACGACGGCCGCCGAACTCGGCCAGTGGGACTTCCACCTCACAGTCGCGCCGGTCCGCCTCGCCGGTACGTCCGGCAGCCCGGTCAACCCGATCGCCACATTCTGACCGCGGGCCTCCGGTTCGCGCGAGATGATGCGAGCGGAGCGGACTGTCCCAGGCGCGGCGATACGGGGAACCGCCCGCGCTTGCAGTTCCCCGGTACCGCTGTGGTGGTCAGGGTGTTCTGACGGATTCGATCCGCAGTCCGCTCTTGACCTGCTTGATCCAGTCCTCGTCGCTCTTGCGGCCGACGACGTGGACCGCTGCGCCGTCCTTGCACACCATGAGGCTGCTCAGTTCGCCTTCTCGATCCCGGTTGGCGCCGATGCAGTCGCTCACTCGGTTGATGAACAGGGTCTTGATCTCCGAGCCCTGGACGGCCAGTTCTGCGACGGGCCCCATCTCGGCGGAGTCGTTGGCGCTGCTCGGCTTGACCTTGGCCACCGGGTCCCCGGAGACCCTGAGGAAACCCTGGGGGTCGATGAAGAAGGTCACCCGGCGCAGCTCGGGGAAGGACGGGTCGGGGTCGGTCTCGCTGACCACGTCGGCCAGGGTGACGAACCAATTGCCGACCCGTACCGAGTAGAGGTCGGCGTCATGCTCACTGCCCGGCTTCTTGGGTTCCCTCCACAACTCCAGTTGCTGCCCGCTCGCGTCGGTCACGTTCCGGACGTACCGGGAACCGGTTTTGATGACAGTGGCGGCGTTCAGGCCGACGTTCAGGTCGGTGCCGTTGAATCCGGTCTCCATCTTGGAGAACCGCAGACCCAGGCCGGAGGGGTAGCTGAACCGGACCTCGGTGCCGTCCTGGAGGACCACGGGCACGGTCGTGCGGCCGCCGCCGTGAGTGGCGGGTGGCACGAACGGCTTCATGTTCGGCAGGACAGGTGGGGTGGCCGAAGCGGTAGGAGTGGCCAGCGGGTCGACCTTGTCGTCTGTGGAGGTCGTTCCGCCGAAGGAGGTGAAGCCCAAGAGCACGGCTGCGGCGAGGCCGCCGGCGACGCCGGTGACCAAGGCCTGGCGGCGGCGCTTGATCCTACGGGAGGTGGCGTAGGCACGGTCCAGTAGATCGGCTGGGGCGGCATGGCCGGCCAGGGTGTGCAGTTCGTCACGCAGATCGTTCATCGGGTGAACACCTCCTCCACCGCCGTGAGGCGGCGCAGCCGGGCGAGGGCCTTGGTGGTCTGGCTCTTGACGGTGCCGACGGAGATTTCGAGGAGCCGCGCCGTCTCGGCCTCGGTGCGGTCCTCGAAGAAGCGCAGCACGATCACGGCGCGCTGGCGTGGGGGGAGCTGCAGCAGCGCCCGCTGAAGATCGAGCCGGACGGCGTGGTCCACGGACGGACCGGCGGGATCGGTACCCTCAAGAGGGCCTTCCCGGAACCGGCGACGTTGCCACCAGGCGACCTGCAGGTGGTACAGGACTTTGCGGGTGTAGGCCTCGGCGTTCCCCACCCGGTGGAGCTTGGCCCACGATCTGTGCGTACGGGCCAACGCCGACTGCACCAGATCCTCGGCCAGTTGCTGATCACCGGTCAGCAGATAGGCCGAGCGAAGCAGCGCCGGAGTCCGTGTTCGGACGAACTCCTCGAACTCTATGCTCATGAGGGCGACCTCCTGCCCCCTAGATAGGTGCACCGCCCTCAATGGTTGCCCATCACTTCCAGATTCCCCCTCGGACAGCGAGTGGTCGAGCCGGCGGCTGACGGCCGGTGAGCGCTCCGCCCGCCCCCGCCCGCCACAATCAGCCGGCCCGCGACGTAGGACGAGTTGGAGGACGAGCCATGGTGACTGCACCCGACGTCGTGGCCGGTGCGATCCACCAGGACCATCTGGGGTGTCGCGTGCCGACCACCTGGGTCTCGACCTGTCGGAAGACGACGACTTCGCCTTGGGCGCGCAAAAGGGGCAGGACGGCGCTGGTGCGCGTCGGCTAGCATGCGGCTTGTGAACACGTCCGTATGTCCGGTGATGATGCCCCGCTCACGGGGCCGCTGATACCGCACGGATGATCGTTTCCGAGGCCCTCGATATGGGGCCTCGATTCCTGTCCGCGGTCGGAGCCCCTTTCCACTGGGAGGTTCCCATGACCGCGCACACCTACATCACCACCACGATTCCCTACGTCAATGCCCGTCCTCACCTGGGCTTCGCGTTGGAGCTCGTCCAGGCCGACGTGCTCGCCCGCCATCGCCGCCTGCGCGGCGACCACGTCAGGTTCCAGACGGGCACCGACGACAACTCGCTCAAGAACGTGCTGGCCGCCGAGGCCGCCGGGGTCGGCGTCCAAGAGTTCGTCGACGGCAACGCGGCGGCGTTCACCGCCCTGGCCGGGCCGTTGTCACTGGCGGTCGACGACATCATCCGCACCAGCCGAGATCCCCGCCACCGGACGGGAGTGGAGCGCTTCTGGCGAGCCTGCGCCGACGCGGGCGATCTCTACCGCAGGCACTACGAGGGCCTGTACTGCGTGGGCTGCGAGCAGTTCTACGCCCCGGCGGAGCTGGACGGGGGCCGTTGCCCCGACCACGGCACCGAGCTCCAGCGCGTCTCCGAGGAGAACTGGTTCTTCCGCCTGTCCCGCTACGCCGACCGCCTGCGCGACCTCATCGGCACGGGCACTCTGCGAATCGAGCCCGCCGAGCGCCGCAACGAGGTCCTCTCCTTCATCGCCGGCGGCCTTGAGGATTTCTCCATCTCCCGGTCCACCGTCCGGGCCCGCGGCTGGGGCATCCCCGTGCCCGGCGACCCGGGCCAGGTGATCTACGTGTGGTGGGACGCGCTGGGCAACTACCTCACCGCCCTGGGCTACGGCACCGCCGACGCGGACCTGCGGCGCTGGTGGACGGGAGCCGAACGCCGCGTCCACCTGGTCGGCAAGGGCGTGCTCCGCTTCCACGCCGTCTACTGGCCCGCCATGCTGCTCTCCGCCGGGCAGGTGCCGCCGACCGACATCCTGGTGCACGACTACCTCACCGTCGAGGGCCGCAAGATCAGCAAGTCCGGCGGCGCGACCATCGACCCGGCCGCGCTCGTGGAGCGGTACGGCACCGACGCGGTCCGCTGGTGGCTGCTGCGCGAGGTGCCCCGCGTCGGAGACGCCGACTTCACGCCCGAACGCCTCGTCGGCCGCGCCAACGGCGAACTCGCCAACGGGCTCGGCAACCTCGTCAACCGCGTCGTCAGCATGATCCACCGCTACCGCGCCGGGCACGCTCCTGCCACCGAGGCCCCGGCCCCGGACGCGGAAGCTCTCAACCTGGCGATCCACCGGGCGCCCGCGCTCATCGACGCGGCTCTGGCCGCCTTCGACTTCCGCAGGGCCACCGCGGCGGTCTGGGACATCGTCGACGAGGCCAACCGCTACATCAACCGCGTCCGCCCGTGGGAACTGGCCAAGTCCGAACGCGCCGGTCGCGACCTGGACGCCGTCCTGGCCACGCTTCTCCGGGCCACCCGAACGATCGCCGAATGCCTGACGCCCTTCCTTCCGGACGCCGCGGCCCGCGTCACCCGGCAGTGCACTCCTGTGGACGGACGGCTCCCGGCGCCTTCACCTCTTTTCCAGAGGCTGACCACGCCCGCACCGGCGCACGATCCGGAAACCGGCGACCAGGGGGCGGTGGATCGCCGCGGGTAGGCGGCGACGGTTACGCCGCGGCAACCTCGGTCACGGCGTCGGCTGGCCCCCTGCGGAGCGGCCGTCATCGGCTTGTAAGGGTCTTGCCGGACGGGCGGATCTACGGTGAGGCCATGAAGCAGTTCAGCCTGATCATCGTCACTGCGGCGCTCGTCCTCACCGGCTGCGGAGGGGAGGGCGCGGACGAGGCCGCGACTTCCGTGGGAACGGCCTCTTCGCCTTCTGGGGTCGCCGGCTCGGCACCGGCGAAGGGCGCGCCGGCTCTTTTGAGGTTCCAGGCCGACAAGCTGGACGGCGGGGCGTTCGACGGGGCGAGCCTGGCCGGCAAGCCGGTGGTGTTCTGGTTCTGGGCGCCCTGGTGTCCCAAGTGCCAGGCGGAGGGGCCGGCGGTCGCCAAGGCCGCGCGGAAGTACGGGGACAGGGTCGCCTTTGTGGGGGTCGCCGGGCTCGACAAGAACAAGGAGCTGATGAACAGGTTCGTCACCCGGACGGGAACATCGGGGATCGTGCAGCTCGATGACCGGACCGGCGCCCTCTACAAGCACTTCAGGATCACGTCCCAGTCGTCCTATCTGTTCGTGAAGCCTGGGGGAGGCACGCATTCGGCGGTCGGACCATTGGACGAGGGCAAGCTGTCCTCGCTCGTCGACCGGCACACCCTCTAGATGGACGACATCACGCTCGCCCTGGCGGCAGGGCTGGTCGCCGCGTTCAACCCGTGCGGCTTCGCCCTGCTTCCGTCCTATCTGGCCCTGCTGGTGTCCGGACCGGGCGGCACGCTTCGCGCGTTGCGCCTGTCGGCGGCGATGACCTCGGGCTTCGTCACCGTCTTCGGTGTCTTCGGTGTCGTCATCAGCGCGGCCACCGCCCCCGTCCAGCAGCACCTTCCGTGGGTCACCGTCGTCACGGGCGGCGTTCTCGCGTGCCTGGGCGTGTGGTTGATTTCCGGGCGGGAACTGCTCGTCCGGCTCCCGAGGCTGAAGGTCGGCGGGCCGTCCAACTCGCTCCTCGCGCTCTACGGGTACGGCGCGTCCTACGCCGTGGCCTCTCTGTCGTGCACCATCGCGCCGTTCCTCGCCGTCACCGGCCTGGTCTCGGGCACCGGCGGCCTGCTGGACGGGCTGGCCGCCTTCACCGCCTACGGGCTGGGCATGGGGGTGGTCGTCGGCCTGCTGTCGCTCCTGGTCGCCCTCGCCCAGGACGCCGCCGTCCGCAAGACCCGTGCGCTGCTCCCCTACGTTTCGCGTATCAGCGGCGCCTTCCTGCTCGCGGCGGGCGTCTACGTCGCCTACTTCGGCTGGTACGAGCTGCGCGTGAACGCCGGGGACTCCGCCGACGACCCGCTCGTCGGCACGGTCACCCGGATCCAGGGCGAGGTCACCGGCCGGCTCGACGCCATCGGCGTCTGGTGGATCGCCGGGGCCTTCGCCGTGACCGCCGCCGCGGCGCTGGTCCGGCGCGTCCTGAAATAGGCTGCTCCCCCGGGCTGGGTGGAGGGGGTGCGGGGTGGAGTTGGATTGTC
>NZ_SMKU01000121.1 GCF_004349215.1 Actinomadura rubrisoli | reverse complement strand
CGCCCAGCCGCCCGAGCAGCCGGTACGGCCCCATCCGGCGCGGGTCGCCACGTCGGAGCGGCTCCACCACCGCGCACCTCCCTCCGCCGGGTCACGTGGAGATGGTCCTGGGCGGCTCCGGGACCGGTCCCGGAGTGAGGGGAGTGTAATCAGGATGTGACCGACGAACGCGGCAATCATGGGAGGGAGCCGGCCCTTAACGGGGACGGCGACGCTCGCTCGGAGCCTGCGGGCCTTCGACCGGCCGCCGCGAGGACCTGGCGCGCGACCCGGCCGCCGCGTCCGCTGCGCGTGCACGCGTTCGAGCCGTTCAGCGAGGCCCACGGCCCCGGCACCCGGGCGGTGCTGTGGCTCCAGGGCTGCACGCTGGGCTGCCCCGGCTGCTCGGTCCCGGAGACGCACCCCCGCCGCGGCCACAGGGTCGGCGTGGACGAGATGTTCGCGCAGTTCGCCGTGCTCGACGGGTGGATCGAGGGCGTGACGATCACCGGCGGCGAGCCGCTCCAGCAGCGCCGCCCGGTGCTGCGGCTGCTGGCGCGCCTGCGCGCGGAGACCTCCCTGCCGGTCATCCTGTCCACCGGCTACACCTGGGACGAGGTCGTCCGGATGCCGGGCGCGGCGGCGCTGCTCGACCGCGTCGACGCCCTGCTCGCCGGTCGCTACGAGCGCGGCCTGCGCCTCGACCGGGGGCTGCGCGGCTCGTCCAACAGGACCGTGCACCTGTTCACCGACCGCTACACGCCCGAAGACCTCGGAGCGGCCCGCGACGCCGAGCCCGCCGGCCGGGCGGACGGCCCGGAGTTCAGCTGAGGAAGGCCAGCAGGTGCCGGAGGGTCTCCTCCGGTGCTTCCTCCGGGATGAAGTGACCGCACTGGACCGGGCCGCCCCGCACGTCCTCGCACCAGGTCCTCCAGATCTCCAGGGGGTCGTACCATTCGGCGACCGCGCCGCCGCGGCTCCACAGGGCGAGGGTCGGGCAGGTGATGCGGCGCCTGCCGCGGTCGGCCTCATCGTGGTCGCAGTCGACGGTGGCGGCCGCGCGGTACTCCTCGCAGATGGCGTGCACCGTGGCGGGGTCGCGGAACTTCTCGGTGTAGGCGGCGCGGACCTCGGGCGGGAACGCGTCCGGGACCTCGGACCAGGAGTCGAGCATGTGGTCGACGACGACGTCGGGGGCCCGGGCGATCAGCTCCTCGGGCACCGGCTCGGGCGCGGCGAGGAACGACCAGATCCAGTAGCCGAGGCTGAAGTCCTTGCCGGCGCGGCGGAACGCCTCACCGGTCGGGACGATGTCGAGCACCACCAGGCGGTCGACGGCGTGCCGGTGGTCCAGGGCCATGCGGTAGGCGCACCGCGCTCCGCGGTCGTGCCCGACCACGCCGAACCGCTCGTGCCCCAGGGCGTTCATGACCTCGACCTGCTCGCGGGCGATCGCGCGCATGCTGTACGGGGCGTGGTCCGGCGCGCTGGGCGGGGTGCCGCTGTCGCCGAAGCCGCGCAGGTCGGTGGCGATCACGGTGAAGTGCTCGGCCAGTCGCGGCGCCACCCGATGCCACATCAGGCGGGTCTCCGGTATGCCGTGCAGCAAAAGGACCGGTGGGCCTTCCCCACCCTGGCACCCGTGGATCGTGGTGTCCGCCGTGGAGATGGCGAAATCGAGAAAACCGTCCAACACCGTCATCGCGCTCCCGTTCCGGCCGTCCGCACGGCCGATGATCTCAGGATCGGCCGCCTCCCGCTTGGGGGGCCTGGCTCATCGCCGTGACCATGCCGATCACCTGAGACCGCGGAGAAGCCGCCGTCATGGCACGGGCCCCGGCCCGTCGCGGCCGGGGCCCGCTCGCTCACGGGGTCAGTGTCACCCGTTCGGACTGGAACTCGGTCCGGCCGAGGTAGCCGGTGAGGAACACGCTCGACGGCTCATCGACCTGGGACGAGCCGACCTCGAACGTGGCCGAGGTGGAACCCGCCGGAATCGTGACGTGGCCGGGGGGATGCAGGATGCCCCAGCTCGGCGAGAGGTGGACCGTGGTGTCGACGGCCGAGGGGCCGGCGAGTTTGATCGTGGCCGTGAAGGGCGAGCCGCCCTTGGCCGACGCGGGGAGCGCGATGTCGGCGATGCGGGGGTGGATCGTGATCGGCAGCGTGGTGGTCGCGCCGCTGACGGTGGCCTCCAGGACGACGGTGGTGGTCTTGGTGACGTCGGCGGTGTCGAGGCGGAAGTAGGCCGTGGTGTCGCCGCCGCCGATGTGGTCGGTGACGTTGTCCAGCCGGACGGCCGGGTCGTCGCCCTGGGCCTTCAACGCGACGCTCAGGCCGGCCTCAGGGGCGGGACGGCTGAGGATGACGTTGAAGGACTGGCCGAACTGGAGGCCGTACAGATCGCCCGGCTCGGCGGCGCGCAGTTCCACCTTCTGGGTGCCGTCGAAGGGCCGCAGAAGCAGCTTGGACGCCGACAGCGTGCGCGCGCCGAGCGTGACCGAGACGGTGACCCTGGTGTCCTGAGCGACGTCGGCGACCCTCCGCGCGGAGAACGTGATCGCGGTGGCACCCTCCTGGAAGTCCTCCGTCGCGGGCAGCGTGACGATGTCGGGGTGGTCGGAGGCCACGCCGATGACCAGCCCGCCCGCGGGGGCGGGGCCGGTGAGCCGGACGACGGGGGCCACGCCGTTCGGCGCCGAGGTCGGGGTAAGGGAGAACGACTTCAGCCCCGGGTTCACGGTGATCTCGCGGGTGGCGGAACGGCCGCCCTGGCGGGCGGTGACCTGGGCCTTGTACTGCGGCCCGTCGACGAGCCGGGCGGCGACCGGGACGTCGGCGGTGGTCTGCCCGCGGCGGACGACGACGCCGGCGGGAACGGCGAGCTCGGACCGGTTGGAGTTCAGGACGACCCTGGTGTCGGAGGACGGGGCGCAGCTCAGGGTCGCCCTGGCGGTGAGGTCGTCGCCCGCGTGGGCGGTCGCGGGAGCGGTGAGGTCTTTGAGGGCGGGCCGGCAGCCGGCGGCCAGGGCGGCCTGGCCCGGCACGGCCACGAGGGCCGCCGGCATGAGCAGGACGAGCGCGACGCTACGCTTCATCGAATTCCTTCTATCGCCTCAGTGATCAAAAAACCGTTCCATTCAAGCAGACGATGATCTAGCAGCTCGAATGGCCGCATGACGTCACTCGATCGCCTTGCCAAACCTCGTTTCGCTGGTCAGGGGCCCGATCGACTCCCCCGTTTCCGCACGAGACGCTTGAGGGGGCATTCCGGGTTACGTCCACTAGCGGTCAACTGCTTTACCGGAAAGAGTTCCCGGAAAGGAGAGTGCCGGGCCGCCCGTGGCGCGGGGGCGTGCATCAGTCTCTTTGGGCAGGTCAGTCGACCCGCACGGCACGGTTCACCGCCTGCTCGGAGGGGAAGGCGTAGGGCAGCGAGTGCTGGAGGACCCCCCGAAATGTGTACAAAGCGTCGCCCGAACCAGCGGCTGCGCGCAGCGCTGGCCGAGGCGGGCTGGACCGGTCAGCAACTGGCCGCGGCGGTGAACAAAGTCGGCGCCGAGATCGGGCTCGACCTTCATTACGACCGCACGGCCGTTGCGCACTGGATGGAGGGAATGCGGCCGCGCCCGCCCGTCCCCGACGTCCTCGCCGAGGCGCTCTCCCGGCGGCTCGCGCGCACCGTCACCACCGGCGACCTCGGGCTCGCCCCGCCGAACCGGACCGGGAAGAACCCCGGCCCGCCCGGGGACGGGACGCGGGCGGGCGGCCCGTGGGGCACCGGCATCGTGGCCGAACTGGCCCGGCTCGCGGGTTCGCAGGACGGGCGCCCGTCACCCGCCGGGGCCCCGTACGCCCTGGCGGCGCTGGCGGTCCCGTCCTGGCCCCAGGCCGCCGCCGCGCCGCAGGGCGTCGACGCCCCCGATCGCGACGCGGCCCAGCGGCCCCTGGGCCGCGCGGACGTCGAGACGGTCGAGGCGATGACCCGGGTGTTCTCCACCAGCGACGCCGCGTTCGGCGGAGGCAGCGCCCGCCGCGCCCTGGCGGCGTACCTCGCCCATGACGTGGCGCCGCGGCTGCGCGCGCCGGCCGGCGCGGGCGTGCGCCGCCGCCTCTACAGCGCCGCGGCCCAGCTCACCTACCTGTGCGCCTTCATGTGCTTCGACGACGAGCTGCACGGCGTCGCGCAGCGCTACTACCGGGCCGCGCTCCAGCTGGCCGTGGAAGGCGGCGACCCGGTCTTCTACGCCGTGACGCTGCGCGCGATGTCGGTCCAGGCCCGCGCTCTCGGGCACGCGCGGCACGCGATCCAGCTGGCCGAGACCGCGGCCGACGCCGGCAAGCGCACCGGCCCGCTGCGGGAGGCGTTCCTGCGCGGGCAGCTGGCCGTCGCCCACGCCGCCGACGGTGACCGCAACGACGCCTTCACCAGCCTCACCGCCGCCGAACGCGGCCTCGACCAGAGCACCAGCTCCAACCAGACCACGGTCGGCGCCTACCATCCCGCCTCCCTGGCCCACCAGCAGGCGGCCGTCCGAGCGCTCCTCGGCGACCGGACCGGCGCCATCGCCACCCTCGCCTCGTCCATACCGCACCGCCCCGTCACCGAGCGCCGCTCGCACGCCCTCACCCTCGCCCGCCTCGCCGAGCTCCAGTTCGACCAGGGCCACCTGGAGGAGGCCACCGGGACCTGGCACCTGTTCCTGGACGACTATCCCCAGCTCCGCTCCGGGCGGGCCACCACCGCGCTCAAGACCCTGCGCTCCCGCATCCGCCCCCGCGCGGCCAACCCGATGGCCAAGGCGCTGATGGTCCGCGCCACCCGCCTCACGAACGCCTGAATGCGCCATCGAGGCGAACCCCGTATCCGTTGAATGCCCGGCCGTTATCGCATGGCGACGCATGCCGATGTGCAATGGATCTTATGAAGGTTTCTGTCGAAGTCACACCCGGCAAGCGAGAATGATTATCAGGGGACGCCGGCAGAACGTCCGCGATCATTCAACAGGAACGGCTAGGCCAGAAGAAGGTTCGC
The DNA here is from genome assembly GCF_004349215.1 of Actinomadura rubrisoli. Lineage (GTDB taxonomy): Bacteria > Actinomycetota > Actinomycetes > Streptosporangiales > Streptosporangiaceae > Spirillospora > Spirillospora rubrisoli. The sequence continues at coordinate 19,834 of NZ_SMKU01000121.1, read as the reverse complement.
TCGATCTACGGCCCCTTGACCATTCCAGGGTGACTTCCTATCGCATTTAATTGGATAATGAAGTACCCACGGGAAAAGGTGGATCATGAACAGATCTCTGCGCAGAAGGCAGTTGCGCACCACCGGGATCGGGCCGGGCGAGTTGCTGGTGGCGACCGGCTTCACCGACCCCGAGCACGGCCCGGTGCGGTGCGCCGCCGCACCGGCGGTGGCGGCGGCGGCCCAGCGCGCATGCACACCCCATCGGACGGGCCGGGCGACCGGCACGCGAACCGCGCGACGGGTGCGGCTCGCACCGGCGCCGACCTCGCACGACACCACCGGGGACGCGGTGCTGTCGACCGCGTCCTACCTGGACAGGCAGGGCCGGGCCGCCGGCTTCGCGGTCGCGGCGCACCTCGGCGACCCGGCGGCGCTGGCGGTCGCCGAACAGGTGATGGACCGCTGGTTCCAGACCCTGCGCAGCCGCCGGCTCGTCCTGGCCGGCGCCGATCCGATGTGCTGGGGCGGGCGCCGGGCCGTCGAACTGATCGGTGCGGCCCTCAAGGAACGCCGGACGCCGGTCTACATGCTGGACCGGCCGATCGCCGACCAACACCATCTCCAGGCGCTCCTTGACCGCGGCGCCATCACCGTCGACGACCTCCACCACGTCCCCCCGGGCGCGACGGTGGCCTTCACCGCCCCCGGCGCGTCCCTGGCCGCGCGGGCCGAGGCCGCCGCCCGCGGCCTGGACGTCCTGGACTGCACCTGCCCCCTGGCGGCCGCGGCCCAGGCCGACGTCCGCGCCTACGCCGACCGCGGCGACACCGTGGTGGTGATCGGCCACCGCCGCCACGCCGCCTCGGCCGCGCTCACCGGCCAGGCCGCCGAATCGGTGGTACGGGTCGCCGACCTCGACGACGTCGCCGGACTGGGCCGGGACGCGGCCGGTCCGCACACCGGCCGGCCGATCGACCCCGCGCGGGTCTCGTTCGTCGTCCAGACCGGGACGCCCATCGAGCAGGCCGCGCCGATCATCGCCGCGCTGCGCGCCCGGTTCCCGCGGCTGCGCGGCCACCACTACGACGCGCTCTGCTACGCCGCCTCCGACCGGGCCGCCACCATACGAGCCGCGGCCACCGCCAGTGACCTCATGCTCGTCGCCGGATCCGCACGCCCATCGGACGCCCGCGATCCCGACACCGACACCGTCACCGCCGAGGCGGCCCGGACCGGCACCCCGGTCCACATCATCGGGGACGCCGGCGACCTGCGCGCCGAATGGGTGGCCGGAGCCGACACCATCGGGCTCGCCACGACGCGAGCGGCCCCGGCCGGCCTGCCGTCCGAGATCACCGCGGTCCTGGCGGGGCTGGGACCGCTCACCGTGGTCACCCAGCGGACCGGCACCCGCACCACCGACCCCGACCCCGACCGGCACGACGACGCCATCGGCGCCGGCGACCGGCCCTTCCCGGCCCACTAAGGGCGTTCAACACCTCGCCCACGTTCAACACCCCCGGCTCCAGAAACGCCTTTCCGTCAGACCAGCCTGGGAACCAACCGGACAGCGCCCTGGAGCCGGCAGCCCCATACGGCGATTCCCGCGGCCCGGGGCCCGAGAGGTTCCCGAGACACGGGGATCACAGAATTTCGGGAGGAATCATGAGGGAAGATCTCCAGGTCCTGGTAACGGCGATCGGCATCCAGGCCCGATACCTGGCGACGCAGTCGACCGCGCTGCACGAGGCGGTCCAGAAGTCCGAGTCCGCCGGCACGCAGATGGGGCCCGAGATCGGCATCCTGGCGGCTCGCTGCACCAAGGCGCACAGCCTCCTGCAGGCCGCGGTCAACGAACTGGACCGCAAGGCCCGCGAGCTGCGGGCCACCGCGATCCACGTCTGACCCGCGCGACCGGGACGGGACCGGTGAGCCACCACCGCCGGCCCGCCGGTCCGGGTCAGCGCCCCGATTCGCTGAACGCGCCCCTGCCGCGGCCTTGCTCAGCGAATGGGGTGCTGGCCTGTGAGCAGTGATGACAGGCGGAGAGGAGCAGGCCATGTGCCGGTTGTTCGGAATGACCACGGGAGGCCCGCGCGTCCAGGCGTCCTTCTGGCTCCTGGACTCCTCGTCGAGCCTCACCACGCTCAGCCGGGAGCAGCCCGACGGCACCGGCTTCGGCTGGTTCTCGCTCGGGGACGAGCCGGTGCGGGACCGCGCTCCGATCGCGGCGTTCGAGAACGACGACTTCGCGCACGCCGCCCGGCAGATCATCTCCCACACGTTCGTCAGCCACGTCCGGTACGCCAGCACCGGGGTCCTGGACGTGCACAACACCCATCCGTTCGACATCAACGACCGGCTCTTCGCCCACAACGGCCTGGTCCAGGGCCTGGACGTGATCGACTCCTGGCTCACCGACGTCGACCGGGCCCACATCGAGGGGCAGACCGACTCCGAGCTGGTCTTCGCGTTCATCAGCGCGGAGATCAAGCGGCGCGGCGACACCACCGACGGGCTGGTCGCGGCCGTCCGGCGGCTCGGCGCGCGGGTGCCGATCTTCTCGCTGAACCTGCTGCTCGCCGAGCCGCGCCGCATCTGGGCGCTGCGCTATCCGGACAACCGCGAGCTGTGGGCGCTGTCCCCGCAGGGCGGCGGCTTCGGGCAGCACCGCGCGCTGGCCTCGTCGTCCCGGCGCATGGAGATCGACGCCGGCGACGCCCGGGTACCCGCCTACGTCGTGGCCAGCCAGCCGCTCGACGACGATCCGGACTGGCGGCTGCTGGAGTCCGGCGAACTGCTGATCATCGACGGGCTCGGCGCCCGCTCGCTCTTCCCGTTCGCCAACCCCGCGCACACCCTCAGGTATGAGGACCTGGTCGGTTCCGCGGCCCTGGCCATGCGTCCCGACCGGACACAGGACCGACCGTCCGGGTACCCCCATCGAGGAGAGTGATGACGCCTCCAGCACCGGTCACCGACGAGGACTTCCGGCTCGGCGACGACGCCTTCAGCGACCAGGCGCGACGCGCCGTCCTGGACCGGCTCGGCGATCACCTCGAAACGCAGAGCCGCCGGTTCCTGGGCTATCAGGCGAACCAGTCGATCACCGGGACCGAGCCGCTGGCGAGGTTCCTGTCCCTGCATCTCAACAACGCCGGCGACCCGTTCGTCGAGAACACCGTGACCACCCACACCCGGTGGCTGGAGCGCGCGGTCCTGGACTATTACGCGCGGCTGTGGCACGCGCGCGTGCCCGCCGACCGCACCCGGGCCCGCGCGGACGACTACTGGGGCTACGTCCTGTCGATGGGCAGCACCGAGGGCAACCTCTACGCCCTGTGGAGCGCCCGCGACTACCTGGACGGCAACGCCCTGGTCGGCGATGAGGAGTCCAGCTCCCGGACGACCTACATCAAGGCCGCCCACCCCGATGACGGCCCCAACGCCTACACGCCGGTCGCCTTCTTCTCCGAGGACACCCACTACTCCCACCTCAAGGGAATGCGGGTTCTGGACATCCCGACCTTCTACGACCTCGGCGCGGACCGGTATCCCGGCCAATGCCCGATCCGGGTGGCCGGCCGTTCCAGCAAGGGCTGGCCGATCGGCGTCCCGTCCGCCGGCGGGGACGACGGACCGGGCGCCGTCGACGTGGACGCGCTGGCCCGCCTGGTGGAGTTCTTCGCCGCCAAGGGGCATCCGGCCCTGATCTGCTTCAACGCCGGCAGCACGTTCAAGGGCGCCTGCGACGACGTCGCCGGGGCGTGCGCCCGGCTCCGGCCGATCTTCGCCCGCTACGGCCTCGACCGCCGCAAGGTCCACTTCGACCCCGACGATCCCGAGGCCCACGACGTGCGGCAGGGCTTCTGGGTCCACGTCGACGCGGCCCTGGGCGGCACCTACCTGCCGTACCTGGAGCAGGCGCACCGGGCGGGGATGCTGCACTCCGGCCCCCCGGTCTTCGACTTCCGCGTGCCCGAGGTCGCCTCGATCGTCACCAGCGGGCACAAGTACCCGGGCTCGCCCGTCCCGACCGGCCTGCTCCTGATGAAGTCCGGACACCAGCTGAGGCCGCCGAGCGACCCCGCCGTCATCTCCTCCCCCGACACCACGTTCGCCGGCTCCCGCAGCGGCCTGGCCTGCGTCATCCTGTGGAACCACCTCGCGCAGCACTCCACCTGCGACCACCTCCGGACGGCGGTGCGCGCGGTCGGCCTCGCCGACTACGCGGCCGCCCGCCTCCGGGTGCTCAGCGACGAACTCGCCGCCCGCGGCGAGCCCGGAGCCGAGGACGGCATCCACGTCGGCCACACCGAACAGTCGCTGAGCGTGTGGTTCCGCCGGCCGTGCCGCGAGCTGGTGATGAAGTACTCGCTGGCCTGCGTCCCCTTCAACCGGGGCGGCACCCGGGTCGACGTCAGCCACATCTACGTCATGCCCCACGTCACCGCGCAGCTCATCAACGACCTCGTCGCCGACCTGAGCCGTCCCGGCGCCTTCGACCGCAGCTGCGACTGACCGTCCCCAAGAGTGAGCCGGCGCCTTGCCCGTGCCAAAGTCACCTGGTCAGGGCCGGAGAAGGAATGCTCGGCCCTCCATTGGGCACAACGAGCGACAAATCCGACAAACCGGGCGATTGCCTGGTCGTAGGGCGTGGACGGTGGCGCCTGAGAGATCGCGTCCCGTCCGGACGGGATCGCCGATGGGCACCTCACGCACACCGAACCGGGCGCTGCGGGGGTTGTTGACCCAGACGGGCTGGACCGAGGACCAACTGGCCCGCCGCGTCAACGCCCTGGCCGCCGAGAGCGGCCTGGTGCTGCGCCTGGACCGCCGCTCGGTGGCGCACTGGCTGGCCGGACGCCGTCCCCGGCCGCCCGTGCCCGGCCTGATCGCCGAAGCCCTCGCCCGCGGCCTGGGCCACACGGTCACCCTGGACGATATCGGACTGGACCCTCGGCCTCCGGCACCGGGAGGCCGGGGGCCGGCCGGCGGGCACGGCCACACCGATCCCGAGCGCCGTCGCCTCCAGGCACCCGATCCAGCGACCGCGCTGACCCACCTGGCGCGGACGGACGACCACCCCCAGGGCGGGCCGGACGACGTCTACAGCCTGGCCGCGCTGACGGTCCCCACCTTCGAGCAGGCCACCAGCGGGCAGCCCGGCGCGGTGCCGGCCCCCCGGACACCGCCGGCACCGCGGCTGCCAGCGGGGGCCGGGCCGGTCGTGGCCGCCGAGCAGATGGCCGGGGTGTTCTCCGACCTGGACACCTCCTACGGCGGCGGACATTCCCGCAAAGCCCTGTCCACCTACCTGGCCTACCAGGTCATGCCGCACCTACGCGCCCGCATCGGCCCGGCCCTGCGCCGACGCCTGCTGTCGGCCACCAACCAGCTGGTCTATCTGTGCGGCTTCATGTGCTTCGACAACCAGCAGCACGCGCTGGCGCAGCGCTACTACCGGGTGGCGCTGGACCTGGCCACCGAGAACAACGACCCGGCCGCCTACGCCGTCACCCTGCGGGCGATGTCGGTGCAGGCACGTGCCCTGGGCCATTACCAGCACGCGCTCGCGCTCGCCGAGACCGCGGCGGCCACCAGCCGCGCCGTCGCACCGGTGCGCCAGGCGTTCCTGTACGGGCAGGTCGCGGTCGCCACCGCCGCCACCGGCGCCCGGGCGGACGCGCTGTCAGCCCTTTCCACGGCCGAACGCCGCCTGGACCAGACCACCTCCCGCACCGCTCCCGGCCTGGACGACACCACCCCGCCGGGGCACTACCACGCAGCCCCGATGGGGCACTACCATCCCGCCGCGCTGGCCCACCAGCAGGCGGCCGTGCGCGCGCTGCTCGGCGACCACGACGGCGCCGCCGCCGCACTGACCACCTCACTCCGCCTGCGCCCGCCCGCCGAACGACGCTCCCGCGCCATCACCACCGCCCGCCTCGCCGAACTCCAACTCCAACGCGGCCACCTCGAACAGGCCACCCGCACCTGGCACAGCTTCCTGGACGACCTCCCCCACCTCACCAGCGCACGCGCGACGGCCGCGCTCAACTGCCTGCGCTCCAAACTCCAGCCCCACGCCACGCACGTGACCGTCAAGGCACTGCTGACGCGCGCCGCCACGCTCTAGACACCCCGCCCTCCGGCCGGCTTCGAGATCAGCGACCAGGATGCGGCGGCGGGTGATGGGCCAGGAGCCCGCCGTCGGCCACCAGGACGGCACCGGTGATATGAGGGGTGCTCGTCAGGAACACCGCGGCGGCGGCGATCTCGTCGACGGTGGCCCATCGGCCGAGAGGTACCTGATGCAGCGGGACCTGGGACGGGTGCGGGTCCTTCCAGAAGACCTCCGTCATGGCGGTACGGGTCCAGCCAGGGCATAGCGCGTTGACGCGAATGCCCGCTGCCGCCCAGGTCACGGCCATGACCTTGGTGAGCGAGATCAGTTCGGCCTTCGCGGCCGCGTAGTGGGGTGCGAAGGGGAAGGGGCGCAGCCCGGCGATGGAGGCGATGTTGAGGATCGTCCCGCCACCGGCGGAGCGCAGGTGGGGGGCGGCGGCGCCGCAGAGCCGCAGCGGGATCTCCAGGTCGATGGCCAGGGTCTGCTGCCACAACGCCGTCGTGAGGCGCCGGAAGGGGACGCCGCGGCACAGTCCGGCGGCGTTGACGATCGTGTCCAGACGGGGCAGATGCGCGGTGGCGTGGCGGAGGAGGGCGTCGATGGCCGGCGGTCGGGTGAGATCGATGGGCAGTGCGGTGACGCGGGCGCCCTGCCGGCGCAGCCTGTCGTGCGCCCGGCCCAGTGCGTCCCCATCCCGGTCGGTGATGACGACGGCCGTCCCGGACGCGGCGAGGAGGCGCGCGATGGCTCCGCCGATGCCGCCGGCGGCTCCGGTGACCACCGCGCCGTGCCGGGGGGACGGATGCTGTGGTGTCATGGCTCGGGTTGGTCCCGTTCCTGTGCAGGGGTGGTTCCGGCGGACGTCAGGCGCTGGTCAGGAGGCCGCCGTCCACGATGAGCACCTGGCCGGTGATGTAGGACGCGGCCGCGCTCGCGAGGAAGACGGCCGGGCCGGCGATCTCGGCGGGCTCGGCCCAGCGGGCCTGCGGAATGGCCGAGGTGATCTGCTCGGAGGCGTCGCTGTCGCTCCACCAGGGCTCGGTCATTTCGGTTCTGGTGTATCCGGGGCACAGGGCGTTCACCCGGATTCCCTGAGGCGCCCATTCGACGGCCAGGGTACGGGTGAGGGAGACCAGCCCCGCTTTGCCCGCGGCATAGTGAGGGGTGGTGGGAAACGCCTGGAAGGCGGCGACGGATCCGATGTTGATGACGCAGCCCGCGTCCGAGTCCTCCAGATGGGGCAGGGCGGCACGGCAGAGCTGCGCGGGGACTTCGAGGTTGAGGCGCAGCGACCGCCGCCAGAGCTTCGGGTCGAGGCCCTCGAAGGGAGTGGCGACCGCCCAGGCGGCGTTGTTGACGACGATGTCCAGGCCGCCCAGCCGATCGGCGGCGTGGCCGATCACGCGCTTGGGCGCGTCCTCCTCTTCGAGATCGGCGGGCAGGACGACGGCGCGGCGGCGGTGCCCGGTGATCGCGTCGGCGGTCCGGGCCAGCCCGTCCTCGTCGCGTGCGGTGACGGTGAGGTCGGCGCCCGCGGCGGCGAAGGCGACGGCGATCGCCCGGCCGATGCCGCGCGACGCGCCCGTGACCAGGGCGCGCCGGCCCAGCAGCGCGCGCCCGGTGGACGGCTCGTGCGCCGGCGTGGCGTAGGCGGCCGGCTCCGGCCGGCCGGACGCGGACGACCGGGTCATCGGCCCTTCTCCCGGGAGAAGCCGAGCCATCGGGCCAGGATGGTGTCGACCATGCCGAGCTGGTGGCCGAGGAGGAGCCCGTCATAGAGCGCTTCGCCGTGGGTCAGCAGGCCGCGGTCGTTCCACTGGTAGAGCTCGAAGAAGGGGATGTCCATCGCCTTTCCGGTCGCCGCCCGGTCGCCGAGCCGCCCGGTGTTGGTGCCGCGGAACAGCCCGATCGCGTGCGAGGCTGCGCCCGAGTCCCAGTACCGGCAGTCGGCGACATGGGTGTCGGGGAAGGCGGCGGTCCAGGCGCGCAGGTAGTCCAGGAACGCCTGCGCCCCATCGAGCGCGGTCCCCAGAGAATGGTCGACGTACCGGACGCCGGGCTCGACCAAGGCGCCCATGGCGTCGAAGTCGTGGTGGCCGAAGGCTTGGTAGAACTCGCGGTGTGCCTGGACGCTGGTCATTCCTTGTCTCCCTCGCTGTGGTGATGGCGTTCGGGTCGAGTGGCGGCGGGCCGGTGGGAGGAGGACGGGCCGGGGCCGGGCAGCAGCACCGCACGTCCGGGAATCCTGCTGGCGGCGAGATCGGCGTGCGCCTGCTCGATGTCGTCCAGGGAATAGGTGACGATGTCGGAACGGAGCCTCCCGCGACGGGCCAGGGCGAGGACGTCGTGGAGTTCGTTGAGGCTGCCCCAGAAGCTGGTGGAGAAGGTGGCTTCGAGGGGGGCGCAGTTCCAGCCGAAAGGAATCCGGCCGAGCATCGAACCCACGACCACCAGGTGGCCGCCGGGCGCCAGGGCCTCGGCGCCGAACCTCATGGTGGTCTCCAGGCCGACCGCGTCCAGCACCGCGTCGGCCGCTCCCCGCGGGCAGGCGGAACGGAGCCTGGCCCCGGCATCGGCCCCGGTCAGGTCGATGACGACATCGGCGCCCAGTTCCCTGGCGCGGGCCTCCCGGCGGGCGGCGTGCCGCATCGCCACGATGACCAGCGCCGTCGTGCACTGCCGCGCGAGCTGGACGGCGTACTGGGCGAGCCCTCCCATCCCGATCACCACGAGAGCCGAGTCGGGTTTCAGATGCAGTGCGACGCGCCGGATGCCGCGATAGGAGGTCAGAGCGGCGTCGCCCAAGGGCGCCGCCTCCACCTCCGACAGGCCGTCCAGCGCGATGAGCTGCCGGTCCGCGCGGGGCACGGCGACCAGTTCGGCGCAGCCTCCCTGCCGGCCGATGCCGAGCCGGGACGCGGAGTCGCACATCTGCTCGGTGCCGTTCAGGCAGGGCCGGCACCTGCCGCAGCTGACCGGGGCGTAGACCAGGACCGGCGTCCCGGCCGGGGGGCCTTGCGCCGCGGGCCCGAGCGCCTCCACCACGCCGGTGATCTCGTGGCCCAGGATGGTCGGCAGTCTCATGGGCGTCAGGTCGCGCAGCTCCCCCTTCCGTAGATGGAGGTCGGAGCGGCATACGCCGGCGGCGGCGACCCGGACGAGCGCACCGGCCTCCGGCGTCTCGGGCACCGGCACCCGCGTCAGGTGCAGCGGCCCTCCGTACGAGGTGAGCACCGCCGCGCGCATCGTCTCGGCCATCGCGCTAGCCCCCTTCCCCCGGCCCGGAGGCGCCCTGGAGGTAGGCGACGATCTGCTCGACGGTCATCGTGGCGGCGCCTTCTTCGGGAAGCCGCACGCCGAAGCGGTCCTCCACTTCCAGCGCGAACTCCACCAGGGCCACCGAGTCCAACCGCAGGTCCCTCAGCGTCCTGCCGGGGTCGACCTGCTCGGCGTCGACGTTGAACCTGCCGACCAGCAGCTCGTGGACGGCGTCCTTGGGCCGCATGTCATTCCTTCCTCTCGCGGGCGGGCGGGGCCTGCGTCCCGATCTCGGGCACGCTGATGTCGGGCCAGGTCAGCACGGCCGAGGCCCAGGTGAAACCGGCTCCGAACGCCGTCAGCAGCAGCCGGTCCCCGGGACGGACGGCCTGGGCGCCGCCGGCCACCGCCAAGGCGAGGGGGATGGAGGCGCAGCCGGTGTTGCCGAAGCGCTCGATGGTCTCCACCACGCGCGGCGGCGGGATCGTGAGCCGGGAGGCGACGGTCTTCATGATCCGGCCATTGGCCTGGTGCGCGACCAGCGCGTCGACATCGGCGGTGGTCATGCCCGCGCTGCCCAGGACCGCGCGGGACGAGGAGACCATGCGCCGCACGGCGTGCAGGAAGACCGGGCTGCCCGCCATCCGCAGGAACGGGTCGCCACACGGCTCGGCGCCCCGGCCCCCGGGAGCCACTCTCAGCAGGTCGCGGCCGGTGCCGTCGCTGCCCAGGTCGAAGGCGACCAGGGCGCCCGGCTCACCGGGGAGCCCGGCTCGCAGGACCGCCGATCCGGCGCCGTCGCCGAACAGCGGCGCGGTCACGCGGTCGTCGGGATCGAGATACGGCGAATGCGTCTCGACCGCGATCACCAGCACGCGCCGGACCGTGCCGGCCGCGATCAGCCCGGCCGCCAGGGCCAGGGCGTAGACGAAGCCCGCGCAGGTCGCGCCCACGTCGAACGCCGCCGCGCCACCGGCTCCCAGTTCGGACGCCAGCGCCGGTGCCATCGGCGGGCACGCCTGCTCCTGGGTCCAGCTCGCGACGATGACCGCGTCGATGTCCGCGCCCAGGACCCCACCTGGATCGCGGGCCGGGCTCCCGTCCGGATCCCCGCCCTGGTCGCCGCTCGCGGCGGCCGACCGCAGGGCGCGGCGTCCGGCCTCCAAGGCCAGCCCGCGTGTCGTGGACCGATCGTCCAAGAGGTTCCGGGTGACCACACCGGTCCGGTCGCGCACCCATTCGGGGGTGACGCCCAGCCGTTCGGCGATCACGGCGTTGTCGACCGCCCGCGGGGGCACGCACGCCCCCAGCCCGGCGATGACGGCGGCGGGGGCGGTCACGTCGCGTCCCCCTTCCGGCCCGCCAGCACCGCGCGGGCCTCGGTCAGCGACTCGTCCAGTACCCGCGCGGCGGTGTCCATGTCCTCCAGGCGGTGGTCGCTCATGAGCTGCATCCGGAAGCGGGCCGCGCCCAGCGGGACCGCCGGGAACTCGATGACGGCCAGGATCAGGCCGCGCCGCTCGGCGAGCGACCACGCCAGCCTGGCCACCGCGACCGAGCCCGTCTCCACCGGCACGATCGCCGACCGCTCACCGAGGACCGTCAGGCGCCGGCCCGCCAAGGCGTGCCTGAGGCGGTCCGCCACCTGCGCCAGATCCGCCCTGCGCGACTCGCCTTCGGGCGACCGGACGATCCTCGCGCACTGCAGCGCCGCCGCGGCCTGCAACGGCGACAGCGCGGAGGAGAAGAAGTGGGAACCGGCGTAGATCGACAGGTACTGCTCCACCTCCCGGGAACAGGTGCCGACGAACCCTCCATTGGTGGCGAAGCATTTGCTGAACGAGCCCATGACCAGGTCGATCTCCCCGAGCATCCCTTGGATTCCGGCCTGCCCCGTCCCGCCCGGCCCCAGCGCGCCGAGGTCATGGGCCACATCGACCATCAGCACGGCCTGGTACTCGCGGCAGATCTGCTGCAATTCCTTGAGCGCGGGCACGTCGGAGTCCATGGAATAGACCCCTTCGGTGATCACGAGGATCGCGTTGCCCACGTCCGTCGCCCGGATGGAGCGCAGCCGCTCCCGGACCGAGCCGTTGTCCAGGTGCACGGCGGTGGTCACGTTCGGTGTGGCCGCGTGGGCGCCCTGCGCGAGGCACGCGTGAGCCCGCTCGTCCAGGACGATGTGGTCCCACTGCCGCATCAGGCCGGTGATCGCACCGAACCCGGCCGCCCATCCCGTCGGGAACAGCACCACGTGCTCCATCCCCGTCAACTCCGACAACTCCTGCCGCAGTGCGTCCGAGACGGGGGTGTGCCCCGTCAGGCAGGGGGAACTGCCGGCGTGGGGCCCGTACCGGCCCAACGCGGAGATCACCGCTTCGTGCACCGACGGATCACGCGACAGGCCCAGATAGTCCTGTGTGGAGAAACAGATTCCTTCCGTGGGCGGTTCGGCCTCCTCCCCCGGTCTCTCCGGAAACCCGACCCGCGCCCGCGGGGCGACAGGCGTTTCCACCGTGCGCGAGTAAGGCCAGATACTCGCCCTCAGACGGTCGTCACGCCACGCGGTGAACTCCCTGACCCGATCGGACAGGCCCACGCCTTTCACCGGGACGAAACGCCCCAGCGTGGCCTCCAGCGTCGACGCCGGTATCCGCCGGAGCCTCGATCCTTCCTTGTTTTCTCGCATTCGCTTTCCCGTCAACTGGAGACGAACGGCTTCCTCAAGATCGGCCCTTCAGCCCGGCAGGTAGCGCGACGACCTGGCCCGCGTAGGTGAGACCGGATCCGAAGCCGATGAGAACAGCCGAGATCGGCAGTGAGATCCGTCCCGACCCGATGAGGGCGTCCAACGCCAGCGGAACCGAAGCGGCGCCGCAGTTGCCCGACTCGGTGACGTCGTCGGCGACGACGACGCCCCGCACCCACTCGATGACTTCGCGGCCCTCCATCCGGGTCGCGTGCCCGGTCGGCGCGTCCGGGGGGTCGACGAAAGCGGGCCGGGGCGGCCGGCACTCCACCGCGCCGGCCCGGGAACCGTCGCTCCCCCAGACGGCCTTGCCGATTCCCGGCCGATCGGCGGCGGCCACGACCACCGCCGCCGCGCCATCGCCGAACAGAGCGGCGGTCGAAGGGTCGTCAGGGTCGGTGATGTCGAGCATGCGATCGGCTCCGACGACGAGCACGGCGCGGCCGCCGTCCCCCGCGATCAGCGACCGCGCGTTCTCCAGGGCGACGCAGAATCCGGAGCAGGCCGAGCCGACGTCGAAGGCCACCGCCCGTTCGGCGCCGACCGCCGCCGCCACCTGGGGGGCGGTGCCCGGCATCGCGCGCGGATTGGTGACGGTCGCGACGATCACCACGTCCAGCTCGGCCGCCGCCATGCCGGCCGCGTCCAGCGCCGCCCGGCCCGCCTGGGCCGCCATCGCCACCAGTGGCTCGTCCGGCCCCGCCTTGCGGCGCCGGTGCACACCGGTGCGGGAGGTGATCCAGCCGGCCTCGACGCCGAGCCGGGCGGCGACCTCGTCCGAGCCGACGACCCTGCGCGGCCGGTAGGAGCCGATTCCCGCGATGGCGCTGGGCCGTCCCCCTGGAGCCTGGGCGATGACATCGGTCATGGGACTCTCCCCGATCAAGCTCGGATGGGCCGTTCCGAGGTCTCCTCGGACCGCTGCCTCTCCTCGTGCCCGCGCCCTCCGCCGCGGTACCGGGGGGACCGCGACTGATGTGTCGCGCTTCGCGGGCATGTCGCGCTTCCGCGGGGCGCCCCAGCGCCGGCGTGGTCCCCACCAGGATCAGCACCGTGACCAGGGCGAGCCCGGCGGAACTCGGGCACAGCGGCTGCCGCTGCTGCTATCGGCCGCATTCACCCGTCCCGGCGAGCGCAGCGGCGACGGACAGCACACCGGCCTCCCGCGAGACGACGACCGCGGTCACGGTCAGACGCCCGCCGCGTCCCAGCGTCCCAGCGGCTCAGCGGCTCAGCGGTCAGCGGTTGTCGCCCGCGCCGTCATCGGGTCTGTCGTGGTCGGGGACCTTTTCCGCCTGTTGCCGGCGGTCTCCGGGCAGGGACGCGAACCACGTGCCGGCGGGACGGCCTGGAGCGTCGCTGAGGCTCTTTCTCGGTGGCGCCGATTCGGCGTTGAGGCGGTCGGCCAAGCGGCGGGGGTCGGGCCAGCGGACGTCGTAGGCCCATCCCGCCTGTTCGAAGCAGCGGATCAGACGCGCGCTCGGATCCAGTTGGCCGGCGAGCACGCCGTGGCGGGCGCAGGTGGGGTCGGCGTGGTGCCAGTTGTGCCATCCCTCACCGAAGGTGAGCAGGGCGACCCAGCGGACATTGGTCGAGCGGTCGCGGGTGTCGAAGGCGCGCCCCCCGAAGCTGTGCGCGATCGAGTTGACCGACCAGGTCACGTGATGGACGACGGCGTAGCGGACCAGCCCGCCCCAGAAGAGGGCCGTCCACATGCCGGCCCAGGACATCGACCACAGCCCTCCCACCGCGGCGGGCAGCGCCATGGACATCACCACGGTGGCGGGGTAGGCCGCGTCGAGCATCCTGATGTCCCGGTCGGCCAGCAGGTCGGGGACCCAGTGCCGCCGGTCGGAGCGACGGCGCGCGCTGTAGAACCATCCGACCTGGGCGTGCAGGAGGCCCTTCACCGCGGCCAGGCCGGTCTCGCCGTAGGCCCATGGGGAGTGCGGATCACCGGGACGGTCGGCGTACTTGTGGTGGCGGCGGTGCTCCGCCGCCCAGAGGGAGACCGGTCCTTCGAGCGCGAGGCCGCCGGCCAGGGCCAGGGCGATCCGCAGGGCCCTGCGGCATTTGAACGAGCGGTGCGTCAGGAGCCGGTGGTAGCCGACGCTGATGCCGAAGATGCTGATCGCGTACATGGCCGCGGCGATCACCACGTCCCGCGGCCCGATGCCCCGCCCCCAGGCGACGCAGGCTCCGGCGGCCAGCGCCAGCAGCGGGAGGACCACCAGCAGGATCAGGTAGGCGTGGCGGCGCACGGACGAGACGGCGATGGTCTCGGCCGTCTCGGGCTCCGCCCAGCCCAAGGGTGAGGACATACGGCCTCCTTCCCTGCCGATTCAACGCCCCGCGGCTCGGCACCGACAGTGGCCTGGGAAGTACAGATCTATAACTGTCGGTATCTAGCTTTGTACTCTATGTAGCGGAAAGGTCTGGCCCCTACTACCTTTGGTCCTCGTCAGGCTGCACGTCTGGTCTCCGTCAGGCTGCACGTCGTCATGGCAGATCCGTCGCTTCGGTGACGGCCATCGGCTCTCCCCGCGTGAGGCGGTGTCGCATGGACAGGCTCGATCAAGTGACCGCCGACGGCTATCTCGACAAGTACGAAGCCGCGGCCGAAGAAGACCCCATGGGTGCCCTGGCGTTGCTGACGGGCTGGTTGCGCACCGACTGGCGTCCGCTGTTCGCTGAGCTGCGCGCGCGCCGGCCCGTCCTGGTCACGCCCGGCTTCGTCATCGTCACGCGCTTCGCGGAGGTCGCCGAGGTCCTCTCACGCGGCGAGGTCTTCACCGTGGCCGGATACGCTCCCCGCCTTGAGGCGGCGGTCGGCGGCCCCGTGATGCTGACCCGTGACGGCACCCCGATGAACTGGCGGGAGAAGGGCCTGATGCAGGTCATGCTCCCTCCCGGTGACGTGCCGCGCGTCCGGGAGCTGGCCGGCCGCGCCGCCGACGAGGCCCTGGACGCGGCGTGGCCGTCCGGGCGCATCGAGGCGGTCGGCGGGCTGTTCCGCCGCGTCTGCATGGCGGTGTGCGCAGAGTACTTCGGCTTTCCCGGCCCGGACCCGGGCACCCTGTCGCGGTGGTCGAGAGCCGTGATGACCGACGTCACCGCCAATCTCGGCGGCGATCCGGCGATCCACACCGCGTCGGTGGACGCGGGGACGGAGATGATGGGCTATCTGCGCGGTCTGCTCGCCGAACGCCGGGCGGCCATCTCGGCGGGCGCCGTCCCCCCTCCGCAGGACGTTCTCGCGCGGCTGCTCCGCACCGAACTGCCCGCCGAGCTCGCTCTGGACGACCAGCGCATCCTCATCAACGTCGCGGGCCTGCTGCTGGGGTTCGCGGAGAACGCCTCGGGCTCCATGGTGCACGTGGTGCAGCACGTCTTGCGGAATCCGGAGATCCAGCGCTCCGTCGTGCGGGCGGCCGCCGGCCCAGGCCCCGAGGAGTTCGACCGGCATGTGTGGGAGGCGCTGCGGTTCGACCCGTTCCTCAAGATGATCGTCCGGACGTGCGAGCGCGACCATGTCCTGGCCGCGGGCACTCCCCACGAGACGGTGGTCCCGGCGGGCTCCCCCGTGCTGGCCGCGGTGGCCTCGGCCATGTTCGACGAGACCGCCGTCCAGGACCCCGGGGCCTTCCGCCTCGACCGTCCGGCCTACATCGGCCTGCATTTCGGCCACGGCCCGCACGCGTGTGTCGGCGCGTACCCGGGGGCCGCCGTGGTCTGCGAGACGCTGCGCCGCCTGTTCCGCCGTCCCGGTGTGCGGCTGCTCCCGCCTCCGGACGGGACGGTCCAGCGCGACCGGGGCGTCTTCCCCGATCGGTTCCTGCTCGGGCTCGACGAGAAAGGGATGTGAAGGATGGCGCACGCGACCCCCAAAGCGCGCAGCATCGCCACCGATGGGGCGGCCAACCGGCTCAGGCTCATGGCCCTCACCCACGCGCGGCCGGTGTGGCGTCTCGCCGAATCCGTCCGGCCGGTGCGGCTCCGGTTGAACGCCTACCTCATCGACGGTGCGGTCCGGGAGATGCCGGGCCGCCCCGAGCCGCTGAGCACCAGATCCGAGTACACGTCGTGGACCTCGCTCACCGACCGGTCCTACATGGGCCGCCATCTGCCGCCCGCCCCGGGCGACGGCGGCGCACGGCCCTCGGCCGAGCGGGCCGCCGACCTGTTCACCCGCGGCGAGGAGATGATCCCGTGCCCGCGCTCCACGGTGCTGTTCGCCTACTTCGCCCAGTGGTTCACCGACGGGTTCCTGCGCGGGGACATCCGCGTCCCGAGGGACCCGCGCCGCAACAGCTCCAACCATGAGATCGACGTCAATCCCCTCTACGGGCTCGACGCGGAGGCGACGGGCGCCGTCCGGGCCTTCGACGGAGGGCTGCTGAAATACCAGATCATCAACGGCGGGGAGTTCCCTCTCCACCTCTGCGAGAAGGGGAAGATCAAACCGGAGTTCTCGGCGCTCCGCGCGGCCCGCTTCGAGGTGCTCGGCGACGCGCAACGCGACACCCTGTTCGCGACAGGCGGCGACCGGGGCAACGTGCAGGTCGGCTTCACCATGTTCACCGTGCTCTTCCTGCGCGAGCACAACCGGGTGGCGCGGCTGCTGGCGGACGAGCACCCGAAGTGGGACGACGAGCGGCTCTTCCAGACGGCGCGCAACATCGTCATCGCGCTCGTCATCAAGCTCGTGGTCGAGGAGTACATCAACCACATCACCCCCTACCACTTCCGTTTCCTCCTCGATCCGCGGCTGACGAGCAGGCTCGCCCGCGCGTCGTGGCACCGGCAGAACTGGGCGTCGGTGGAGTTCAACCTCGTCTACCGCTGGCACAGCCTGATCCCGTCAACCCTGGTCGTCGGCGGCGCGGAACTGCCGATGATCGCGACCCTGTTCGGCAGCGCGCTCCTGCCCGAGGCGGGCCTCGGGCAGCTCTTCGAGGAAGCGTCCGAGCAGCGCGCCGGCCGCATCTGCCTGTTCAACACCGATCCCGCGCTGCGCGAGGTGGACGAGGCCAGCCTCGCGGGCTCGCGCGCCCTCGAACTGGCGCCCTACAACGACTACCGCGCACACTGCCGCTTCCCGCGCGTACGCGAGTTCGAGCAGATCTCCAGCGATCCCCGGGTGAGCGGGGCCCTGCGCGAGCTCTATCGCGGCGTGGACGACGTCGACCTGTACGTGGGCCTGTTCGCCGAGGAACCGGGCTCGGCGAGGGCCATCCTCCCGCCGCTGCTCACCAAGATCATCGCCATCGACGCCTTCTCGCAGGCGCTGACCAATCCGCTGCTGGCGCCGCGTGTCCTGGGCCCCGCGACGTTCTCCCCGACCGGCATGCGGATCATCGGCGGGACCCGGACGGTGTCGGACGTGCTGCACCGCAACATCCCCGAGGATCCCCGCCCCCGGTTCGTGAGCATGACGTGGCGAGGCGCCCTCTAGGACGTGCCACCGCACAGCAGCCGCGGCATCAGTGAGGAGTTCCCGTGACCCCGGACGACCCGCCGAACAGCGCCCCGACCGACCCGTCGGCCGGCCCGTGGACCGATCCGTCGACCGGCCCGCCGCCCGCGGACCGGCCGGACCCCCAGGCGCTGCTCGCCGCCGCCCGGGAACTCGCCGAGATAGGCGACACGATCCGGGCGGCGTCCATCCGCGCCACGGAGACGCTGACCGGCGACGCCCTGCGCGGTGCCCTGACCCGGACGCCGGCCGCCGCCCTCCAGGCCGAGCGCGCGGTGCTGCGGGCGGTGACGAACCGCAAGGGGCTCGGATACGCCCTGGCGGGCGGGCCGGTCGGCACCGTCGGCTCCAAGCTCGGCGGCATGGTCGGAGCGCGCAGCCTCGCCGTCGCGGTCATGACGACCTCGCTGCGGCTGCGCATCGCCGCGGTGACCCTCGACAACCCGGAACTGGCCGAGGACCCGCTGCTGCGCCGGCTCAACGAGGCCGTCGCCACCGACCACGAGATCGAGGCGGCGCGGGCCCTGTGCGCCCTGGTGAAGGACCGGGGCGCCGCGCGGGCGCTGACGGCGATCGCCCCCGTCTTCGGCGAGATCCTCGCCCTGCGGGCGCTGCTGGACCAGAACCCGCTGAACGACCACGCCGCCTGGCTGATCGCGAGCGGGGCGGCGGCGGCCACCGCGGACCCGGTCACCGGCCTGAGCAACCGGGCCATCGCGATCCTGGACACCGGCGCGGGGGCCGCCCGGCCGATCCCTCCCGAACCGGCCGAGGCCGAGCGGCTGCGGCGGACGGGATCGCTGCTGGACTTCCTGACCGACCTGTGCGTCGTCGGCCCCACCGGCCGGGCCCTCATCCAGACCGTGACCGGCCCCGACGCGAAGGAGCGCCACGTCGTGCTGGCGCCGGGCATGAAGATCGGCAACCCTGACGGCGACTCCCCCGGCGACCTGCTGGGCGCCTTCAGCAGCACCCTGCTCGACAGCGCCCCCTACAGCCGCGCCCTCACCAAGGCCGTCCACGACTACGGCATCCCCCCGGGCGCCGAACTCGCCCTGATCGGGCACAGCGCGGGCGGCGCCGCGATCATGAGCCTGGCGCAGAGCCCGGAGTTCTGTGCCCGCTACACCGTCACCCATGTCGTGGCGGTCGGGTCGCCGATCGACTTCAAGCGGCCGACGTCGCCGCGCACCTGGGTCGCCAGCGTCACCAACCAGCACGACATCATCCCGAGCCTCGACGGCCAGGGCGCGGGGACCTGCTTCGACCTGCACCCCGACTGGTATGTGGCCGACTACACCGGCCCCGGCCACGAGTTCCCCGCCTGCCACAGCATCGAGCACTACACCGCCAATATCACCGACGACCTGCACGAGGTACGCGAGCACATCGACGAGCAGCTGCGGCCCTACCGCGGCCCCGTCACCCGTTCGCAGCTCTACCGCCTGTACGACGCCGAGCCCGCCGTCGCCGCCCTCCGCTCCACGGCCGCGACCAGCCGGATCAGCACCGCCGCCGGTCCCGTCGAGCTGCCCGTCCGATGCGATGACGGGGTGGCGGTCACCGCCTACTTCACCGTGGACGCGGACGCGGCGGCGAAGCTGCTGGGCGGCGCCCGGGTCCCGCACACCGGCGGCCGGGCCATCGCCGCCATCCGCGCCTCCGACAACCGGCGCACCAGCCTCGGCGCCTACCGCGAGCTGAGCCTCGGCATCGTCATCGAGGCCCCTGGCGGCCCGCGTCCGTCCTCGGCCTGGGCCAAGCCGGGCACACGCTCCGCCGGACGCGGCGTCCGCCTCATCGACGCGATCTACACGACCGAGCTGTCCCACGCCGCCGCCGGCGAGATCTGGGGGCACACGGCGTCCCTGGGCGTACTGCGCGTGACCTCCGATGCGCGCCTCCTCCGCGTGGTCGCCGGCACCGCCGACGAAACGATCATGACCCTGGCCGGACCGCTCGGCCGCGGCCTCCCGGCCGCCAACCGGAGCCTGGTCGTGTACTCCGACCTGGACGGCGCCCCCGCACGCTCGCGCATCGCGCAGCGCGGGCGAAGGCGCGCGTACCCGTTCCCCCACCGGCTGCGCCTGACCGTCGGCCCGTCCGACCATCCCCTGGCCCGGCACCTGCGCGAGCTGGGAATCGCCGCCAGCCCGGTGTTGTGCCTGGTCACCCGCTCCCACCGCAGCCGGCACGACGCACCCGTCCGGCTGGCGGACCACTGACCCCCGGAGGATCC
>NZ_SMKU01000120.1 GCF_004349215.1 Actinomadura rubrisoli | reverse complement strand
GGTTGTCGACGCGGAAGATGCGGATGCCGTGGCCGATCCAGTGTTTGATGATGCGGTGGATCTCGGTGTAGAGGCCGTCGGGGTCGTTGTCGAAGTTGAGGGGGTAGATGTCCTGGTATTTCTTGGGTGGGTTCTCGGCGTGGGCGATGGTGCCGTCGGCGCGGGTGGTGAACCATTCGGGGTGCCGGGTCACCCAGGGGTGGTCGGGCGAGCACTGCAACGCCAGATCCAGCGCCACCTCCATCCCCAGGTCGCGCGTGTAGCCCACGAACGCGTCGAAGTCGTCCATCGTCCCCAGCTCGGGGTGGACGGCGTCGTGCCCGCCCGCTGACGACCCGATCGCCCAAGGGGAGCCGGGGTCGCAGGGTCCCGCGTCCAGGGTGTTGTTCGGGCCCTTGCGGAAGGTCGTCCCAATGGGGTGGATCGGCGGGATGTAGACGACGTCGAAACCCATGTCGGCGATGGCGGGCAGCCGTTTCATCGCGGTGCGGAGCGTCCCCGACCTCGGCCCCTTCCGTCCCATCAGGTTGAACGAGGCGCCCTCTGAACGCGGGAAGAACTCGTACCACGCCCCGGTCAGGGCCCGCCGCCGGTGCACCACCAGCGGGAACCAGTCGCTCACCGTCTCCAGATCCCGCAGCGGATGGCGCTCCAGCACGTCCAGCACGTCGGGGGCGGAGGCCGCCGCCAGCCGGTCCGCGACGGGGACGGTCTCGTCCGCCATCACGCGGGTGAGGCGCGCGAGGACGCGGCGCTCCTTCGCGGGCGCCTGCCGGGCGGCGCGCATGAACAGGGCCACGCCCTCGGCCATCATGAGCTCGACATCGTGGCCGCGCGGGATCTTGATGCCGGCGTCGTGCCGCCAGTGCGCGATCGGGTCTCCCCAGGCCTCCACGCGGAACGACCATGCGCCCTGCTCCGTCGGCGTCACCAGCGCCGCCCACCGGTCCAGCCCCTGACCCACCTCGGCCATCCGCGACCCCGGCAGCTCCTCGCCGTCCGGAGACCGCAGCACCACCGCCGCACCCAACATCTCGTGGCCCTCGCGGAACACCGTCGCGCCGACCTCGATCGTCTCGCCCACCACCGCCTTGGCAGGCCACCGGCCGCCGTCCACCACCGGCGCCACGTCCAGGATCGGGATGCGGCCGAGGTCGGCCTCCAGCTTCACTTGCATTCCCCTGCTCCCACCCGTCCGCGCTGTACCAAGGCATCCATGCCCTATCCACAAGCCTCCGCCGCCCCATCGGCCACAAGATCGTGTAAAGATCATCCAGACGGCGGCAATCCGGTCCGGCCGCCCCTACCGGAAAGGAAGATCATGTCCAACGACACGGGAATCGGGCGCCGGAGGCTCCTGGCCGGCGCGGCCACCCTCACCGGGGGAGCCCTGCTGGCCCCGGCCCTCGCCCGTCCCGCCCTGGCAGGGCAGCCCCGCTCCGCGCCCCGCGTCCACCCGCGCCTGGACTGGCAGGCCCGCGCGCCCAAGGCCGCCGCCACCGTGCTGCCCACCGGCCCCGACCACATCGTGGTGCACCACACCGCCTCGGAGAACGCCACCGACTACTCCCTTGAGCATGCCTACGAGTTGTCACGATCCATCCAGAAGGCCCACATGGACGACAACGGCTGGGACGACATCGGCGAGCAGCTGACCATCAGCCGCGGCGGCCACCTCATGGAGGGCCGCAACCTCAGCCTGGACGCCATCGCCAACCGGCAGCACGTCGTCGGCGCCCACACCCTCGGCCACAACTCCCACACCATCGGGATCGAGAACGAGGGCACCTACATGACCGAGACGCCCACGCCCCGACTGCTGGTGCAGCTCACCCTGACCTGCGCATGGCTGTGCAGGACCTACGACCTGAACCCCCACGACGCGATCGTGGGCCACCGCGACTACAACAACACGGCCTGTCCCGGAGACCGGCTGTACGCGCTGCTTCCGAAGCTGCGCACGGCCGTCGCGGCCATCCTCAGCCTCCCGCGTCCCGAGCACGAGAACCGCCCGCACAACGACGGCCCCCGCCCCGGCCCCAAGCGCCGCTTCGACCACGGTCCCGCCCTGGAGCGCTCCAGCCGCATCCGCTGACCCCGTGGCCGATCGCTGAGAAGCGCCGCCGGATCCTTGAACATGTGCAAGGAGGTGTAGTCACCCGACCCGAGGACACTGGTCACGCTAGACCCGGGCGAGATGACCGCGATGGTCGTCGGTTCCATGGTCATCGGCACGAACGACCGCGCGCCGAGTCCCAGCAACTCGGATCTCTTGCCCACGAGATCGCCTTTCCGTGTCGGGCGGATCATCGATACTCGATCTCGTACCAAAGTCGTACGGCCCGCTGGCGTCGGTAGAGTCGCCCCAGATATGCGAGAGCGCGTGGACGATGATGAGCCCGCGCCCGCATTCGGCGGACAGCCGGCCCACATTCCGGACCCGCGGCCCCTCGCCGTCGTCCGGACACAACTGCCCGGCGACCAGATACCAGATCTGGCCCGGCTCGGACGTGCGGCCGCCCACCCACCCGACCGATGAAACCCGAAGGTCGGCTTCTTGTGTCTGGCCGCCGCCCTGGATGTACCGCCTGGCGTGAACAAAGCGACCGGCAAAGCCATTGACAGGACGTGCCGGGGTTGCGGGGGGACTCGGCAGGGCGCATGATCTGCGCTATGGCGACACGAAAGGGCCATGCCGCGTAGGCGCCCGCATGAGCTCAGAACCGGACGACGCGTTCGGCGTGTCCGGGGTCCGCAGGCGATCCAAGATGATGGGGACTGGATCGCGCTGCGAGTCTTCCGCTCCAGCCCTCCGGTGCTGGGCGGTGTCCACGTCCTGATCGAGGTCAACGGCGTGCCGTTGCTGAATTCGTCCGATGTCAAGTATGGCCACGTCATCGGTGCGCATCCGGACCCGTTCTTCGCCTCCGGCAGCGCTCTGTTCTCCGGCAGGGAGGCCCCGGCGTTCCTGGCCGTAGGCGATCCGGTCGATTGCCGGCCCGAGTGTTGCGGCGTCGGGGCGCGGATCTGGAGGCGTGGTGATCGTGTTCGCTGGCGGCTGGACGGGGACCGCTGGAACCGTGACCAGCTGTCGGCGGAGCTGGAGTTCGATCGCGAGGAGTACCTGTTCGCGGTCGAGTGTGCCCGTGACGCATGGTTCGACGTGGTCAGAGGGCGTGGCGGTGTGATGTGAGACGGAGCGTCCCCGGCTCGATCACATGGCCGCGCCGGGACCTGGCAGCAGGTCCACGTCGGCCGCGTGCATCGGTTCGCCGCAGTGGGCGCAGCGCAGGTCGACGCCACTGATCTCACCGCACGCGTGAGGAGTGGGTCGTCGCGCTCATCGGGCCTGAGCGGCAGCGGAGCGTGGTTTGAACGTGTTCAACTCTTTGAGCTAGGCTCGTCCCAGCACCGAGGGGGAGCCCGATGAAGGTAGTGATTCCCGGGGGGACCGGGCAGGTCGGGACGGTCTTGAACCGTGCGCTGAGCGCCGCGGGCCACGAGGTCGTGGTCTTGACCAGGCGGCCGGTGCGTGACCGCGAGGTGTGCTGGGACGGTGCGACCCTGGGCCCCTGGGCCGAGGAGATCGACGGCAGCGACGTCGTGATCAACCTGGCCGGGCGCAGCGTCAGCTGCCGGTACACCCCGGTCAACCTGCGGGCCATGATGGATTCGCGCGTGGACTCCGCCCGGGTGGTGGGGGAGGCGATCGGAGGTGCCGCGCGGCCTCCGCGCGTCTGGTTGCAGATGAGCACCGCCACCGTCTACGCCCACCGCTTCGACGCGCCCAACGACGAGGCGACCGGCGTCATCGGGGGCGCCGAACCCGGCGTCCCGGGCTACTGGGCCTACAGCGTCGAGATCGCCAAGGCGTGGGAGCGGGCGCAGGAGCGGGCCGAGACCCCCGGCACCCGCAAGGTCGCCCTGCGCTCGGCCATGGTGATGAGCCCCGATCGCGGCGGCGTCTTCGACGTGCTGCTGTGGCTGGCGCGGCTCGGCCTCGGCGGCCCTGTCGCGGGCGGCGCGCAGTACGTGTCCTGGATCCACCACCGCGACTTCGTCCGCGCGATCGAGTTCCTTGCCGCCCGGGACGACATCTCCGGGCCGGTGAACCTCGCCGCCCCCGGTCCGCTGCCGCAGCGCGCGTTCATGCGCGCGCTGCGCGTCGCGTGGGGCGTCCCCGTGGGACTGCCCGCGACGAAGGGGATGGCGGAGTTCGGAGCGCTCGCGCTGCGCTCGGACACCGAACTGCTGTTGAAGAGCCGCCGCGTCGTCCCGGGCCGCCTGCTGGAAGCGGGGTTCGCCTTCGATCACGTGCAGTGGCCGGAGGCCGCCGACGACCTCGTACGGCGCGTGCGCCGCAGACGCGGCGGGCCGGAGCCTGACGCCATTGGGCGTGATGTG
The DNA here is from genome assembly GCF_004349215.1 of Actinomadura rubrisoli. GTDB lineage: Bacteria > Actinomycetota > Actinomycetes > Streptosporangiales > Streptosporangiaceae > Spirillospora > Spirillospora rubrisoli. The sequence goes on along the minus strand of NZ_SMKU01000120.1, from coordinate 20,480 downwards.
GACTGCTCATGACGCTTACCGCGGACGGGCTCAGTGTGTGCGTACGGTGCCGTAGACGGCCCGGTACATCCGCTGGATCCCGTCCACCCAGTGCTCGGCGGTCAGACCGTCGGCCACCCGGTCCAGGCACGCACGGTGGTAAGCGCCGGGTCCGCGGTCGAGTACGCCGGCCACTGCGGCGGCGATGGCGTCGGGGTCGCGGGGCGGGACGCGGTCCCCCACGCTCTCATCGCCGACGATCCACGCCAGCCCGCCCACGTCCGCGACGACCGCCGGGACGCCGCAGGCCAGCGACTCGACGGCGACCAGCCCGTAGGGCTCATAGCGGGAGGGCGCGACGGTGACGTCGGCGGCGCTGTAGTAGGCGGCGGTCTCCTGCTGCGGGACCGAGCCCGCCATGAGGACCTGGTCTTGCAGCCCCAGCTCCCGTATCGCCGTGAGCGCGGCGGCGGAGTCGGCATCGGTCCGGTGCCGGGTCCCGCCGACCACCACCAGCCGCGTCCGCGGGTGCGCGCGAAGGATGGCCGGCATGGCTGCGATCAGGTCGGCCAGGCCCTTGCGGGCCTCCAGCCGCCCGGTGAACAGCACGATGGGGACGTCTGCGGGCAGGCTGGTCCGCTGCCGGGCCTCGCGCCGGTCCAGCGGCCGGTGGACGGTGGTGTCCACGCCGGGAGGAACGGTGTGCAGCCGTTCGGGCGATGCGCCCAGCATCTGCTGCTGGTCCTCGGCATCGCCGGGGTAGTAGGCGGTGAGGGCGTCGGCCTGCCGGGCCAGCGTGCACTCGGCCCTGTGCCGGTCGGCGAACAGGGCTTCCTGCGCGGCGCCGGGGTCGCCGTCGAGCGAGGCCCGGCGCACCGCGCCGATCGACATGTGGCTGTGCGCCAGAGGAGCGCCGTACTCGCGGGCCAGGTGCAGTCCCGTCAGCCCGGAGTACCAGTAGTGGCTGTGGACCAGGTCGTAGCCGCCCGCCACGCGCCACGCCGCGTCGGCCTGCTGGATGAACTCATCCAGGACCTCGCCGAACCGGTCCCGCGGCCATGGGCCGGCCGGGCCGGCCTGGACACGGATCACCTGGGCGCCCGGGGTGATCTGCTCCCGCACCGGCTGTGCGGGGCTGTCGGCGCGGCACAGTACGTCGGTCTCGGCCCCCAGGCGGGCGAGCCGGGTGGCCAGTTCTCGGACGTAGACGTTCTGGCCTCCCTGGTAGCCCACTCCTGGGGTGGCGAGGGGGTCGGCGTGTTCGGAGATGAGCAGGATGCGTCGGGGAGAAGAAGACATGTCAGGGGAGTGGCCACCACGGAACGCATCCACCGTTACACAGAGTGATACCGGACTGTCGTGGAGGCCAGGCGCGCGGCCTCAGCCGGCCGACGGCAGCCGCTGGACATCGTTATGTGAGACCAGCTGCCAGTCGGCGCCGAGATCGGGGCGGGCCGGCTCAAGCGCCTCCACCCGCCAGCGCGTCACGCTCGCGTGGCCCACCGCCAGGCCGAGCGGGGCCGGCCATCCGACCGGCAGGCCCCAGAGCACATGGTGGACGGCGTTGACGGTCTCGCCGTGGGCGACCACGAGGCATCGCCGCCAGCCTGCCGCGCGGACCAGCGCCGACAGGGCCGCGGCGATCCGCCGCACGAAGTCGTTCCAGGACTCGGCTCCAGGCGCGGGCACCCGATGCGGACTATGGCGCACATCTCATCGTGCACGGCGGGCACACCCACCGCCTCTTGGACGATCGCGGCCGTCTCGGCGGCACGGCGCCGCGGGCTCGCCACGAAGCAGTCGATTCCCTGCCCGGCCTCGCTCAGAGTCCGCAGCCGGCCGGCCAGCGCCGCGGCCTGCGCGCGGCCGAGCGGCGTCAGGCCGCGGCAGCCGACCGCACCTCCCACCACACCGGCCACGTTGCACCATGCCTCGGCGTGCCTGACCAGCAGCAGCTCGGTGCCGGGCGCCGCGGTGACCGGCGCCGGCCGGTGCAGCGGTGTACCTGCCGGATGGGTGTCCATCACCTGCTCACGATGGTCGCGCATGTCTGCAGAACCCTACCGACTCATTCGCGGCCCTCTTCCTCACCGGATGGAGACGTTTCCGGCGCCGCACGGTCGGAGGCGGCCACTCGAATCACCGCGGAGCGCCGCGGGCCGGGGGCCTATGGGGCGGCGTTGATGACGGTGGCGATGGCCGGTGCGGTGGTGACCTGGCGCTGGTACTCGGGGCGCCGCAGCTCGCCGCCCATGAAGGGGTACGGGTTGCGGTGGACGGCCGGGCTGGGCTCGTCGGAGAGCGCGGCGAAGTGGATCTCGCGGGCGCCGGTCGCCTGGACGATCCGGGCGATGTTGCGGCCGGTGACGCCGCCGCCGGGCATCACGACGATCCGGTCGCCGGCGCGTTCCACCAGCTCGGCGATCAGCGGGGCGCCCTCCAGGACGCTCACGTCCTGGCCGGAGGTCAGAACCCGGTCCACGCCGAGGTCGACGAGGGTCTCCAGGGCGGCGAACGGGTCGGCGGCCATGTCGAACGCGCGGTGGAAGGTGACCGGCAGGCCGTCCGCCGCCGCGATGAGCCGCTCGGTGACCGGGCGGTCGATCCCGCCCTCGGCGGTGAGCGCGCCGATGACCACGCCGTGCGCGCCGGCCTCGCGGGCGAGGACCACGTCGTGCTCCATCGCCGCGACCTCGTGCCCGTCGAAGATGAAGTCGCCGCCGCGCGGGCGGATGATGACGTGCACCCGGATCGAGGAGACGGCGGCGAGCGCGGCGCGGACCGTCCCGAGGGTCGGGGTGAGGCCGCCCTCGAACAGCGCCGCGCACAGCTCCACGCGGTGCGCGCCCGCCTTCTCGGCGGCGATGGCGCCCGCGACGCTGTCGATGCAGATCTCGTAGGTCAGGCTCACTGGCGTCCTTCCGGGGTCGTGCGGATCTCGCCGACGGGACGTCCGCCGCCGAGGACCGGGACGGTGCCCAGCGCGGCCGCCGGGACGGTGTCGGCGCCGAGCGCGGCGAGCGCGCGCAGCGCGATGGCGGTGGTGGCGCGGGGGCTGCCGTCGATGACCTTCACCGCGACGGCGTGGCCCTCGCGGGTGGCGGCGATGAGCACGCCCTCCGCGCCGCCCTTGGCCACCGAGCCGGGCAGCGCCCGCATGAACTCGGTGTTGGCGTGTCCCGTGCCGCCGACGTACTCGGGGTGGGCGCGCATCGCGTCCGCCACGGCGCGGAGCGGCCCGTCCTCGGCCAGGACGAGGGACCGCGCGGCGCGGGCCAGGCCCGCGAGGGTGAGCCCGAACAGCGGCGCGCCGCATCCGTCCACGGCCACCGGGGACGGGTTCTCGCCCGCCGCGTCGCCCATCGTCGTGCGGACGCCCTGCTGGAGCGGGTGCCCGGGGTCGAGGTAGGTCTCCAGCGGCCATCCGTTGGCGGCGCAGGCGGCCAGCATCGCGGCGTGCTTGCCGGAGCAGTTCATGCGCTCGCGCGACTCGTCCTGCCCGGCGCGGATCATCGCGGCCTTGGTCGGCTCGTCCTCGGGCCACGACGGCGGGCACTGCAGGGCGCCCCCGCGGAGCCCTGCGTCCGCCAGGATGGCCTCGACGGTCTTGACGTGGAAGTCCTCGCCGGTGTGGCTGCCCGCGGCGATGGCGAGGCGCTCGCCGGCCAGGGGCGCGCCCGCCGCCAGGCACGCCGCGGCCTGGAACGGCTTGGTCGTGGAGCGGGGCAGGACGGTCTCGCCCACGTGCCCGCGGGCGTAGGAGAGGGTGCCGCCCGGGGCGAGCCCGGCGACGCTGCCGTAGTGGCGGCTCTCGACGAACCCGTTCCGGACGACCTCGGCCAGAACTTCGTACATTCCCATCCTTAAGGGTTGGCGGTGGGCACCGCGGCGCGGACGGCGCGGGACGGGCGGGTGCGCTGGCGCGCCTCCAGCGTCCGCGCGAGCTTGGCCAGCGACGCGTTGATGACCAGGTAGATCAGGGCGACCACCAGGTAGGTCTGGATGAGCAGGTGGTTGTAGTTCGCCAGCACCTTGCCGCTGTAGAGCAGCTCGGAGTAGCTGACGACGTACCCGAGCGAGGTGTCCTTCAGCAGCCCGGCGGACTGGCTGACCAGCGACGGCAGGACGCGCCGCGCCGCCTGCGGCAGGACGATCAGCCGCATCGCCCGCCCTCGCGTCAGCCCGAGCGCGAGGCCCGCCTCCAGCTGGCCGCGCTCCACCGACCGGATGCCCGCCCGGAAGATCTCGGCGAACGCGGCGGCGTTGGACACCGCCAGCGGGGCGACGAGCTTCCAGAACAGCGGCAGGTCGACGCCGTACCGGGGGAGCGCGAACAGCACCACGTAGACCAGCAGCAGCGCCGGGATCGTCCGGACCAGCTCGACGTACGCGGCGGACGGCACGCGCAGCCACCGCGACGGCGACACCCGTCCGAGCGCGAGGACGATGCCCGCCGCCATGGCCAGCGCGATGGACACCGCGGCGGCCTCGGCGGTGGAGCGCAGCCCCTCCAGCAGGTACCGCCACATCGGCCACGTCCCGTACGGGCGCCAGCGGTCGGCGCCGAGCTGGCCGTTGTCGGCGAACTGACGCAGGGCCAGCGCGACGAGCGCGAGCCCCGCGAGGACCGACAGCGCGGTGGCGATCTGGATGCGGCGCCGGGCGCGCGGCCCCGGCTCGTCGAACAACAGGCGCGAGGTGCTCATCGCAGGATCGCCAGCTTCCGTTCGAGCGTGCCGGTCACCAGGCCGAAGATCCCCGACAGCGCCATGTACGCCAGTCCGGCGGTGACGAAGATCCAGATCGGCTGGGCCTCGGCCAGGTTGACCCGGTTCGCGGCGGCGGTCAGCTCGACCACTCCGACCGCCGCGGCCAGCGCCGTGTTCATCAGCGTCATGATCGCGATGTTGCCGAGCGGCTGGACGACCGTCCGCAGCGCCTGCGGCAGGACGACCAGCCGCAGCGACTGGACGAACGTGAGGCCGAGGGCCCGCGCGGCCTCGCCCTGCCCCGCCGGCACCGCGTTGATCCCGGAGCGGACCGCCTCCGCCATGTACGCCCCCTGGTAGAGGGCGATGACCACGGCCGAGGTGGTGAACAGCCCGGCCATGACGCCGATCTCGGGCAGCCCGAAGACGGCGAGGACGAGCCAGACCAGCAGCGGGACGTTCTGCAGCGTCTCGACGTAGGCCATGCCCGCGGCGCGGAGCACCCGGACGGGGCTGACCCGCATCGCGGCCACGGCGATCCCGGCCGCGAGCGCGCCCGCGAGGGACAGCAGCGTCAGCTCGACGGTCAGCAGCAGGCCGTCGCCGAACTCCGAGAGGTGGTCGGTGATGACGTTCATGGCGGGGCGGGTTCTCCTACTCCGAGCCCGGCGCGGACCCGAGCGCGGGCGGCTGCGGGGCCTCGCCCGGCACGACCGTCCCGATCGAGTTCTTCCAGACCTTGGCCCACAGCCCGGACGCCTGGATCTGCTTGAGCCAGTCGTTGACGAACGTCTTCATCTGCGCGTCGCCGTGCTTGAGCCCGATGCCGTACGGGTCGCTGGTGAACGGCTTGCCCTGGATCTGGATGGACGGGTCCTGCTTGGCGCCGGCGAGCAGCACGGCCTCGTCCTGCACGTACGCCTGCCCGCGGCCCTGCTTGAGGGCCTGGACGCACTCGGGGTCGCTGCCGAACGTCACGATCTTGGCGCCGGGCGCGGCCTTCTTGATCGCGGGGATCGCCGGGGTGTTGGCGCCAGCGATGACCGTCTTGCCCTTCAGGTCGGCGGGGGCCTTGATGCCCGACTCGCCCTTCTTGGTGGCGATGACGAGGCCGGAGCTGTAGTACGGCCCGGCGAACGCGACCTGCTTGGCACGTTCCGGAGTGATGCTGTAGGTCTGGAACACCACGTCGACGGTGCCGTTGGACAGCAGCGCCTCGCGCGTCTCCGACGCCGAGTTGACGATCTTCACCTCCGGCTTGCCGATGATGTACTTGGCCAGCAGCCGCCCGAAGTCGGCGTCCAGCCCCTCGACCTTCTTGCTGGCCGGGTTCTGCTGGGACAGCAGCGGCGCGTCCAGCGAGCCGCCGACGACGAGCCGCCCGCGCTTCTTGATCTTCTCCATGGTGGAGCCGGCGGGCAGGTTCGCGGCGACCGGGGCCGATGCGGCGAGGTCGTCCTTGGCGCCGCCGGCGCCGGGCACGGACGAGCCGGAGTCGTCGTCGCCGGAGCAGGCGGCCAGGCCGGCGAGGGACACTGCGGCGACCGCGGCAACCGCCGCCCGCCGCATCCCCGCGGGGGTACGCACCATGATCGTCAACCTTTCTCGGGGTGGGCGCGCGCCGCGGGGCGGCGCGCTGCGTTCTAGTGGCTGAGGACCTTGGCCAGGAAGTCCCGGGCCCGGTCGCTGGTGGGGGAGTCGAAGAAGGCCGAGGGCACGCCGGTCTCCACGACCTCGCCGTCGGCCATGAACACCACGCGGTCGGCGACCTGGCGGGCGAACCCCATCTCGTGGGTGACGACCACCATCGTCATGCCGTCGCGGGCCAGGCCCGTCATGACGTCCAGCACCTCGCCGACCATCTCGGGGTCGAGCGCGGACGTCGGCTCGTCGAACAGCATCGCCTTCGGGCGCATGGCGAGGGCCCGCGCGATGGCCGCGCGCTGCTGCTGCCCGCCGGACAGCTGGGCGGGCAGCTTGCCCGCCTGCTCGCCGATGCCCACGCGGTCGAGCAGCTCCCTGGCGTGCCGCTCCGCCTCCGCCTTGGAGACGCCGCGCACCCGCGTGGGCGCGAGCGTCAGGTTGTCCAGGACGGTCCTGTGCTGGAAGAGGTTGAACGACTGGAACACCATGCCCACGTCCGCGCGCAGCCGGGCGAGGGCCCGGCCCTCGGCGGGCAGGACCTCGCCGTCGAAGCGGACCTCGCCTTCGTCCGGCGTCTCCAGCCGGTTGAGGCACCGGCACAGCGTGGACTTGCCGGACCCGGACGGCCCGATCACCACGACGACTTCGCCCCGCGCGACGTCCAGGGACACATCGCGCAGGGCGGTGTGCCCGCCGAACCGCTTGTGCAGCCCGCGAACCTCGATCATTCGGTCACCCACGCTCTAACTTCCTTCGAAATCGAAGCCAAGATGCACAGTAGAGTGTCAAATCGACGTAAGTCAACGTATTGATGAACTAAGTTCGCGCATGCTATCTATCTGGGGTGCGCAACAGCAGAGACGACGGACCGGCGGCACTCGTGCGCCTGGTGGCGACCGGTCAGGCGGAGTCGCGGGCCGAACTCGCCCGCCTCTCCGGGCTCGCCGCCTCCAGCGTCTCGCTGCGCGTCGAGCAGCTCATCGCGGCCGGGCTCTTCGCCGAGGAGGGCGCCGGCGCCTCGCGGGGCGGCCGCCGTCCCCGCCGCCTGCGCCTCGCCCGCGCGGCGGGCGTCTTCCTGGTCGCCGACCTCGGCGCGCACCACGCGCGCCTCGCCGTGGTCGACCTCGCCGGGACGCCCCTCGCGCTGTCCGACCTCGCGTTCGACATCGCGGTCGGCCCCAAGGAGACGCTGACCTCGGTCATCGACGGCCTGCACGCCCTCGCCGCCGAGCACGGGCTGCGGGACGTCCCCGTCCGCGGCGTCGGCATCGGCCTGCCCGGCCCCGTCGACCCGGCCACCGGCCAGGTCGTCTCGCCCTCGCGGATGCCCGGCTGGAACGACTTCCCCGTCCGCGACTTCGTCGCCGGGCACGCCGGCGTCCCCGCCCTGGTCGAGAACGACGCCAACCTCATGGCCGTCGGCGAGCACCGCGCCGCCTGGCCCGCCCTCGACAACCTCATGGTCATCAAGCTCGGCAGCGGCATCGGCTGCGGCGTCATCGTGGACGGACGGCTCCACCGGGGCCGCGGCGCCGCGGGCGACATCAGCCACGTCCGGATCCTGTCCGAGGCGACCGTCGACTGCTCCTGCGGCCACCCCGACTGCCTGGAGGCCCACGCCAGCGGCGCCGCCCTCGCCGCGTCCCTCGCCGGGCACGGCATCGCGGTGGACACCCCGTCCGAGATCGTCGCGCTGGTCACCGACGGCGTCCCCCAGGCGACCAGCGCCGTGCGGACCGCGGGCCGCCTCATCGGCGACGTGCTCACCGCCCTGGTGAACTTCTTCAACCCCGACGCCCTGGTCATCGGCGGCAGCCTCTCCCTGGCCGAACCGCTCGTCGCCACCGTCCGCGGCGTCATCTACGAACGCTGCCTGCCGCTCGCCACCCGCAACCTGGAGATCGCCACGTCCCGCGCCGGACGCGACGCCAGCATCCTCGGCGCGGGCCACCTCCTCCTGGACGTGTCCGACACCTGGATCGACCAGGCCCTGGACCGCTGACGCGGCGGGGCCGCACAGCACGCGGACCGATGAGTCCGCCCGGCCGCGGAGGTCTCCATGGGGCCGGGCTCCGGGGCGTCTGTTCAGCACCGTGGATGGGTACGGGGGCCCCCGGGCCGCGATCGGCGCCGTACTGGGGCTACGGTGCGCCGGAACTTCCCTCTGGGAGAACCGATCCGGCTGTCGCGCTACCAGTTCCAGGCTCGGCAGGCCGAACGGTACCGGGACGGGCGGATCCTGCTGGCCGGCGATGCGGCTCATCTGTTCCCGGCGACGGGCGTGGGCCTCAACGCCGGAATGCTCGACACCGTCAACCTGGCCTGGAAGCCGGCCGCCGACATCCACGGCTGGGCGCCGTCCGGCCTGCTGGACACCTATCACCACGAACGCCACTTCGCGGGCGCACGCACCATGCTCCACATCCAAGCCCAAGTGGCGCTGCGGCGCGGGCCGCTCTGCGCGGGGTCAGTGTTGGGGGATGGCTAGTGCTTCGCGGGCGGTGGCGACGTCAGGGGCGATGGCGACGCGCCGGGGGAGGCCCGCCACGTCCGATATGCGCCGGACGATGCCGCGTGGTGGCAGGACGACCCACATCGGGACGCCGAGCTCCGTCGCCCGCATCTGCGACCGGGTGATGACGTTCAGCCCGTTGGAGTCGCAGAAGGTGCAGCCGGTCAGGTCGAGGATGAGGGCCGGCACCCCGGAGTCGAGCAACCCGACGGCCTGGCGGAGGATCGCCTCGCCGTTGCTCAGGTCGACCTCTCCGGGGAACGCCAGCACCCCGCAGGTCTCCGTGCTCTCCACTTGCGCTACTCCGAGGTTCATCGCTAGCCCCAAAGTCGATATTCATGTGGATGACAGCCGGGGGTACTCCACTGCGACTGTAAGCCCCAAAGCCGGACGAAACCTGCAAGAAATGGTCAAGTCTAGGGACTCGGTCCCCCATCGCTAGACTCGACGTGTTCACTCGGTTTGATGCCGATTCATGCCGATCGAGGGTTCCACGTGCGCAAACCGCTCATCATCGCCGTGGCCCAGCCGCGAATCGTTCCCCACGACGTCGCGGCGAACGCGATCGTGCACACCGCGGCGGTCCGTGCCGCGCGGGCCCGGGTCGTGGTGTTCCCTGAACTGTCACTGTCGGGTTACGAGCTCGACGCCTCCGCCATCGCGCCCGACGACCCACGCCTTGCGCCGATCGTCGAGGCTTGCGCGGAGACCGGCTCGCTGGCGCTCGCCGGCGCCCCGGTCGTGGGTGCGCGCGGCGAGGGGGACGCGATCGCTGTGCTGGCCATCGACACCGGGGTGACGGTGGCCTATCGGAAGATGTGGCTGGGCGACGAGGAGGCCGAGCGTTTCGCGCCCGGCGGGAAACCGGCCGTGCTGACCGTCGACGGATGGCGTCTCGGGCTTGCGGTCTGCAAGGACACCGGGGTCCCCGAGCACGCGTCCGACACTGCCGCCCTTGGCATCGACGTCTACGTCGCCGGACTCGTGAAACCCGAGGACGAGGCGTCCCAGCAGGACGCCCGCGCTCACCGCGCCGCCACCGCCCATCGCGTCTGGGTCGCGTTCTCCAGCTTCGCCGGTTCGGCCGGCGGCGGCATCGGCCGCGCCGCCGGCCGCTCCAGCATCCGCACGCCGGACGGTGTGGTCGTCGCCCAGGCGGGCCCGGAGGCCGGCGCGATCGTCCGCGCCGTCCTTCGCTGATTCGGGCCCGCCGGCTGAGATAGGTCGGCGGCGAGGACGCCGCCTTTGCCAAGAAGCTCGGTGACGCCCGCGAGATCGTGGTGTCCGGCCAGGAGCTAGCCCCGCTCAGCGGGGACGGTCACCCGTGCGGGTGCGCCGGGCGCGCCTGGTCTTCAGGTCCAGGACGAGCAACGGGACGAACAGGGCCAGCCAGATCACCCACACCCAGCCCGGGAGATCGGTGTCGCTGCTCCGGGAGTACCGCAGGAGAACGAGGGCGACGACGAACAGCGCCGCTGCGGCTCCATAGATCACCTTTTGCGGATTCACCCGATCCTCCCTCGCGATCCGTGGTGGCTGAGGTCTTCCCGTTGCGATCTCCCTTATGCGTCAACGGCGGCGGCCCCGGCTCACGAAGAAAACGATGAGTCCGATATTGGCGAGGACGAGGAGGACGATCAGCAGCACTGCGAGCACTTCTCCTGCGCCGATGGCCACGGCGGGTCCTTTCTCCGGCGGAAGTCGAACCGGTCATCGCTCGTTCCCCGGCCCCCGCGACCTACACGTCGCGGGGGCCGGGGAATCATGCGGCTCGCGTCAGCCCACCGCGTCCTCGACCTTCTTGCCGGCCAGCTCGCCGACGACCTCGCAGCCGGCGATGCCCGCGGCGCCCAGCCCGCCCGTCGCGTACACCGCGAGGGCCATGCAGCCCCCGGCCACGCCGACGCTGGTGGCCATTCCGGCGACGTCGGCCTGGGTGCTCTGGGAGACCGAGGTGTTGCCGTCGAGCAGGTCCCCGACCGCCCCGCCCATGGTCTTCCCGTCCTGGTAACTGCTGTAGGCGTCCCAGAGCTGCGTGAACAGCGCGCCGCTGGGGTCGACGTTGTTGATGGGATCGTCCCCGGCATAGGTGTAGCGATTGCCGTTTTGCGGATTGCCGATGTTGCTGATCGCGTCCTGCTGGGTGAAACGGCCTCGGCCGGCGTCATAGTAGCGCTGGCCGAGTTTCAGCAGGCCGCTGCCCGGCTCACTGAATCCGCCGGTATAGCGGATGAGGTTGACCGCCGATTGCCAGCCGTTGTCGGCGGTGGTCTCGCCGTAGGGCGCGTAGGTGTAGGACGCGGCCTGCGTGCCGGACGGCGACACGATCGAGGTCACCGACCCCAGGCCGTCGGTGCCGAAGGCGTAGGGGTTGCTGCCGTCGGAGTAGCCCAGGGGGGTTCCTCCGCTGTCGCGGATCAGCCAGTTGGTGCCGCTGCCCTGGCTGTAGGAGTCGATGCCCGCCGAGCCGGACTGGTCGGGGCGGCCGTAGACCACCGTGGTGCCCTTGGCGCTGACCATCTCGGTCTGGTCGGGACCCGCGTAGGCGTAGGGGATCGCCGTGGTCCCCTTGGTGAACTGGGTGGTCTGCCCTGCGGCGTTGTAGGTGCCCTTCAAGCCGCCGCTGCCGCTGGTCGCGGTCAGGTTGCCCGCGGCGTCGTAGGTCTCGCCCGCCGTGGTGGCCTGGTTGGCGGAGTTGAAGGTCAGGTTCTGGGTCTGGGAACCGTCGGTCTTGACCGTGGTGCGGTTGCCGTCGGTGTCGTAGCCGTACTCGTAGGTGTGGCCGGCGACGCTGGTGGCCTTGGTGAGGCGGTTGCCCTTGTCGTAGGTGTAGTCGCTGATCGTTCCGGTGACGTTGTTCCTGCTCCACTGCCGCAGCCCGGTGTCCTTGGCCTTGGCGGCGTCGCACGAGGTGGCGCCGCCGCGCTCGGAGTAGCAGTAGGAGACATCCGAGACGACCTTGCTGTCGTCGCCGGCGCGGGAGGTGACGATCCGGGTGACGCGGCCGGAGTCGTCGTAGCCGGTCCTGGTGTGCATGGACCAGTCGGTGCCGGAGGTCCTGTTGAAGTAGGTGTCGGTGCGGTTGCCGTCGTCGTCGTAGTCGAACTCCCACTTCTTGCCCGCGTAGTCGGTCATGGACGCCAGCAGGTTGCGGGTGCTGTGCACGTAGTGCAGCGTCCCGGCGGAGTTCAGCTGGTTGACCAGGTTCCCGGTCGCGTCGTACTGCCAGTCGATCTCGCCCCCGCCGGAGGTGGACTGCCTGGCGGACATCAGGTTGCGCTGGGTGTAGTCCCAGGTGGTGGTGCCGGTCGCGCCGGTCCGGGTCCGCACGTTCCCGGCCTTGTCGTAGGTGAAGGTGACCGTCGGGGTGCCGTCGGAGTAGGCGACGGTGAGGACCCGGTCGTCGTTGTCATAGGTGTAGGTGGTCTTCTTGCCGTTGCCGTCGGTCGCGGTGTCCAGGCGCCCGTACCCGTCGTAGGTGAATGTCTTCTTCCTCAGGCTGTTGCCGGACGGCGGGGTGACCGAGGTCAGCTGGTGGTTGCCGTCGTAGGCGTAGGTGGTGGAGTTGGACCCGTTGCCAGGGTCGGTCGCGTCCTTGACGGTGCCGTCGGGGTTGTAGCTCACCTTCGCCTCCGCGGCGAGGGCGTTCTTGGCCGACGAGAGGTTGCCCGGCCCGTCGTAGGTGAAGCTGGAGCTGTTGCCCTGGGTGTCGGTGCCGGCCGACGGCTGGTAGGCGGCCGTCGGGTTCTGGCCGGTCGGGGAGTTGCCGTAGGCCATGGAGGCCGAGGCGCCCGTCGGCGAGACCGACCTGGTCGGCGACTCGCCGCCGTTGGCGCCGAAGGTGTTGCTGGTCAGGCCCTGGTTGGCGTTCTGGTAGGTCTCGATGTCGCTGAAGGGCGTGTAGGACTTCGATCGGGTCTTGCCCGCCGCGTCGACGGTCTTGGTGACCCGGTCGTTGGCGTTGAGGGTGTAGGTGGTGTGCGGGACGTCCGCGACCGGCTTGGACTGGTCGGTGTTGGGGTCGGCCACCTGCGACCGGGTGTCGGAGGGGTAGGCGAGCCGCGTCACCTGGGCGGCCGATGAGCCGACCCGGGTCACCGACAGGACGCGGTGGTTCCCGTCGTAGGCGAGCCGGGTCACCGCGCCCTTGCCGTTGGTGATCGAGTTCAGGTTCCCGGACGCGTCGTAACCGAACTGGATCACTTCGCCGGCCGGTTCCTGGATCTTGGCCAGCCGGTTGGAGCCGTCGTAGGAGTAGGCCGCGATGCGGCTTCCTCCGCCCGCCTTGTCCTGGGTGTAGGAGGTGATGCGGTCACCGCCGTACATGCCGACCTTGATGACCCGGCCCGAGGTCTCGCCCTTGGGCTTGTAGGTGATGGTGGAGACGTGCCCGGAGGTGTAGCCGAAGTCGGTGGTGTTGCCGTTGCGGTCGGCCGTTTTGGTCGGCAGCCCCGCGGAGTCGAAGTGGGAGACCCGGCCCGAGCCGTGGTCGGTGTACTTCCAGCCGCCGCCGGACTGGGTGACCAGGTCGCCCTTGAACTCCTTGGGCGTGGTGTAGCCCGATCCCGAAGGCGTGAACACCCCGGAGGTCCCGTCCGGGCCGGTGTAGGTGACGGAGTTGTCGCTGTTCTTGTACAGCCGCACGTCCTGGCCCACCCGGGTGCGCCAGCCCGGCGAGATGACACCGGTCGGCGCGTCCGCGGCGTGCAGCAGGCTGTTGTAGGACGCGCCGGCTGTCACGTTCCCGCCGATGCCCGGCAGCGACATGTCGGTGGTCCGCACCATCGCGTTGCCCGATCCGACGTTCACCTTCAGTTGCAGGTAGTCGGCCAGTCCGAACGACAAGAACGTGCCATTGCGGACCGGGCCGACCCCGACGGGCACCGACGCGGCCGCGGGCGCGGCGGCGGCGCGGCCGTTGCCCGCGCCGGACGGCGCACGGGCGGGGAGGCGCGTCTTCGCCGCGTCCCCCACGGTGCCGGGGCTGGAGAGCCGGACTCCGCCGCGCGCGGACGGCCCGAGCCGTGGACGCGCGGCGTTCGGCGAGCCGATCTCCGGATAGAGCCGCTGGAACCGGTAGGGCTCGCCGCGCGGACGCGGCTCGGCCCCGGCCGCGCCGGGCGGCGCCGCGAGAGCCGCGGTGAGCAATGCCGATGTGGAGACCCACGCCGTGACACGTCGTCTCACGATTCTCCTCTGATGGTCGGTCGGCACTTCGCAAGAGTTCTGGCCAACTGAGCCGCTCCGCCGGACGCGCGGAGAATATGTGCGGGTGCCCGCCGGACTGTTGATCAGCTCGGCCCACCAAATGTCACTTCTTCGAGCTCTCTCGTCAAGAGCATTTTTCCGTGATGCGAAAATCACGAAGAGTGGGCCAATTCGCGCAGCATAAATGTGTTGCCGTTGAACGCGGCGTACCGGCGGAGCATTTGTGGCAGGCCGGTACGGTGGCGCGGAGCCCGACCAGGCGGAGGAAAAAATCGCAGGTCAGAGACCTCGCCCTAATGAAATCGGGCAGCCGCTGGTTGCCCGTCGATCGGCCGGACGGCCCGGAGGCGATGATTTCCTCCAGATGCCGTCCATTCGTTCATCGGCTACATCGAACCCCGTCTCCTCGGCGAGTGGTGAACGGCCGCATCGCGGAGCGCGATCCGTGTCCGACGGCGGATGGATCGGCGTGCCCCGTGCGGCCGCCAGTCCCTTAGCGGGGTTCGGGGACCAGCGCTTGCCAGAGGACAATTATCGTGATCGACGCGCCCCGCGGAAAGACTCCCTGCCGGAAAAGTGACCGGCGATGTAAATGGCCGGTCAAAAGGGCTGGTCGTCCCGTCGCGGGCGCCCGCGTCCGCATCCGGCCACGGCGGGGCGCCGCGCCGGTACCGCGCCGGCGTCCCTGCGGCGTGGGCGCGCGTCGAAGTCGTATATTTCAATCTCTAGGACGAAACGCGGGAGGCAGCCGGATGACCTCGGACCCGGTCGTGATCGACGGCGGCGACCGCTCCTGCGTGCGGCTCCTGCTGGAACTGCGCGGCCACATCGCCGACCTGCCCGCGGGCACCGTCGTCCATCTCATCGCCGGCGACCCGGCGGCGCCCATCGACCTCCCCGCCTGGTGCCACCTCACCGGCCACGCCTACCTGGGCCCGGTCGGGTCGGAGCCGCCCACCTACGCCCTCCGGGTCGCGGCCAGCCCCGTCCCGACGCACCCGACCTCGCCCTGGCGCCCCCGCTGACCGTCCCACGGCGGACACGCCGCCCGTGACCCGCGAAGATCTTTCTCGTTTCGTGGCCCCGGCTCCCGTGGCGGATCCGGGGCGGTGATACACATGCCCAAGAGCCAGATCGCCTACATCGTGCAGGCCGTCCGCGCGCCGCGCGATCCCGGGGGTGCTGTACGTGGACGTCGTGGCGGCCGGGCGATCTCGCGGGAGAAGGCGGGACGACGCGCTCCTGCATACGCTGGAAGGCTTATTCGTCATCCCGATGGAGCATCACCGGCCGGACACGGACCGCCGTTCCGCCGCCGCGATGCTCGCCTGCGACCCGTCCACGCTGTCCGCGCTCGTCCGATACGGGCTGCCCTGCACGGGTGAGCCCGGCCGGGAGCGGTTCGATTCCCGCGATCTGTTCAACCTCGCCCTGTACTCCGGGACGGGACGGACGGCCGTCGAACGGAACGTCGCCGCGGCCCTGGCCTGGACCCGCGCGTCCTGCGAGGAGCTGATCGCGCCCCGCGTGTCCAGCTTCGAGCTCCGCGTGGACTGCGCCGATCCGGACGGGTGCCGCCCCGACGCGCGCAATGCCCTGGCCCGTCCGAGGAAGGGCGCGTACGGCGGGACGGTCCGCAACGTCCGCGCGCGTCCGGCGGCCGGCGGGAACCGGAGCGTCCGCGCGCGCTCTGCCGGTGCCAGGCAGGGGGCGGCGGCGACCGCGCGCTCGTCCGGGCCCGCGCTGGCGCTGTCGGCCGTCCTCAGGACGGTGGGCGACTGCCCGGTCCTGCGCTCGCGCGGCCTGCGCGCCGTGCTGCGGGAGTTCATGGGCGCCGAGCTGCGCTGGCTCCGGCTCCCCGAGGCGCTGCGGGACGACGCGGACCGGCTCGTCCCGCGCGGGTTCGCCGGGTGCGGGGCGGCCAGCCGCTACCTGGAACGGCTGTGCCGCGAGGAGGGCATTCCCGCAACGACCCGGATCGGCTGGGTCGTCGGCCTGCCGGACCTCGTGCACGCCTGGCTGGAGGTCGAGGACGAGGACGGGGTGACCAAGGTCATCGACCCGTCGTTCGCGCTGCTGTCGGACCTGATCCCGCGCGCCAACCCGATGCTGCTCGACCCCGGCCTCGGCTTCCGGACGAACCGGCTGGTGCCGACCGGGCTCCACGTCGGCGGCGACGTCGCCTCGCACTCCTGCGGCGACGGCCGCCCGCACGCGCGGGTCACGACAAGGATCGTCCCGCTCCAGCTCGCGCCCTGACCACAGGCGGGCCGTCACTCGCCGTCGAACAGGTGCAGGCGGTGCGCGGTGGCGGCCGCCTCGCCGCGGCCGGACACGCCGAGCTTGCCCAGGATGTTGGAGACGTGGACGCTCGCGGTCTTGGCGGAGATGAACAGCGCCTCGGCGATCTCCCGGTTGGTGCGCCCCTCGGCGACGAGGCGCAGCACCTCCGCCTCGCGGCGCGTGAGGCCGAGCCCCGGGCCCGGCTCGCGGGCGGTCCCGTCGCCGAGGGTGACGCGCGCGCGTCGCGCCAGCCGGTCGATCTTCTCGCGGAGCGGTACCGCGCCCAGCCCGTCGGCCAGCCCGGCGGCGCGGCGGAGCCGTGCGGCGGCGGCGTCCCGGTCGCCGTCGGCGGCGGCCGCCTCCGCGGCCCGGGTGAGGGCGAACGCGATCGCGTGCGGCTCGTCCAGCGCGTCCCACGCCTTGGCCGCGGCCTCCCACTCGTCCCGGCAGGACGCGCCCTCGGCCCTGGCGGCCTCGGCGGCGAACGTCAGCCGGTGCGCCTCCTGCACCGGGCCGTAGACGCGGAGGCCGTCGACGCGGGCCCGGGCGGCGGCGAGCGGCGCGGTGTCGCCGAGGGCGGCGCAGGCGGTCGCCGCCGTCACCAGCGCGGGCAGCGCGTAGCGCGAGTCGTCCGGCAGGCCGCGGTCGGTCAGGACGGGGCCGAGCGCCTCCAGGGCCTGCGCCGGACGCCCGCGCGCCAGCGCGATGAGCGCCTCCAGCCGGCAGACCGGGAACAGGTCCTGGGCGCGGCGGGCGGCGCCGCGCCCGATCACCCCGCGCGCCTCCGCCGCGTCCCGGGCCGCCGCGCCGAGGTCGCCGCGGGAGGCCGCCACCTCGCCGGTCAGGAACTTCAGGCAGCCGCGCATGACGCTGGGCGGGTCCTGCGCGAGGGCCCGGCCGAGCACGGCGAGCGCCTCGTCCCAGCGGCCGAGCGAGAACAGCGGCTCGGCGGTGTTGAAGGCGAGGAACGTCCCGGTGGTCCGCGCCACCCCGTACTCCTCCGCCTTGACGATGCCGAGCGCGGCCACGTCGGCGGCCTCCCGGTGCCGCCCGTACATCTCCAGCACGTCCGCCTTGTTGGTGAGCGCGCGCAGCAGCGGCTCGAACGCCCGGATCTCCTCGGCCCGCTCGGCGACCCGGCCGGCGCGGAGCAGGAACGCCTCGGGGTCGTCGTCGCGGAACAGCTCGTCCCACGCCTTGCGGATGTCGACGTCGAGCTCGACCTGGACGTCGCCGACGGCCCGCGCGACCGCCATCGCCTCGTCCGCCGCCGCCCGCGACTCCTGGACCGTGCCGTGCAGCCCCACGGTGTGGAACGCCAGCGTCGCCAGCACGCGCGCCCGCGTCCGGCTGGGCGGGTCGGCGGGGACGATCCGAGCGGCCGCGCGGAGGTCGTCGACCGCGTCGTCCCGCCCGATCCGCATGCCCATCCGGCCGCGCCGCTCGTACAGCCGCGCGGCGCGCGCGGGGTCGCCGGACGCCTCGGCCAGCGCCGCCGTGGCGAGCCGCACGCCCGCCTCGCCCTCGCCGCCGAGCTCCGCCAGCATGACGGCGTCCTCCATCACGTCGGCGTGGGACCGGCCGATGCGCTCCTCCGCGTCCGGCACCCGGTCCCACAGCTCCAGCACGCGCGAGGCCATCCGCAGCGCCTCGGCGTAGGCGAGCGCCTTGCGGGTCTCGCCGACCGCCAGCCACGCGCAGGTCAGGGCGCGGACGGCGTCGTGCGCCGCGTGCCAGTGGTGGGCCAGCGTCATCGCGCGCTGCCGGTCCGGCATCAGCCCGGGGCGCTCCTCCAGCGCCTCGGCGTACCGGACGTGCAGCCGGGTGAGCTCGCCGGGCAGCAGGTCGTCGTGGACGGCCTCGCGGATCAGCGCGTGCCGGAACGCGTAGCCGTCGCCGTCCACCACGAGGATGTTGGACGCGACGGCGGGCCGCAGCCCGCGCGTCAGGTCCCGCTCGTCCGTCCCGGCGACCGCGGCCAGCAGCTCGTGCTCGATCCGCGCGCCGCCGCCGGACGCCACGCGCAGGATCTCCTGGGTGTCCTCGGGGAGCCGCTGGACGGCGCCGAGCAGCAGGTCGCGCAGCGACTCCGGCAGGTCGGGGCCGCCGCCCGAGCCGACGAGGGCCTCCACGAACAGCGGGTTGCCCTCGCTGCGCGCGAACACCTCGTCCAGGTCCCGGGCCGTCCACCGCTCGCCGAGGATCTCGCGGACGAGGTCGCTCACCTCGTCCCGGCCGAGCCGCGGGACCTCCACGCGCCGGACGCGCTCCAGCCGGTCCAGGCCGGTCAGCAGGGGGCGCAGCGGGTGGGACCGGTGCAACTCGTCCGTGCGGTAGGTGGCGATGACCAGCAGCGGGGCCGCGGAGCCGAGGTTGCGGACGAGGAACATCAGCAGGTCGCGGGTGGACCGGTCGGCCCAGTGCGCGTCCTCCACGACGAGGACGACCGGGCCGGCCGCCGCCAGCCGCTCCAGCAGCGTCAGGACCAGCTCGAACAGCCGGGCCCTGGCCTCGCCGGTGAAGGCGTCCCCGTCGGACTCCCCGAAGTCGGGCAGCAGCCGCCCGAGCTCGCCGCCCGCCCCCGCCGGCAGCAGGCCGCGCACGCCGTCCACGCCGATGTCGCGGACGAGGCCGCGCATCGCCGCGGTGAACGGCGCGAACGGCAGGCCCTCGGTGCCGAGCTCCAGGCAGCCGCCGACGAGCAGCCGCGCGCCCTCGGCCCGCGCCCGGCCGCCGAACTCGCTGATCAGCCGCGTCTTGCCGACGCCCGCCTCGCCGCCGAGCAGCACCGCCGACGGCGACCCCTCCCGCGCGGCGCGGAAGGCCGCGTCGAGCTCGCCCGACTCGCGGACGCGCCCGACCAGCACAGGACTTGTCGTGCGAGCGTTCACCGTCCAAGAGTGTGCCAGCAGTCGGCCCCGGAACGCACTCCCCAGGTCACCGGCGCGGGCGCGGTGTGCCGCCCGGGCCGTCCGCTCTGATCGCTGTCGGCGGGGCGTGCGAAGCTGAGGTGGTGAGCGCCGAAGAGGAACGCGACGGGGTGCGGCTGACCAACCTCGACCAGCCGCTGTTCGAGGGGGCCGGGGCGTCCAAGCGCGACCTGGTCGACTACCTGGACGCGGTCGCCGGCCGCATCCTCCCGCGGCTGGCGGGCCGTCCGCTGTCGGTGATCCGCGTGCTGCGCGGCCAGAAGCCGTTCATGCAGAAGAACGTCCCGAAGTACACCCCGTCCTGGGTGCGGACGGTGACGATGTGGGCCGAGACCTCCCAGCGCGAGGTCTCCTACGCCCTGTGCGACGACCGCCGCACGCTGCTGTGGTTCGCCAACCAGCGCGCGGTGGAGTACCACCCGCCGCTCGTCCGCGCGGGCGCCTTCGACCGTCCCACCGACCTCGTCCTCGACCTCGACCCGCCGTCGGGCGCCGCGTTCGGCTCCGCCGTCGCCGCCGCCCACCTGGTGCGCCGGGCGCTGGCCGGCGCGGGCCTGGAGGGCGCGGTCAAGACCAGCGGCGCCAAGGGCGTGCACGTGTTCGTCCCCCTCGACGCGCAGGCCCCGGTCGAGGACGTCGCGGCCGCCACCCGCGCAATCGCGGCCCGCGCCGAGCGCCTCGACCCCGCGCTCGCCACGACCGCCTTCATCCGCGAGGACCGCGCCGGCAAGGTGTTCCTCGACTCGACCCGCGCCGGCGGTGCGACGGTCGCCGCCGCCTACAGCCCCCGGATCCGCCCCGGCGTGCCCGTCTCGTTCCCCGTCCCATGGGACGAGCTCGACCGCGTCGAGCCGCGCGACTTCACCATCCGCACCGCCGCGCGCCTCCTGGAAGCCGCCGACCCCTGGACCGACCTGATGCCCGGCCCCCAGCGCCTCGGCCAAGACCTGATCGACGAGGGCCACACCATCCCGATCGCGCGCGTCCAAGCGATGCACGAAGGCAAACGCCGAGCCCGAGCCCGCCGCGAGACCCCCTAGGGCCTTTCTTGGGGGTCTTGTTCGTCGTGAGCGGCGTCCAGGTGCGTGCCTGGGCGTCGCGCGACAGAACGAAGATCCACCAGAAGTGCCCTGACCCAAGGCAGGCTGCCATCGCACCCCGTAACGGTCGTGAGGGGTGTGGCGGCTTCTGGTGGGGGTGGCGGTGGCCCTGTGG
>NZ_SMKU01000011.1 GCF_004349215.1 Actinomadura rubrisoli | reverse complement strand
TCGCCGCGGCTCAAGCGGACCGGGACCTCGCGCCGCATCGGCTCGTCGGCGCCTTGGGCTGCGGCGACATCGTGGAGGCCCACGGAGACGACCTCGGGCAGGTCCACGGTGACGGGCTGCTCCTCGGGCTCGGGGCTGGGACGGTCCTGCGGGCCGAATCTCACGCAGACGATCCTGCGCTGAGAACAAGATCATCGGCAAGGCGGTCGGCGATCATCGGACGGAGATCACCGATGTGCGCTCGGGGCGCCGAAGAGCGCGGCGCACAGGGCTTCGAGGCCGTCGGGGCCGTCGTCGGCGGCGCGGACGGCGAGGACGGGGGTCTCGGCGTCGCCGCGGCTCAAGCGGACCGGGACCTCGCGCCGCATCGGCTCGTCGGCGCCTTGGGCTGCGGCGACATCGTGGAGGCCCACGGAGACGACCTCGGGCAGGTCCACGGTGACGGGCTGCTCCCCGGCGCGCAGCGCGTCCAGCCAGAGGTCCAGGACGCGGCGCGCGAGGCCGTTGAGGAGGCGGCCCCACGGTTCCACCAGGGACGGCGGGACGTTCTCGGTCTGCAACTCCGGGAGCCCGAACCTGGCCAGACCCTGCGTGGTGAACCAGAAGCCGCGCGGGCCGGAGGTGTGCGGGAGCAGCATCCAGTCGACGAGGCGGATGCGGCCGCCGGGGTCGGGCAGGGAGCGTTCCAGCCGGTCCAAAGGGAGCACCTGCGGGGTGAACACGTCGATGACGGGCGCCGAGAGCGCGGCGCCGACGGCACCGGCGATCGCGCGCGCGGCCCACTCGTGCGCGGGCGGCCAGCCGGGACGGTACGCGGCGCGGACGACGAGCAGGTGGGAGGCGGCCTCGATGGACGCGAGGTCGCCGGACGTGGCGCGGTAGGCGGCGAGGAGCCCGGCGGGCAGCGGGGGGAACCCGGCGGCCGGGCGCTGGTCGAGGGTGACCATCGGGCTGTCGAGCATTCCGAGGACGAGATCGCGGAGCGGCGGCCCGACGCGCCGGGCGACGTGGTCGCGGGCCAACTCGCCGGGGTCGGCGATCGGTGCCGCGCAGGCGACGGCGTAGGTGGCGTTCAGCGTCTCCGGAACGGGCAGCGTCAGATCCTCACCCAACACGTCCCCCGATGGGCTCGATGCGTTGCGACACTATCGATTGAGCCGAAGGGGACGTTGGAAAGTATCTGTCGCCGAAGCGACAGTTACCTCCCAAGCTCGCGAGACAGGCCCACGACCTCGGGGATCAGCGCGCGCGGCGCCCGGGCAGGTGATGCTCGAACCAGACCACCTTCCCGTTCTCGGTGCGGTGGGTGCCCCAGCGCTCGGCGAGGTGGCTGACGAGCTGCAGGCCGCGGCCGGACTCGTCGGTGGCCTCGGCGTGGCAGAGCTGGGGCAGCTCCTGGCCGTCGTCGTACACCTCGCCGAGCAGGACGTCGTCGGCCTTGATGAGGCGGAGCCCGATGGATCCCGCGCCGTGGACGAGTGCGTTGGTGACCAGCTCGCTGACGAGCAGCTCGACGGTGTCGGTGAGGTCCCCGAGGCGCCAGTCGGCGAGCGTTCCGGCGGCCTCCGCGCGCGCCCAGGGGACCATGCTCGGCTTGGGGTCCAGCTCCCAGCGGGCCACATCCTTCTCGGGGATGCCGTCGAGACCGACGGCCACGATCGCGATGTCGTCGGCGGGCGTGGTGGCGCCGAGGGTCTCCAGGAGGGCGTCGCAGGTGCCGTCGAGGGCGCGGGAGGCCCCGGCGAGCTGGGCGCGCATCTCCTCAAGCCCCTGTTCGATGTCGCGGTCGCGGCGTTCGAGCAGGCCGTCGGTGCACAGGACGAGCTGGGAGCCGTCCTCGACCTCGATCTCCATCGTCTCGAACGGCTCGCCCCCGACGCCGATCGGCACGCCGGCCGGGACGGGCAGCACGCGGGACTCGCCGCGCGGCGACACCAGCACCGGCGGGACGTGCCCGGCGCTGGCGAACCGGCACCGCCGCGCGATCGGGTCGTAGACCGCGTACAGGCAGGTGGCCAGGTAGTCCTCGCCGAGCCGGCGGGCGAGGCCGTCGAGCTGGCGCAGCAGCCGCGCGGGGCGCATGTCCTCGGCGGCCAGGGTGCGGACGGCGGTCCGCATCTGGCCCATGATCGCGGCGGAGGTGAGCCCGTGGCCCATGACGTCGCCGACGACGATGCCGAGGCGGCAGCCGGGCAGCGGGATGGCGTCGAACCAGTCGCCGCCGACCTGCGCCGCCTGCCCTGCGGGACGGTAGCGGTAGCACACACGCGCGCCCGCGACCTCGGGCGGATCGTCCGGAAGCATGCTGCGCTGGAGTTCCTGGGCGGCCTGCACTTCGCGCCGGTAGAGCCGGCCGTTGTCGATGCACAGCGCCGCCCTGCGGCCCAGTTCCTCGACCAACGCGAGGTCGAGCTCGTCGAAGCCGGGACGGTCGGGCTTGCGCAGGAGCTTGAACGTGCCGAGGACCCGTCCGCGCGCGATCAGCGGGACGATCAGCAGCGCCCGTCCGGTGAACAGCGGTCGCAGGTCGCGTTCGCCGAAGGACTCGGAGATCTGCCGCGCGCGCTCGGGACCGACCTGGGGGATGTGGACGGCGCGGCCCGTCCGCATGGCCTGGACGAACGGCGTCCGCTCCGACAGGAGGAGCTTCTCGTCCTCGGGGACGGCCTCCTCCCAGCGTCCGGGTTCGTCGTTGTGGACGACGGCGACCCGGCGCATGAGGGTGGCCGAGTCGATGTCGGCCTCGGGCGGCGACGAGTCGGCGACGACGCCTTCGAGCAGTTCGACGGCGGCGAAGTCGGCCAGCCGCGGTACCAGCACCTCCGCGAGCGTGCGGGCGCTCTGCAGGTAGTCCAGCGAGCTGCCGATCTGCTGTCCGGCCTCGCCGAGGAAGGCCAGATGCTCCCTCACGGCCATCGTCTCCAGTCCGTGTTCGGGGCGCGGATCAGGCTCGGCGGTCGGGTGCGCGGCGCCTGTCCCGGGGCAGGCGTCGGCGTGTGCCTCGCCCGCGGCGCGCTCGTCGGGGACGTCGCCGGCGGCGCGCGGCCTGGCCCTCAGCGCGAGCGGCGCGTCGCCCCGGTAGGGGACGATCGGCAGCCGGACGCGCAGGCTGAGCGCGACCGACGGGCACCCGAGGCCGAGCATCCGCGCCGTGATGGCGGCCGCAGCCGTGTCCGTCACCGGGAGCAGCTCGGCGAGGCGCCGGGCGTGCGAGGCGTCGCCGCCGCCTTCGGACGGCGGCGCCAGCGCGGGCTCGACCCGCAGCAGCCGCGCCCCGGCGGCCAGGCACGCCTCGCCGTCGGGCCGGGCGACGAGCACGTCGCCCATGACGAGGCCGGGACCGTCCTCGCGCAGCCGGCGCAGGTCGGCCGCCAGCACGAGCACCCTGATGTCGGGACCGCCCGCGCCGGGGCCGGGAAGGCCGTCGGCGGGAGGGCTCGTGCCGGGACGGACGGGGCGGGCGATCGGGTACACCCACCAGCCGACCTCGGCGAGCTCCCCGTTGTCGACGCGCGGGACCCTGCATGCGTCGCACCAGACGTGCCCGAACGCCTCCGGCCCGAAGGCGCCGCGGTATTCCTGGGGCAGCCGCACGACGGCGGCGAGCGGACGGCCCACGGCCTGGATCCGCGCGACGCCGAAGATCTCCGCCGCGGTGTGGTTCCAGTGGCCGATGCGGCCGCGCCCGTCCAGCGTGATGGCGGCCAGGCGCGCCACGCCGAGCAGGTGCTGTCCGAGGAACTGGGGCGTGTGCGTTTCGGCACCGGACGCCCTGTTGGGCCGGCCGTCCGGGGACGCGGCGTCTCCCGTGAACGGCGGCGAATGACTTTCTGCGATGCTCACGGGACCCCTCCCCTGGGCGGCGGCGCAGCGACACACCCGGCAACCCTTGGTGAGGGGGACGCTACCTCGCGTGAGGGCGGTGTGCTGGCAATCGGCGTAAACTGGTTCGGGTGAGCGCTCACTCATTACGGGTGATCGTGCTAATGTCCAGCAGCGGTACGGGAGGTGGCAGGGGTGACGGCGGCGTTGGAGCCGATGCGGGACAGGATCCTGGCCGCGGCGATCGAGGTGATCCGCGGCCGCGGGATCGTCGCGGCGACCACCAAGGAGATCGCGCGCCGCGCCGGGGTCTCCGAGGGCAGCCTCTACAACCACTTCGCGAACAAGACGGCGCTCTTCGCGGCGGCGCTAGGGGAGGTCACCGGAACCGCGAGGGCCGCCATGGCGGCCCTCGGCGCGTCCGCGGGCCAGGGGACGGTGGAGGGCAACCTCGTCCGGCTCGCCGCCGACATGGTGCGCTTCTACGGCGAGCTGCTGCCGATGACCGGTCCGGTGCTCGCCGACCCCGAGCTGATCGCGTGGCTGCGGGCCGACGGCCCGGCCAAGGCACAGGAGGCGGTCGGCGCCAAGCCCGCCGGACGGTCCCAAAGTGGCCATGACGGCGGCGCGCGTCCGTCCGGCTCCGCGGACGGCCTCCCGAGCGCTCCGGGCGGCCCTCCCACCGGGCCGCCCGGCGGCGCCACGGCCGGTCCGGTGCTGGGGCACGCCGCCCTGATCGGCTACCTGGAGGCCGAGCGGCGGGCCGGGCGGCTCGCGGACGGCGCGCCCCTGCCGTTCATCGCCGCGGCCCTGCTCGGCGGCTGCCACCAGCACGCTTTCCTGACCCGGCTCGCCGGGCCGGAGGCGGTGGCCGCCGGTGCCCGGCTTCCGGAGGAGCCCGAGGAGTTCGCCGAGCGGCTCGTCCGGACGATCTTGGCCGGGCACCTCCCCGCCTGAGCCTCCGAATGAGATGGCCCGTTCCAACCATGACGGACGCCTCAACTGCACCATAGGTGCACGGTCACTGCGAACTGGCCGAATGCGGCAAACGGCACTGTTGCCACATTGACACCCCCTGCCCCCCGGCAGACGATCACGCGACCCCCGTTTGTGATCCATGCCAGGGAGGCGCGATGACGCGCACGGTATTCCGGCACGCCATTTCACGTCGCAAGAGATCCACTTCCCTCCTGGCCGCCGCGGCACTCCTGATCGGAGCGCTCTCGGCGGTCCCCGCGAACGCCGCCCCCAAGACCCCCGCGCCGGGCGGCGCCGTGGATGTCTACAGCGGCGAGCTGACGTCCGACCAGGTGAAGCTGCTGAACCGGGCCGGACTCGACCATGAGGACATCACCCTCGGCAAGGGCGCGGGCGACCGCGTCCACGTCGAGGCGGTGATGAACGGCATCCAGGCCGCCGCGCTGGCCAAGCAGGGCCTGCGCCTGACCGTGAAGACCGTGAAGGGCAAGGACGTCAGGCAGCGCGCTCTGGCGGCCCCGCCGAAGGTCTTCCGCCCCTACAGCGGCGCCGGGAACATCCGCGAGGAGATCCTCAAGCTCGCCGCCGACCACCCGTCCATCGCGACCGCCGTGGACATCGGCACGTCCGTGCAGGGCAAGCCGATCACCGCCGTCCGGGTCAGCAAGGACGTGGCGAAGCTCAAGGACCGCCGTAGGCCCGCGGTGGTCTACCAGGCGTCGCAGCACGCGCGCGAATGGATCACGCCGGAGATGGTGCGCCGGCTGCTGCACCACTACGTGGAGGGCTACGGCGCGAACGCCGAGCTCACCAGGATCGTCGACACGACGGACCTGTGGTTCGTCCCCGTCGTCAACGTGGACGGCTACGACCTGACCTTCCAGGAGGGGTTCCGGCTCTGGCGCAAGAACGCCCGCGACAACAACGGCGACGGCAAGATCACCCCCGGGGACGGCATCGACCCCAACCGCAACTTCCCCTACAAGTGGGGCTACGACAACGAAGGCTCCTCGCCCAACCCGGCCGGCGAGACCTACCGCGGCAGCGGCCCGGCGTCCGAGCCCGAGACGAAGGCGCAGATCGCCCTCTACAAGCGGCTCCGCCCGAGCTACCTGATCAACTACCACTCGGCGGCCGAGCTGCTGCTGCACGGCGTCGGCTGGCAGGCCGCCACGCGCAGCCCCGACGACGTGATCCATGACGCGCTGCTCGGCGACATCGACCACCCCGCCGTCCCCGGGTACACGCCCGAGCTCGGCGCCCAGCTCTACACCACCAACGGCGACACCGATGGCGAGGCCGACAACAACCACCGCGCCCTGTCGATCACGCCCGAGATGGCGACGTGCAGGACGGCCGCCAACACCTTCCCCGACGACGAGTGGAAGCCGGAGAACTGCGCCAGCATCTTCGAGTTCCCGGACGACGAGAAGCTGATCGCGAACGAGTTCCGGAAGAACCTGCCGTTCGCGCTCTCGGTCGGCAAGTCGGCGCAGACCCCGGACAACCCGGTGTCGCCGGTCGGCCGGACGACCGCCGACTTCGAGACCGATGGGTTCACCACCTCCTACGGGTCCACCCAGGAGGTCGCGGCGCACATCCGCAAGTCGCTGCGCGACAGGGAGCTCCACTACCGGATCAACGGCGGCCGCGTCCGCCACGACGACGTGCGCGAGTGGCGCGGCGGCGAGCGGTTCGGAGGCGAGAACAACCACTACTACGGCGAGTACCGCGGCAAGGTCAGGGGGCAGGACCCCGGCGACAAGGTCGAGGTGTGGTTCTCCGGCAGGAAGGGCAAGGCCCGCGTCGAGAGCAAGCACTTCACCTACACGGTCCGGTCGCGGGACAAGGCCGACGTCCTGGTGATCGCGGACGAGGACTACAAGGGCATCAACCCCACCTACCCCGCCGGGACGAACGCGCCCCGCTACGCCCGGCAGTACGCGGACCTCGTCAAGGCGGCCGAGCACAAGCCGCTCGTCTGGGACATCGACAAGGAGGGCGCCCCGCACGACCTCGGCGTCCTGAAGCACTTCAAGGCCGTCGTCTGGTACCTGGGCGACAACCGCGTCACGCAGGACGCCGCCGACGACCCGGTCAAGACCCACCTCGGTGACGCGCCCGACTCGCAGATCGCCGACCGCGAGAAGGACCTGGTGCTGAACATCCGCTCGTACCTGAACGAGGGCGGCAAGCTCCTGCACACCGGCGAGACGACCGGCTACTACGGCCCGCTGGCCCGGCTCAACGGCGGCGGCATCTACTACGGCCTGAAGGGGCACCCGGAGAAGCCTTGCGTCGTCAACGGCAACTTCCGTGACGACTGCGAACTGCTGTCGGACGACTTCTTCCAGTACTACCTCGGCGCCTACGACCGGCAGCGGATCGGCAACCCCAACCAGTTCACCGGGACGGCCCGTCCGTACGACGGGGTCACGTCCAACCTGAGCGGCACCGCGACCAACCCGGTCAACGAGGCGGGCGGCTTCCAGGTCACCTCGACCGTTCTGCCCAAGGCCACCTTCCCGCAGTTCACCAGCTGGAAGGCCGGCGACTATCTGGGCGCCGCCGCGCCCAGCGAGCCGATCGAGGGCCAGTGGTACGTGGCGGGCACGCACCAGGACTCCCTCTACCGGCGGCTCACCCGCACCGTGGACCTGTCCAACGTCACCGCTGCGCAGGCCCCCACCCTTCAGGCCCAGCTCTCCTACAGCACCGAGACGGGCTTCGACAACGTGATCCTCGAAGCGCACACCGTCGGCGGCGAAGACTGGACCACGCTGCCCGACAAGAACGGGCGGACGCGCAACACCGTCCCGAACGAGTGCGAGCAGGGTTACCTGCTGAACCTCCACCCGCACCTCAAGCACTACCTCACCGGAGGAACCCCCTGCGGCAACACCGGCACGTCCGGTAGCTGGAACGCGCTGTCGGGCAACTCCAACGGCTGGGTGCCCACCGCCTTCGACCTGTCCGCCTACGCGGGCAAGAAGGTCGAGGTGTCCATCTCCTACGTCAGCGACCCGGGCACCGGCGGAACCGGGCTGTTCGTCGACGACACCAAGGTCACCACGACCGGCGGCCAGCTCGACGCCGAGGGCTTCGAGACCGGGCTCGGCCCCTGGGCGGTCCAGGGCGCCCCGGTCGGCAGTCCCGCCAACAACGCGGAGTACGTCCGCGCCCAGGCCCTGATCGACTCCGTCTCGGCGGTCGCGACCAGGGACAGCGTCCTGCTCGGCTTCGGCATCGAGCAGGCCAAGACCCCGGCCGAGCAAAGGACCCTGATGACCAGGGCCCTGAACCACCTGCTCGACTGATCAAAGGGGAAATCCCCCGTTCGGCCGCCCCCTGGAACCCCGCCCGTACCGGGCTCCAGGGGGCGGTCTTTGCCCACCCCATGTCCGCGCCCGTCCGGCCGCCCTGCGCAGGTGGTGTGATGAACGCCACGCAACCATTTGACCGTTCCCACGCGTCTTACATGACGGGAACACCACTGGCGAGTGGAAGCGCCTGTTCGTGTGCGGCCCGCGACGTCCCGGTGATACGGGGTCGCCCTGGCACCGCCGACCCGCGCGACCCCTCGGCCCACCCTCCATGCGAGGCCGGGATCCCCAAACGACGCCGGACCCTCCTCCGGGAGGACGGCGCGGAGCCCTGAAGCACGTTCGCTGTGCCGCACCTCTCAGGCCGGCTCCGAACCCGTCGGGAATGGTGGCACGTACCACCAAGCACGGGGGGCGGCTCGTCCGCCCGGTCCGCGCGCGCCCCCGAACGCGCGCCCGCAACCGGCCCTCACGGGTCACGACCTACGGGGAGCGATGATGACCACTGTCACCATGCCTGTCCGACGGAACGCCGAGAGCACCGAGCGCTACGAGCGCGACGTGCTCCCGCTCGCCGACCCGCTGTACGCCAGTGCCGTGCGGATGACCCGCAACAGCGCCGATGCCGAGGACCTGGTCCAGGAGACGCTGGCCAAGGCATATGTGAACTTCCACCAGTTCCAGGAGGGCACGAACCTCAAGGCGTGGCTGCACCGCATCCTGACCAACAACTTCATCAACACCTACCGCAAGAAGCAGCGCGAGCCCCAGCGCGCCGGTTCCGAGGAGCTGGAGGAGTGGCAGATCTCGCAGAGCGAGGCGCTCTCGTCCGGGTTCAGGTCCGCCGAGTCCGAGGCGCTCGACCGCATCCCGGACAACGGGATCGTCGAGGCGCTGCGGGCCCTGCCGAAGGACTTCCGTGACGCGGTCTACCTCGCCGACGTCGAGGGCTACGCCTACAAGGAGATCGCCGAGATGATGGGCACCCCCATCGGCACGGTGATGTCCCGGCTGCACCGCGGCCGCAAGCAGCTGCGCGAGGCCCTGGCCGACCACCGCCGCTCCCACATCCTGGCCGCCTGACCAGGCCGCCACCCCTCTCCGGGCCATCCCCCGTATTCGTGCTCCCCCCAAGCGCGGCCCCGCGGTTCCCCCGTGACCGCGGGGTCGTCCATTTCCCGGCACGGTGTGTAGCTGTTCGGATACATTGAGCGATGCTCTGATCCGATCGCCGGGAGTGTCTCCATGCCGCACCTCATCGCCACCGCCCTCGTGGGCGGCGCGCTCGCCCTGCTGCCCGCCGTCCCCGCGCAGGCGGCTCCGGGCACCTCCCTGCGCCTCACGCTGACCTATCCGGGGAACGACACCTCCGCGGCTCCGGGGAACGGCACCTCCGGGACGCGGACGGTGACGCTCCGCTGCGGCCCCGCCGGCGGGAACCACCCGAAGGCGGCCCGCGCCTGCACCGAGATCGACGCAGCGGGCGGCAGGCTCGCCCACGCGCCCGACGACCGGGTCTGCACGGCGATCTACGCGCCCGTGGTCGCGCAGGCCGACGGGCACTGGCGGGGGCGGGCGGTCGACTTCCGCGCCGAGTACGGCAACGACTGCGCGATGCGCTCCCGAACCGGAACGATCTTCGACTTCTGAGCCGGGCCGGAACCGGTCCGCACGGCGTCCGGCCCGGCGTCCGGCACGGCGTCGGACACGGCGTCCGGCTGCGGCCCGGCGCAGGTCCAGGACGTGATCCAGGGGAAATCCAGCAGGAGATACCGCATTCGCCCGAATAGGCGGGCCGCCCGTGGGTAGACGCGCGACACGGGTTACGCGAACCGGCCGCGATTCGGGAGGATGAGCGAGCGATGCCACCAAGAGTGGGCGACGTGATGACCTCGGCCCCCCAGTCGCTGCCGCTGGACGCGACGCTCTACGAGGCGGCCCGGATCATGCGTGACGAAGGCATCGGCGACGTCCTCGTGACCTACGGGGGACGGTTGTGTGGCGTGATCACCGACCGCGACATCGTGGTGCGCGCGGTGGCCGAGAGCCGCGACACGTCCCTCACCCCGCTCGGCGACGTGTGCACCGCCGAGCTCACCACGCTGCGCGCCGAGGACGACACCGAGACCGCGGCGCAGCTGATGTGCGAGCACGCGGTCAGAAGGCTGCCGGTGGTCGACGCCATGCAGCGCCCGGTGGGCATCGTGACCATCGGGGACCTGGCTGTCGCCAACGGAGACGTGGGGCCGCTCCACCACATCAGCAAGGCCCCGCCCAACAACTGAGGTCGACGATGAACCGCCCGGATCGGCTCCACCGCAGGGCGGCCGGCCCCGCGTCGCCGTCGCGGGGGCACGATCAGGCCGTCCCGCAGGATAACGTCGATGGTGTGACGCCCACCGAAATGGTCCTGACGGACCAGCTCGCGCTGGAGATCGCCCGGCTGGGCATGGTCGGGGAGTCCTCGGACGTGGGCACCCTGCACCGCATCACCGAGCTGGCGTCCCGCGCCGTCCCGGGCTGCGCGGGCGCGGCGAGCGTGCGCTGGGCTCTGCCGAAGCTCTCTGGGAACGGTCCCGCAGAGACCCCCGGCCTGCCTCCGGACACCGTCCAGGACGCCGTGCCCTCCCCCCTGGAGAACGCGTCCTCCGCAACCCCGTCCTCCGACAGCACGTCATCGGCCGACGGCACCTCATCGGCGCGCGGCCCGGCCCCGGCCGGGAACGCGGCGCCCCCGCTGGTACCGGCCCCGGCCCGGGACGCCGACCGGCCCGAGCCGCTGGCCGCCGCGGCCAGCCATCCCGATCTCGCCGAGGTGACCGACCGGCAGCTCTCGCGCGGCCACGGGCCGATCTTCGACGTGGTGCTCGGCCGCCGCACGCTCAGCTCCGACGACATCCTCGCCGAGACCCGCTGGCCCGAGGCGATGGCCGAGATGCTGCGCCGCGGCGTCCGCTGCTTCACCACGTCCCCGCACCTCAACCCGCCCGTCCTGGTGACGCTCACCCTGTACGGGGTGGCGCCCAAGGCGCTCGGCCCCGGCCGGAACGCGCTGGCGGCGCTGCTGATGGCGCAGGGCAGCGCGGCGGTGTCCAATTCGCAGCAGTACGACGACGTTCACCGGACCGCCGTACAGTTGCAGGAGGCGGTCGAGGCCCGCGCCGTCGTCGACCAGGCGAAGGGCATCCTGATGCACGCCCTGAGCTGCGACGCCGACGAGGCGTTCGCCGAGATGCGGCGGATCTCGCAGACCCGCCACGTCAAGCTCACCGCGCTGGCACAGCGCATCGTCGGTGACCAGGGGCTCTCTTAGGACGCGAACTAGGCCGCACGCGGGGAACGGAATAGGCTGCGCACAGCGGTCTCGAAGATCGCGGTAGCCCGACCAGAGGACGAGCCGATCTGGTTTTCACCGTGCCTCGCGGACAAAGAGGGAGACCAGATGCACGACCAGCCCGACCAGCTGGAACCGGAGACGCTCCTGCGGGAGATCTCCGACCTCGAAGGGCGCATCGGCGAGCTGCGCCAGGCCGCGAGCATGCCCGAACCCGACCTGCGCGCGACGCTGGACGCGGCGCTGGTCGAGCTGGAGCTGGCGCTGACGGCGCTGCGGACGATGGGCACCGAGCAGGGCCCCGAGCAGGGCGGGTCGAACGCGGCGGAGAACGAGCGGCGGGTGCTGCGCACGGTCTTCCAGGACGCGCCCGTCCCGCTGTTCCTGCTGGACAGGAACAACAGCGTGCGGCGCGTCAACCGGCAGGCGGCCGCGCTACTCGGCACGTCCTCCGGCTACGTGTCGGGCAAGCAGTTCACGGCCTTCTGCGACCTGGCCACGCGGGCGGCGGTGCGGTCGCAGCTCGCGGCGGTCGTCCGGACCGGGCGGCGGCGGCGCGTGCAGGTCCGCTTCCTCGGCCGCGACCATCCGATCGACGCGGTGGTGACGCTGGCCCGGGTGTGGATCCGCGGCGAGCCCGACCCGATGGTCGTGGTGGCCGCCGGCCCGAGGAACCCGCCCGCGGACGAGGCGGGAACGCCCGCCTCGAAGGACGGCGGCCGGCAGGACACCGGGCCGAAGGACGCCCCGGCGGCGCGGGCGAGGGCGCCCCAGGCCCCGGCGTCCGGCCCCGGCCCGCAGGGCGACGACGAGACCGTGGCCACGATCGTCCACCGGATGGACGTCCTGGCCACCGCCAGCGAGCTGCTGCTGGACGAGCCCGTCTTCAACGAGACCGTGGCCGTCCGGCGGTGCGCGCGGCTGCTGGCCGCGGAGCTGGCCGACTGGGCGTTCATCGACCTCACCGGCCCGAACGGCGGCCCGGGGGCGTCCGCGCAGGGCGGCGCCCACGCCACGGGCAAGACGCCGGAGCTGCGCCGCCAGGTCGTCATGGGCCCGGCCGACGAGCACTCCGTCGAGGCCGTGGGGATGCTGGAGCAGATGGAGCCGGCCGCCGGCACGCTGCCCCACACCGTGTTCCTCACCCGGCAGAGCGCGTTGCGCCCGCATGTGGAGAACCTCGACGTGCTGGGCGTCTGCCCGGACGGTCAGCCCGTCTGCAGCAAGATCGGCGCGACGTCGGTCCTGTGCGTCCCGGTGGAGGACGGCGACCGCTGCATCGGCACGATCAGCCTGGCGGCCAGCGGCGAGTACGGCCCGTTCGACCTCATGGACCTCGGGGTCGTCCAGCGGCTCGGACGCTACCTGGCGCTGGTCATCCGGGCGGCGCGGCTGTACCGGCGCCGCGCCGAGGTGGCCGAGACGCTCCAGTCGGGGCTGCTGCCGAAGGCGCTGCCGGCCATCCCGGGGGTGAGCGTCGCGGCCAGCTACATGACGGCGACGCGCGGCGCCGAGGTGGGCGGCGACTTCTACGACGTGTTCCGCATCCAGGACGGCGGCTGGGGCCTGGTGCTCGGCGACGTGTGCGGCAAGGGCGAGGACGCCGCGGCCGTGACCTCGACCGCCCGGCACTGCGTGCGGCTGGCGGCGCGCTGGAAGGACCGTCCCGCCGAGATCCTGGCCCTGGTGAACGAGGCGCTGCTGGACGAGGACCGGTTCGTCACCGCCGTGATGGCCGGGCTGGAGCTCGACACCGAGCGCGTCACGGTCTCGCTCGGCACCGCGGGCCACCCCCCGGCGATCGTGGTCCGCGCCGACGGGGTGATCAGGTCGGCGTCCCGGGGCGGCGTGCCGCTCGGGCTGTTCGACGACTTCGAGGCCGGGCTCGACACCATCGACCTCGGCGTCGGCGACACCATCGTCCTGCACTCGGACGGCGTGCTGGAGGCGTGCGACCTGCAGCGGCAGGAGTTCGGGCAGGAGCGGCTGCTGGAGACGCTGGCGACGCACGCCACCGACCCGCTGGAGACCATGCTGGGCGCGGTGGAGCAGGCGCTGCTGGAGTTCTGCGACGGCGATCTGCGCGACGACGTGTCGATGCTCGCGCTGCGCGTGAAGCCGCCGTCCCTCGCCTAGGGCGCGCCCGAAACCGGGATATGTCCGACTGATGGGCATCGTGCCGGGTAAAGGGCCTGCATGAGCGATGATCCCTCCGTCAAGCCCCGCAACGAGACCGAGCACGAACGTCTCGACCGGCAGCTGATGGAACTGCTGCAAGGGTTCCGCGTGGCGGTCACCGGCGTGCAGGTGCTGTTCGCGTTCCTGCTCACCGTCCCGTTCTCCGTGGGCTTCGGCAAGGTGGACGACTCGGGCCGGGTGCTGTTCTACACCGCGCTGTTCGGCGCGGCCCTCGCCTCGATCTGCTTCATCGCCCCTGTGTTCCAGCACCGGATCCTGTTCCAGCTCGGGCAGAAGCCCCTGCTGATCCGGCGCGCCAACCGGTTCGGGATCCTGGGCGCGTTCGCCCTGGCGATCTCGATCACCGCCTCCACCACGCTGATCGTCGAGTCGCTGGGGGCGGAGTGGGCGGCGGTCGTCACGGCCCTGGTCGTCCTGGCGCTGTGCTCGTGGGCGTGGTTCGTCCAGCCCTACATGACCCGCATGAACGCGAACGGCCGCGCGAACGGCGGGGACGACCCGTGATCGCGCGGCCGTGACGGCCCGCGGCCTGCGGGAAGCTCAGTAGGCCCGGCCGAAGATGACGCGCTTGCCGTAGGCGGACGGCTCCCCGCACTTGACGCAGGTGCCGCTCTCCTGCGGGGCGTCGGCCGCGATGACCCGCGGGGTCGCGGAGGTCTCGGCCTTGATGTCGTCCTCGCAGGCGGCGAGCCCGCAGTGGAACGCGCGGGCCCAGCCGCCGGCGACCTGGGCGGCGAAGGCGTCCCAGGCGTCGACCGCGGCGGTGTTGTCCTCGCGGAACGCCTCGGCCCTGGCCAGCAGGAACGACTGGAACTCGGCGAGGATCCCGGGCAACAGCTCGGGCACCTTCTCCAGCGGGATCTGCTCCTTGCCCTGCCCCTCGACGGTGGGCAGCCGCCGGACGAGGGTGGCGACGCCGGCCTCGATGTCGCGCTTGCCGAGCTCGATCCGGACGGGGACGCCGCGCATCTCCCACTCGTTGAACTTGAAGCCGGGCGACAGCTGCGGGCGGTTGTCGTCCACGTGGACGCGGATGCCCATCGCCTTGATCGCGGCGCCCAGCCGGCGGGCCTCGGCGGCGGCCTGCTCGCCCTGCTCCTTGCGCCCGATCGGGACGATCACGACCTGGTAGGGCGCCAGCCGCGGCGGCAGGACCAGGCCCTTGTCGTCGCCGTGCGTCATGATCATGCCGCCGATCAGGCGGGTGCTCATGCCCCAGGACGTGGTGTGGGCGAGCTGCAGCTTGCCCTCCTCGTCCTGGTACTGGATCTCGAACGCCTTGGCGAAGTTGGTGCCGAGGTAGTGCGAGGTGCCGGATTGCAGGGCCCGGCCGTCGCGCATCATGCCCTCGATCGTGTACGTGCGGACGGCGCCGGCGAACCGCTCGCCCGGCGTCTTCTCCCCCGCCACGACCGGCATCGCCGCCAGCTCGCGCGCCACGCCCGCGTAGGCGTCGAGGGCCCACATCGTCTCGCGCATCGCGTCGTCCTCGTCGGAGTGCGCGGTGTGCCCCTCCTGCCAGAGGAACTCGGTGGTGCGCAGGAACATCCGGGGCCGCATCTCCCAGCGGACCACGTTCGCCCACTGGTTCAGCAGGAGCGGGAGGTCGCGGTGCGAGTCGATCCACTTGGCCATGTACTCGCCGATGACCGTCTCGGAGGTGGGCCGCATGATCAGCGGCTCCTCCAGCTCCTTGCCGCCCGCGACCGTCACGACCGCCAGCTCCGGGGAGAAGCCCTCGACGTGCTCGGCCTCGCGCTTGAGGTAGGACTCCGGGATCAGCATCGGGAAGCAGGCGTTGTCGTGCCCCGCGTCCTTGATCCGCCGGTCCAGGTCGGCCTGGAGCAGCTCCCACACCCGGTAACCGTACGGGCGGATGACCATCGTGCCGCGAACCGGACCGCGGTCCACGAGCTGCGCCTTGAGGACGAGCTCGTTGTACCAGGCGGAGAAATCCTCGCTCTGCGGCGTCACACCTTCTCGACTCACGGCACTCAGGGTACTGACTGGTGACGCCTTCCCTCACCGCATTAGCCGTTCGCGGCCCCGCTGTTACCCTCGCCGGATGCGCTGGTCCCAGATGTTCGTGCCCACGCTCCGCGACGATCCCGCCGAGGCCGACGCGCCGAGCCACCGGCTGCTGCTGCGCGCGGGCTACGTCCGGCAGCTCACCGCGGGCCACTATTCGCTGCTGCCGCTGGCGGTCCGCGTCCGGGCGAAGGTGATGGGGATCATCCGCGAGGAGATGGACCGGATCGGCGCGCAGGAGATGCTGCTCCCGGCGATGCACCCGGCCGAGCCGTGGCGCCGTTCGGGCCGCTGGGAGCTGATGGGCCAGGAGATGTTCCGGCTCCGCGACCGCAGGGGCGCCGACCTGGCGCTCGGCATGACGCACGAGGAGATCTTCGCGACGGTCGCGCGCGAGCTGGGCTCCTACCGGCGGCTGCCGCAGCAGTGGTACCAGTTCCAGACCAAGTTCCGGGACGAGCCGCGCCCCAAGGGCGGCCTGCTGCGGACCCGCGAGTTCACGATGAAGGACGCCTACAGCTTCGACATCGACCGGCCGGGACTGGACACCTCGTTCGAGGGCTACCACGGCGCCTACACGCGGATCTTCGAGCGCCTCGGCATCCCCGCCTACCCGGTCGAGGCGTCCAGCGGGACGATGGGCGGCTCGGACTCGACGGAGTTCATGTGCCCCGCCGAGGTCGGCGAGGACCTGGTGGTCCGCTGCCCCGCGTGCGGCTACGCGGCCAACATCGAGCGGGCCGCGTCCCGGCTGCCGGAGGCCGGCGACGGCCCCGGCCTCCCGGCGCCCGAGCGCTTCGACACGCCCGGCGTCCGGACGATCGAGGACCTGCTGGCCTACGACGCGCCCGCCGACCGGCAGGTCAAGACCCTCGTGTACGTGCTGGACGGAGCGCTCACCCTCGTCCTGCTGCGCGGCGACCACGCCCTCAACCAGGGCAAGCTCGTGAGCGCGACCGGGGCCGTGGAGCCGCGGCCGGCGCAGCCGGAGGAGATCCGGGAGGCGCTCGGCGCGCTGCCCGGCAGCCTCGGCGCGGTCGGCGTCACCGGCCTCCCGGTGATCGCGGACGAGGCGCTGCGCGGCCGCCGCGCCATGTTCACCGGCGCGAACATCGACGACGTCCACCTGCGCGGCGTGGACGTCGACCGCGACATCCCCGTCGGCACCTGGGCGGACCTGCGCGAGGTCGCGGCCGGGGAGCCGTGCGTGCGCTGCGGCGAGCCGCTGGTGGTCGAGCGGGCCATCGAGGTCGGCCACATCTTCAAGCTGGGCGACCGGTACGCGCGGGCCCTCGGCGCCGAGATCCTCGACCCGGACGGCGCGCGGGTCCCGATCGTCATGGGCAGCTACGGGATCGGCGTCGAGCGGGCGATGGCCGTGATCGTGGAGGTCCACCACGACGACCGCGGGATCGTCTGGCCGCTCGCGGTGGCGCCCTTCCAGGTCGCCGTCGTGATCGCCCAGTCGGACGACGCGGACGTGGCGAAGGCCGCCGAGGACGTCTACGCCGGTCTCGCCGCCGCCGGGGCGGAGGTCGTGATCGACGACCGCCCGGAGCGCGCCGGGGTGAAGTTCCGGGATGTGGAGCTGACCGGGATCCCGTTCCGCGTGACGGTCGGCCGCCGCGGGCTGGCCGAGGGCGTCGCCGAGGTCACGGCCCGCGCGACGGGCGAGACGGTCAAGGTCGCGCTGGACGCCGTCGTCCCGCACGTCAGGGCCCTGCTCGGGCTCTGACGCCGGCGGTCACCCGCCGTAATTGGTTTGACGCGTGGGCCGCCGCGTCCGGACACTCGGAGGCGGGGGTTCCGTCGCGAGGAGGCAGCCGTGGGGCACGTGGAGGTCGGCCATGTCGGCCATGCGCTGCCGGACGGCCGCGTGCTGCTGGACGATGTCTCGTTCCGGGTGGGCGACGGGGTCACGGCGGCGCTCGTCGGCCCGAACGGCGCCGGGAAGACCACCCTCCTGCGGCTGATCGCCGGGGATCTCACGCCCCAGGAGGGGACGGTCGCGCACAGCGGCGGGCTGGGCGTGATGCGGCAGTTCGTCGGGAACGTGCGGGACGAGTCGTCCGTGCACGACCTGCTGCTGTCCACCGCGCCGCCCCGCGTGCGCGAGGCCGCGGCGGCCGTGGAGGCGGCGGAGCTGGCGATGATGGAGCGCGACGACGAGCCCACGCAGCTGCGGTACGCCACCGCGCTGGCCGGCTGGGGCGACGCGGGCGGCTACGAGATCGAGGTGCTCTGGGACGCGTGCTGCGTCGCGGCCCTGGGCGTCCCGTACGACTCCTGCCGGTGGCGGGAGGTCAGGACGCTGTCGGGCGGCGAGCAGAAGCGGCTCGCGCTGGAGGCGCTGCTGCGCGGCCCTGACGAGGTCCTGCTGCTGGACGAGCCCGACAACTATCTGGACGTGCCGGGCAAGCGGTGGCTGGAGGACCGGCTCCGCGAGACGTCCAAGACCGTCCTGCTGGTGTCGCACGACCGCGAGCTGCTCGACCGCTCCGCCGACCGCATCGTGACGGTCGAGGCGGGCCAGGTGTGGGTGCACGGCGGCCGGTTCGCGACGTACGCGCAGGCGCGCCGTGACCGCAACGAGCGCCTGGAGGAGCTGCGGCGCCGCTGGGACGAGGAGCACGCCAAGCTCAAGCAGCTGGTGATGACGCTCAAGAACAAGGCGATGTACAACGACTCGATGTCCTCGCGCTACCAGGCGGCGCAGACCCGGCTGCGCAAGTTCGTGGAGGCGGGCCCGCCGGAGGTCCCGCCGCGCGACCAGAGCCTGAAGATGCGCCTGCGCGGCGGCCGGACCGGCAAGCGCGCGGTGATCTGCGAGAGCCTTGAGCTGACGAACCTGATGAAGCCGTTCGACGAGGAGGTCTGGTACGGCGAGCGGGTCGCGGTCCTCGGCTCCAACGGCTCGGGCAAGTCGCATTTCCTGCGGCTCCTGGCGGCCGTCGCCGAGACGCTCCCGCGCGGCGCGGTCCCGGTCGAGCCCGTCGCCCACACCGGTGTCGCGCGGCTCGGCGCCCGCGTCGTGCCGGGCCTGTTCGCGCAGACGCACGCCCGTCCCGACCTGGCCGGGCGCACGCCGTGCGAGATCGTCATGACCGAGCACGCGCGGCTGCGGGGCGACGCGATGAACGCCCTGGCCCGGTACGAGCTTCAGTTCTGTGCGGAGCAGCCGTTCGAGACGCTGTCGGGCGGTCAGCAGGCCCGCCTGCAGATCCTCCTGCTGGAGCTGGGCGGCGCCACCCTGCTCCTCCTGGACGAGCCGACCGACAACCTGGACCTGGCCAGCGCCGAAGCCCTCCAGGAGGGCCTGGAGTCCTACGAGGGCACGGTCCTGGCGGTGACGCACGACCGCTGGTTCGCCCGCTCGTTCGACC
Source organism: Actinomadura rubrisoli (assembly GCF_004349215.1). Taxonomy (GTDB): domain Bacteria; phylum Actinomycetota; class Actinomycetes; order Streptosporangiales; family Streptosporangiaceae; genus Spirillospora; species Spirillospora rubrisoli. Next base: position 49,061 of record NZ_SMKU01000011.1, on the reverse strand, counting down.
GGTTCCTGGTGTTCGGCGCTGACGGCTCGGTCTATGAGTCCCCGGAGCCCGTCTGGGACGAGGCTCGCGTGGCGCGTCCCCGCTGAGCCGGGGCGTGGGCAGAGCCCCCGGCCGAGGCCGAGGGCTCTGGCGGGCAGGCGGTCAGCGGATCAGGGGCGCTGGCCGGGGCGGTCGACGATGCCGTACGCGAGGCGGACGCCGATGCTCTCGGTGGCGCCCTTCTTGAAAGCCCCGCCTTCCTCGAACTTGTGGTCCTTGACGACGGTCGCGCGGTGGCCGCGGTAGGCGTAGGTGGACGGGTCCAGCAGAACCGCATTGCGGACCCAGCCCTCGGCGACGCGGGACACGGACAGAACCCGGTGCCCCTGGTCGTCCACGGCCTTCTTGTCCAGCGTGACGCCGGGGATCTTCGCCAGGGCCTTGTACGCGGCGGCGGTCTGGGCGGGCGGAATCACGGCGTTGTTCAGCAGGAGCGAGGACAGGGCCGCGAACGCCCACGCGTCCGGACCGCCTTCGAGGGGAGCCTCGGTGCCGCGGGCCCAGGCCAGCATCCGGTCCGGGTCCCTGGGCAGCTTGGACACCGAGGGGTAGTCGACGGGCGGGAAGCCGCCACCGGTGGCGGTCGTCACCAGCTTGCCCCTCTCGTACAGTCCCATCCGCGTGCCGTCCTCACGCATCCACATCCGGTCCACCACCGTCTTCAGGGGCGTGCCAGGCTTGATCACCTTGCCGGGGCCGGGCATGGGGCTCCGCCGGTACCGGGTCTCGGTGTAGATCCACTGGCCGGGGCGCGGCGCGGTGAACGGCCGGGCCTGGGCCGCGTCCGCCGCCTTGGTGAGGACCTCCTGCGCGTTGGCCACGCCTCCGCCTGCGGGCAGGCCCGGGACGACCGGACGGGGCTTGCCGTCCTTGTCCACGCCGCCGGCCCCCTGGACCACGGTCACGCCCGCCGCGACCGCGACGGCGAGGCCGCCCACGGCGACCAGCCGCACGGTCGCGCGGCGGGACGGCACCCCTCGCCGGGACCGCGCCGCGCGGCGGGATTCGGCGCCGGTGGACGTGCCGGACGCCGTCACCCGGGCGTAGGCGGCCTCGCCGGCCGCGTCACGGGCGGCGCCGGACAGGCCGCCCGGCGGGCACGGGTTGGCCGGGGCCAGCATCCGGCGGACTTCCTGGACGTCGTTCTCGACGGCGGGGTTCATGACAGCGGGCTCCTCTGCAGCGAAGTGGTGATCATGGGGCGCTCCCCGGCGTCCAGGTCGGCGTCGAGATCGGCGAGGGCGGCCGCCAGGCGCTTGCGCGCCCGGTGCAGGCGCACCGAGAACGTCTTGGCCGAGCAGCCGGCGACGACCGCCGCGTCGCGGGTGTCGAGCTCCTCCCAGCCGACGAGCTGGAGGGCCTCGCGGTCGCGGGGGGACAGCCGCCGCAGCGCGGCGGCGATACGCCCGCCCTCGGCGAGGCCCACCGCGACGTCCGCGACGGGCTCGGCGGTCCGGCGGTCGCCGCGCAGCCGGCTCCACAGCCGCCCGCGCCGCCGGTGGCCGCGCGCCTCGTTCGCCAGGACGTTGCGGGCCACGTGCAGCAGCCACGGGAACGGGTGGTCGGCCGGGATCTCGTCCCGGCGCCGCCAGGCGATCAGGAACGTCTCGGCGGCGACGTCCCGCGCCGTCTCGTGGTCGACCCGCCGGGCGGCGTAGCCCAGGACGTCGCCGTAGTGCGCGTCCCACAGCCCGGCGAACCCATCGTCTGGTTCCGGCACGCCGGCTCCCTTCTCTCGGTTCTGAGTGCATCCCGAGATGTCCGGCACTCCGCTTTTGTCTACACTCCTCCGGATTCTTGCTGGCCAGGGGCCCTTGCCCCTGTCCAATTCCTGGTGGTGATGGGTAGGGTGCCCGCGTGCGGATGGTGGTGACAGGGGCGGCGGGGTTCATCGGGAGCCATGTGACGGATGCGCTCTCGGCCGCGGGACACGAGGTGCTGGCCGTCGACGCGCCCGGACGCTCTCTGGCGCCCGAGGCCGCGCGGCGGATGTGGGCGCGGGTCGCGTCCCGGCCCGGCGTCACCGCCGTCGAGGCCGACCTGGCGCTGGACGACCTGGACCCGCTCGCCGCCGCGGACGTCGTCGTCCACCTCGCGGGACGGCCGAGCGTGCGCAGTTCGTGGGGCGCCGGGCGCGCGGTCGCCGAGCGCGACAACGTCCTGGCGACCGGGCGGCTGCTCGCGGCGTGCGCGGGCCGCCCGGCGCGGCTGCGGCCCCGGGTGGTCGTCGCGTCCAGCTCGTCGGTGTACGGGTCGGCGGGACGCAGGCCCAACCGCGAGGACGACCCGCCGCACCCGGCGAGCCCCTACGCGGCCAGCAAGGTGGAGGTCGAGCGGCTCGCGGCGCTGGCCGCGCGGGACGGGACGCGGACCGTCCTGCTCCGCTATTTCTCGGTCTACGGGCCCCGGCAGCGGCCCGACATGGCGTTCCACCGGTTCGTGGAGGCGGCGCTGGACGGGCGGCCGCTGCCGGTGTTCGGCGACGGGCGCAGGTCCCGGTCGTTCACGCACGTCCGGGACGTGGTGGCGGCGACGCTGGCGGCGGCCGCCGCGGACCTGCCGCCGGGGATCCCCGTCAACGTCGGCCACCCCGAGCCCGTGGCGGTGCGGTCGGCGATCGGCCTGCTGACGGGCGTGCTGGGGGTGCGGCCGCAGATCCAGCGGGAGGCGCCCGTGGCGGGCGACGCGGCGCGGACCTGGGCCGATCCGGGACGGGCGGCGCGGCTGCTCGGCTGGACGGCCGGGATCGGGCTGGCGGAGGGCCTCGCCGACCAGATCGCCTGGCACCGGTCCCTGCGCGTGCGGGAGGGGGTGCGCGTCGGATGAGGCACCGGGCCGCGTACGTCGCCTTCGACCGGTTCCCCTCCAGCAAGGGCTCGGCCGTCCACATCGCGCAGATGGCGGACGAGCTGTTCGAGCGCTTCGGCGGCGGGCTGCTGGGCGTCCTCGGCGGCGGTGACCTGCCCCGCTACCAGCGCGAGGGGACGCGGGAGATCGCCCGGTTCGACGCGCCGGTCCCGAACCTGATCGACCGGGCCGAGGCGTTCTCCGGCTGGGTCGCCGATCACCTGGAACCGCACCTGGACACGCTGGAGGTCTGCCACGTCCGCGACCCGTGGGGCGCGCTGCCCGCGGTGACCGCGCCCGGACGGCGCTTCAAGGTCGTGTACGAGGTGAACGGGCTGCCGTCCATCGAGATGGGCCACACGTGGCCGTGGGCGTCCAAGGCGGCGCTCGGCAAGATCCGGGAGCTGGAGCGGTTCTGCCTGGAACGCTGCGATGCGGTCGTGGTGCCGTCGCGCGTCATCGGCGGAGCCGTGCGCGGCCTCGGGGTGCCGGACGGCAAGATCCGCCTGGTGCCGAACGGCGCCGAGGTCCCGGCGGCGCCCGAGCGGCCCGCGGACGCGCCGGACCGCTACATCGTCTACGTCGGGGCGCTCCAGCCCTGGCAGGGCCTGGACGTGCTGATGCGCGCGTTCGCGCGGCTGGCCGACCTGGACGGGCTGCGGCTGGTGATCTGCGCGTCCGTCCCGGAGCGGCGCGCCAAGCCGGTGCGGCGGCTGGCGGAGCGGCTCGGCGCGGGCGACCGGGTCGACTGGCGGTTCACGCTCCCGCACCACGAGGTCGCGGCCTGGCTGGCGCACGCCGAGCTGTCGGTCGCGCCGCTGACCGGGTGCGCCCGCAACCTCGACCAGGGCTGCGCGCCGCTGAAGGTCATCGAGTCCATGGCGGCGGGGGTGCCCGTGGTCGCCTCCGACCTGCCGGCGGTGCGCGAGCTGATGGCGGACGGGAAGCACGGGCGGCTCGTCCCGGCTGACCGTCCCGCCGAGTTGGCGCGGGCCGTCCGCGTCCTGCTGGAGTACCCGGGCGAGGCCGCGGCGATGGGCCGGCGGGCCAGGCGTCGCATCGAGGACGGCCTGACCTGGGCGCACTCGCGGGCCGAGCTGGCGTCCGTCTACCGCATGATCGCGCCGTCCCCGCCGGACGGCGCGCCGCACCGAGCAGAGCGATAGGTGGTGCCGTCATGTTCTGGCGCAAGCAGCGCGCGGCCATCGAGCGGTTCCACCCGCTGCACAGGGCGCTCGTCCTGGAGCGCGGGTTCTCGGTGTCGCTGCGGCGGGACGACTGGGAGCCGTTCGTCCAGAGCCTCGCCGGCCATTCCCTGCATGTGCGGCGCGCGAAGTGGGCGCCGCCGAGCCGGGCCGGCGCGGTCATGGTGCCGTTGCTGCGGGTGCTGGCGGCCGACATGCGCCCGGAAGGCGTGCTGTCCGTGGCGGCCGACATGCGCGGCCCGAAGGTGGCGGACAAGAACGGGCCGCAGTACGACATGCCCGTCCAGCGTCCCGTGCTGTCGATGAGGCAGTGGTGGGCGATCGACCCGTGGCTGCGGGTGCGGGCCGAGCTGCGCGACGGCAGCGTGCTGGAGCTGTCGGTCACCGAGCGGCTGCGCCACCGGCGGATCCGCAAGCGCAACCCGCGCGGCAAGGTCAAGATCAAGCGGAAGTCGAAGGCGGTGCAGGTGATCAGCGTGACCCGGCGGCTGCCGAAGGACGCGGCGGTCCGGCGGCCGGGGTCGCCGCCGCCGCGCTGGGTCCGGGTGCGGGTGAAGCAGGGGCGGCGGACGGTGATCCGCGCGAACGCCAAGCTTCCCGGCGCGCAGCCCGAGGACCGGCTCGTCGAGGGGATCCTGCACGTGTCGACGGAGCCGTTCCGGTGGACGCCGCCCGGCGCGGCCGCGAGGAGGACGACATGAACCCCTGCACCGTGACCACCGGGTTCTTCGTGCTGGGCCGCTGCGGCCGGGCCGCCATCGCGGCCTGCCCGCAGTGCGGGCGCGCCGTCTGCGGGCAGCACGCCGCGCCGCAGAGCGGGCACTGCCCGGAGTGCATGGCCGCCCACGGGTACGGGTCGCAGAACCCCTACGACCCGTCCTGGGTGGGCGGGTTCAGGCGGCGCTTCTACCAGCGCAGCTCGCAGACCTACAACGACACCTACTGGTACTCCTCGTTCGACGAGTTCGACCGCGGCGCGTTCAACCCCGGGGACGACTACTCCTACGGCGAGGGCGACTTCGGATCGGACGGCGACACCGGCTTCGTGGACAGCTGATGGCGCGGGTCCTGTGGATCACCGAGCACTACCCGCCGAGCCAGGGCGGGATGTCCCAGTCGTGCGACCGCATCGTCCGGGGGCTGCGCGCCGCCGGCGCCGAGGTGGACGTGGCGCACCTGACCCGGCGCGACCGGCCGTGGTCGGTGGCGCGCGAGCACGGCGGGCGGCTGCTGACCGCCCCGCTGGGCGGCGACGCCGAGCACGCGCTGCGCCGCCTCTGGACGACCCTGACCTCGGAGGACCTCACCGCCGGGACCTACAGCCACGTCGCCGGGTTCGGCGGCACCTACGCGATGCTCGCCGCGCCCGTCCTCGCGCGGCTGCTGCAGGCGCCGCTGATCACGCTGCTGCGCGGCAACGACATCGACGTCGGCGTGTTCTCGCTGCGGCGGCGGGGCGTGCTGGCCGACGCGCTGAACGCCTCCGCGCGGGTGTGCGTGGTCGCCCGCTCGCACGCGCCGCTGGTGTCCGCGCTGGCCCCGGACGCGGCGGTGACGTTCGTCGCCAACAGCGTCGACACGTCCCAGTGGCGGATCCTGCCGTCCGAGCGGGAGCGGGGCCTGGCGTGGCGGGCCGGGAACGTCGAGCCGGGACGCCGGACGGTCGGGCTCATCGGCCGGCTCAAGACCAAGAAGGGCGTCGGCTTCCTCCTCGACGCGCTCGCCGCCTCCGGGCACGCCGAGGCGTTCCACCTGCTGCTGGTCGGCGAGGTCGAGGAGGGCGTCACGCAGCGGCTGGCCGGGCAGGCGGACGGCGTCGCGCACTCCTTCCTGCCGTTCCTTGAGCGCTACGACCTGCCCGGCGTGTACGCGAGCTGCGACCTCGTGGCACTGCCGTCCTTCTACGACGGGATGCCGAACGTGGCGCTGGAGGCGGCGGCGCTCGGGGTGCCGCTGCTGGCCTCGGACGCGGGCGGCCTGGCGGACGTCGCCGACGACGAGATCGGGTTCACGTTCCCCGCCGGGGACGCGGACGCCTGCCGGGCCGCGATCGACCGGGCCGCGCGGGCGGCCGACAAGGAGCTGGCCGAGCTCGGCGCAGCGGGCGCCGAGCGGATCGTCCGCGACTTCACCCCGGCCGCCGAGACCGCGGGCTACCTGGCCGTCCTCGACGAAGTCCGTTGAGTCCGTTGAATCCGCTGAGTCCGCTGATCGTCTGCTACGCGCGGGGCGGCGGGCTCGGGCACCTCACGCGGCTCCGGGCCGTCCTGCACACCCTGGGCTGGGGCGGCGAGGTGACCGTCCTGTCCGGGTCGCCGTTCGCCGCCGACGCCCGGATCGCGGGCGGCTGGCGCGTCCTGGCCCCGTCCGACCCCGTCCGGACGCTCGCCGAGCTGGAGCCGGACGAGCTGATCGTGGACGCGTTCCCGGCCGGGCTCAAGGGCGAGCTCACCGCCGTCCCCGCGGGGACCCGTGTCACCCACCTGGCCCGGCTGCTCCGCTGGGACGCCTACCTGCCGCTGCTTCCCGCCGTCCCGCCGCGCTTCGACCGGACGTTCGTCCTCGAACCCCTGGACCCGGCGCACGGGTCTTACCTCCGCAGCGTCTCGGACGAGATCGCGCCGCTCGACCTGACCGACCCGCCGTCGGCCCCGATCGACGTGGACGGCTGGCTCATCGTGCACGGCGGGCCCGACGCCGAGATCCGCGAACTCGTCGCCTACGCGCGGGACATGGCGGCCCTGGAGGGCGTCCGCCCGCCGATGACCCTGGTCTCGCCCCGCCGCCCGGACGGGCTGCCCGCCGGGATCGCGCACCGGGACGCCTACCCCGCCTGCCCGCCCGGCCCGCGCGTCGAGCGGATCGTCACGGCGGCCGGGTTCAACGCCGTCCGGCAGTTCGCGCCGTGGCGGGACCGGCACCGGATGCTGCCGTTCCCGCGCGCCCTCGACGACCAGTTCACCCGCGCCAAGCGGGCCCGGGACCCGGCCCTCGGAAGTACTTCGAGGTTCAGAAGTACTTCGAGGTGAGGTCGCCGGCCGGCCAGGCCGTCACCGCGTTGGCCGCCTTGTGCAGCGCCAGGTCGATGTCGCCGTAGCTCGGGGCGTCGCCCTCCTGCCGCTGGTCGAACAGCGCCGCCCAGGTCAGCCCGTCGAACCGGCGGACCAGCAGCGTGCTCGTCCCGGCCAGGCTCCCGTCGTGCCAGGTGTTGGTGCCCCCGCTGACCGGCCGCACCAGCCAGCCGCAGCCGTAGAAGTAGCCGTCGGGCGTGACGCCCGTCTCCGGCTTGGCGAACGCCCGCTTGATCGAGGCCGCGTTCAGGACGCTCGTCCCGCCGTCGTAGATCCCGGCGAAGCGCGTCAGGTCCATCGCCGTGGCGAGCCAGCCGCCGTGCGCGTCCATGTTCTCCAGGTTGAACGCGCCGTACGGGTAGGGCACCTTCTTGCCGGAGTTGTCGAATACGGTCGTGCCCGTGTAGCCCGAGTAGTACGGGACCTCGCCGGTCGCCTTCGTGAGCGTGCGCCCCAGGCGCATCCGCTTGATCTGGCGCGGCGCCAGCACCTTCTGCTGGACATAGGACGCGTAGCTCTGCCCGGTGACCTTCTCGATGATCCGGCCGAGCAGCATGTACCCGTAGTTGGAGTAGACGTACTTCGCCCCGGGCGCGTGGTCGAGCTTGCGGGACGAGGCGTACTTCATGATGTTCGCCTGCTTGACCGGCAGCGGGACGCCGAGCGCCTTCGCGATCACCGCGTCCTGGAACATCAGGTCGGGCGAGATGTCGCGGTCCCAGCCGCCGAGGTGCTGGAGCAGCCGCAGCACGGTGACGTCCTTGAGCCGCGGGTCGGCGGCGGTGGACAGCCCGAGCAGCGTCGCGGCGCGGTCGGTGAGCTTGAGCTTCCCGTCCTGGACGAGCCTGAGCACGGCGGTCGCCGTGACCGGCTTGGAGATGCTGGCGATCCGGAACGGCGACGTCGGCTGGGCCGCGACCCCCGCCTGGTCGCTCCAGGTGTAGCCGCGCGACAGCACCAGCTTGCCCTTGCGGACGACCGCCAGCTGCCCGCAGGGGATGTTGCGCGCCTGCATGAAGGTCTTGAGGGTCGAGTCGAAGCCGCCGAGGCCCGCGAGCGCCGAGCCCGTCACCTTCCAAGTGCGCGCGGCCGCCGCCGCCCCGGCCGCCTGGACCCGCTCGGACGACCCGGACGAGCAGCCCGCCAGCAGCGCCGGCGCCGCCGCGCCCGCTCCCGCCAGCCCGGCCGCCTTGCCGAAGTCTCTCCTGGTCAGTGGCGTCACGACGCGTCCCCCCAAAGATCGGATGCCTAGAATGCGGCGATTTCGCACCCTAGTACATGTTGATCTTCAGCGGATCGGAACGCGGACATCGCGGTCCTGGGGCGCCCTAGGGCGTCCTAGTCGCACGTCACCTTGGGCTGCGGGCCGTATTCGGTGTGGAAGCGCTCCCGGCGGACGCGCCGCCCGCCGTCCAGCAGGGTCCGCCAGACGTCGATCTTGAAGCCCTTCCGCCCGGTCATCGGCACGCACCCACGTCCCCGTCCGACGGCCGCGCCGTGCCGCTCGAACCCGTACCGGTCCGACGACCGCGACCGCACGTCGTACCTGCGCCTGCCCCACAGGCTGACCGTCAGCGACGATGCCGTGTAGCCGACCCGCACGACGACGGGCCGTCCCGAGTCGTTCCGCCAGGTGAAATCCAGGTCGGGGTAGGCCACGGCCGCCTCCCGCCCCAGCGGGTACTCCGGCATGTACATCGTGTGGGCGCGCGCGCTCTGGATGGCGAGCCCGGCCTGGAACACTGCGTTGAACAGCGTCGTGGACACCTGGCAGATGCCGCCGCCCACGTCGTTCACCAGCCGGGAACCGAGGATGGCGGGTGCGGCCACATATCCCCGCCTCTTCGTGCGCGGCCCAACGGCCTCGTTGAACGAGAACGTCTCGTCAGGCCGCACGACCCGTCCGTCCAGGATCCGTGCGGCGATCTCGATATTGCGCACGCGCGGCTCCCCTGGCTGGAACCGCGTGGTGTAGCTGCTCATCGGCCGCTCCTGGGGCACCGGAGGGGCCGCCACCGGTCGCGGCGCCGCCGCCGCGCCCGACTCATGCGGGACGCCCAGGTACTCGCCCAGAATGAACCCGCTCAGGGCCAGCGCCCCGGCGACCAGGGGCCACCAGCGCCGGGCGCACTCCCCCAGCCCCGGCTGGTCGCCGCGACATCGCCGGTACCGGCCGTGCCGGGTCCGCCTCACAGATCACACCCCCGATGGTCTCCGGGGTCACCACGCAACCACGCCGCGCGAATCCCGGCATCGCACCATGCCGGGGCGCCGCGACCGCCGTCCCCCTCTTTGCCCGAACAAAACGAAGCCCGGACAAGACGAAGCCACGTCCCAGCTGGAACGCGGCTTCGGGACCCTGCTCCGCGCGGGACCGGCCCTGCCCGCGGCCAGGCGAGCGGCGGGGTCAGCGGGCCCGCGCGCCCTCGCGCAGCCGGTTCGGGTCGATCTCGCGCCCGGGATGCCTGCGCAGGTACTCGGCTTCGAGCTGGTTCATGCGGCGCGTGTGCTCCCCATATGCCTGGTCGGCGGCGTGGCGCAGGGCGTCGAGCCTGGTCTCGTACAGGTGGCCCAGCTCACGGAACAGGTCCGCGTCGGTGAGCTCCCCCGGGCTGATTCCCATCGTCATGTGCGTTTCCCCTCCAGCGGCGTCACGGCCGTGTACCTCCTGGTCGATGCCGTCCCTCCCCCTACCCGGTCGCCGCCGGGCGAATCTCCGCCGGACGCGCACCCCCAGGTGACGCCCGCCTGAACTCTGGGCGAACGCCGCGGCCCCCGTCCGGCACGCGGCCCGGCACGGGCGCCGGGCACGCAGCGTGACCTCAGCCGTCCGCCGGGCAGAAGACCGCGAGGGCGCCGGCGTGCTTGCCGAAGCGGATCGCGGCTGGGAGGGACGAGACCTCGCCGTCGCGGGCCAGCCGGAGCCCGCCGTCCTTGGACACCAGCTCCAGGCCGCCCGCCCGCCACGCGCGGTAGCCGGGCGTGACGTGCAGGTGCCCGGCCATGATCGCGGCGACGGCGCGGACCCGGGGGACGCGGCGCCCGGTGAAGATCATCCGGATGTCGAGCCTGCCGTCGTCGAGACGCTCCCGCCAGTTGGGCGCGGCGCCGCGCGCGCCGTAGACGCAGTTGCCGACGAACGCGAGCCACACCCGGCGGCGGCGTCCGTCCACGACGACCTCGACCGGCTCCGAGTGCCTCAGCGTGCGGACGGCGGCCACGGCCAGCGCGGGCCACTTGCCGAGCCGCCGTTCCAGCCGTTCGCGGCGGTCGACCAACTCGGTGTAGGCGCCGAAGCTGGCGGTGTTGAGGAAGAGATGCCTCTCCTCTGACGCCGCCCCGCCGTCCGAGGACGCGCCGTTTCCGGAGGCTCCGCCCGGGCGGACGCCGTTCGCGGGGGCGACGTATGCGACGTCGACGCGGCCGAGGCGCCCGCTCCGGTAGGCGGCGATGGCGTCCGTGGTGGTCTCGACGCCCAGCGCGCGGGCGAAGTGGTCGAAGGTGCCGCCGGGCACGACCAGCAGCGGCAGATCGTGCTTGAGCGCTGCGCGCGCGCCCGCGTTGACGGTGCCGTCGCCGCCGACGACGGCCAGGACCTCGGCGCGTTCGGCGGCGTCCTCGAACACCTTTTCGAGGTCCTGGTCCGGCTCCAGCTGGACGATCTCCGCCGCGGGCAGCTCGCGCCGGATCAGCCCGACGGCCATCTCGGCGTTGCCGGGCAGGATCCCCCGCGCGGCCTCGCTCGCGGCGCCCGAGCCCGGGTTGACGACCGCGACCAGGCCGCGCCCGTCACGGGTGACCTGGACGCTCTCGCCCTCCGCCCGGGTCACGCGGGCCACGGGAGGGCGGGCGGGCCAGACCAGGCGCGTCCCGAGCCCGGCCAGCGCGCCGATCCCCAGCCCCGCCAGGACGTCGCCCGGATAGTGGGCCCCGGTGTAGACGCGGGCGAAGGCCACCCCCGCCGCCGTCGCCGCGACCGGCACCGCGAGCGCGGGCGGCGCCTCCAGCGCCACCCCGGTCGCGAACGCGGCGGCCGACGCCGAATGGCCGGACGGGAAGGCGTGCGAGGTCGGCAGCTTCCACCGGATCCGGATCGGCGGCACCAGGTCCACGACGGGGCGCTTGCGGCGGAACGCCTGCTTGCCGAGGATGTTCACCATCGGGCTCGCCACGGCGATCCCGACGGACCCGCGCAGCGCGGCGCGCCGCAGCCGGGCCCGCCGGCTGAGCGCCAGCGCGCCCGCCGTGGTGAACCACAGCACTCCGTGATCGGCGAACCTCGACAGCCGCGGCAGCACGTACTCAAGGCCCGGCAGCCGGGCCGCCGCCACCCGGTCGAACGCCCAGCGGTCGGCCCGCCCGAGCCTGCGGAGCAGCCCGGGCCCGCCTCCGGCGGTGGACGGGCGGCGGCCGCGGGACGGCAGGGGCCCGCTCCGCGCGGGCTTGATCAGCACGGACGGTGACCTTTGGCCGGGTCCTCGGTGGTTGACGCGCATGACCGGGGTATCCCCTTGGACGACGACATGATTCCGTAAAGATCTCAAATCGGGGGTCACATGCGGGCGAACGTCACGCACACATCGCCGACTGCAATAGGCTTCGCGGCATGAGTCACCCGGAACGGCTCGGTTCCTCGGGTGGCGAGTCGGTCGGCACGATCGCGGAGCCTCCTCACGTGAACGAGACGCTGGCCGCCTACGCCGCACGGTATGGGCTGAAGCAGAGCGCGGCACGCCCCCAGCTGCGCAAGTACCTCCAGGATGTATGGGCTCGACGCAACTTCATCTGGGCGTTCGCGTCGGCCAAGAACATCTCGATGTACACCGAATCGCGACTGGGCCAGGTCTGGCAGCTCCTGACCCCGCTCCTGAACGTCGCGGTCTATTACTTCATCTTCGGGATCCTGCTCAACACCTCGCACGGCCTCCCGGATTTCATCCCGTTCCTCGTGACCGGCGTCTTCATGTTCGGCTTCACACAGCGGTCGATCACCGCCGGCTCCAAGTCGGTCGGTGACAACCTGTCGCTGATCCGCGCGCTGCACTTCCCGCGGGCCACTCTCCCGCTGGCGATCGCGATCGTGGAGCTCCAGCAGCTGCTGCTGTCGCTGGTGGTCCTGCTCGCCATCGTGTTCGCGTTCGGCGAGCCGCTCTCCGTCCACATGCTGCTGTTCGTACCGGTCCTGATGCTCCAGCTGATGTTCAACATCGGCGCGAGCCTCGTGGTCGCCCGGCTCGGCGCGTTCAACCGGGACATCACCCAGCTGCTGCCGTTCATCATGCGCACCTGGCTCTACGCGTCCGGCGTGATCTTCTCCCTGCCGTCGCTGATGAAGCCCGGCTCGAAGCTGGCCGAGCACACCTGGGCCGCCGAGCTGCTGAAGGCCAACCCCGGGTACGTGTACGTCGAGCTGAGCCGGCACGTGCTGCTCGGCAAGTACCGCGACCACGTCAAGCACGAGCTGCCCGTGCAGTCGACGACCCAGCTGTGGATCTACGCCCTCGCCTGGGCGGCGGTCGCGCTGGTCGGCGGGTTCATGTTCTTCTACCGTGCCGAGGAGCGATACGGCCGTGGCTGACACCAAGGTCCGCGGGGCCCTCGAAATCGACCCGCACCGCGAGCCGATCGTGGTCGTGGACGACCTGCACATCATCTACCGGGTGTTCGGGGCCGGCGGGAAGGGCAACGCCGCCAGCGCCTTCGCCCGCGTCCTGCGCCGCGAGAGCCGCCCGTCGATGACCGAGGTGCACGCCATCAAGGGCCTGTCCTTCGTCGTCTACCGCGGCGAGGCCGTCGGGATCATCGGCACCAACGGCTCCGGCAAGTCGACGCTGCTGAAGGCGATCGCCGGGCTGCTGCCCCCGCACAGCGGCGGCGTCTACACCGACGGCCAGCCGTCGCTGCTCGGCGTCAACGCCGCCCTGATGAAGGACCTGACCGGCGAGCGCAACATCGTCCTCGGCTGCCTCGCGATGGGCATGTCCCCGCAGGAGACCAAGGCGAAGTACAAGGAGATCGTCGCCTTCGCCGGTCTCAAAGAGGGGTTCATCCAGTACCCCATGCGCACCTACTCGTCCGGGATGGGCGCCCGGCTCCGGTTCGCCATCGCCGCGGCCAAGACCCACGACGTGCTGCTGATCGACGAGGCCCTCGCCACCGGCGACGCCAAGTTCAAGGTCAAGAGCAAGCGGCGGATCGAGGAGCTGCGCCGCGAGGCCGGCGCGGTCTTCCTGGTCGCCCACCAGCTCGACGTGATCAAGGAGACCTGCGACCGCGTCATCTGGATCGACGAGGGGCGCATGCACATGGACGGCGACCCCCAGGAGGTCATCGCCGCCTACATCGAGGCCACCGGGAAGTAACACCCCCTTCGCCGCTGGATGTCCCGCCCTCACCGATCTACCTTCAAGGGAGACCCTTAGCGGCGAGGGAGAGCTCCCATGGCCGACCGCCTCAGCAGACGCGGCTTCCTGTCCTCCACGGCGCTCGCCGCCGGCGCGTCCGGCCTCCTGGCCGGCTGCGCCGGCGAGAGCAGCGGCCCGCAGGCCAAGATCCCCGGCCATGCGCCGCAGGAGGTGTTCACCTCCCCCACGAAGAAGCTGGGCGGCTCCCTCACCATCCTCATGTGGAGCCACTTCGTCCCCCGGCACGACAGGTGGTTCGACAAGTTCGCCGCCGCCTGGGGCAGGAAGACCGGCGTCGCCGTCCGGGTCGACCACATCAACACCGTGGACGTGCCCCGCCGCGCCGCCTCGGAGATCCAGGCGGGACGCGGCCACGACGTCATCCAGCACATCGCGCCCTTCTCGCAGTACGAGCCTTCTGTACTGGACATGAGCGACCTCGTCCAGGAGGCGACCCGGCGCTGGGGGCAGCAACTGGAGCTGTGCCGCAAGTCCAGCTACAACCCCAACACCCGGCGGTACTACGCCTACTGCCCCGGCTGGTCCCCCGACCCCGGCGACTACCGGCGCTCGATGTGGCAGAAGGTCGGCCTCCCGAACGGCCCGGGCAGCTGGGACGACCTCCTGCGCGGCGCCGCCGAGATCAAACGGTCGACCGGCGTGCCGTGCGGCATCGGCCTGTCCCCCGAGACCGACTCCAACATGGCCGCCCGGGCCCTCCTCTGGTCCTTCGGCGGTTCCGAGCAGGACCCGGACGAGCGGGTCGTCATCAACTCGGCCGCCACCGTCGCGGCCGTCGAGTACATGACCCGGCTGTGGAAGGAGGCCGAGACCAACGAGGTGTTCTCGTGGGTCCCGGCGTCCAACAACCAGGCCCTCATCGCGGGCCGGTCGTCCTACATCCTGAACTCGATCTCCGCCTGGCGCACCGCGATGGCCACCAACCGCGAGATCGGCGACGACATCTTCTTCGCCCCCGCGCTGCGCGGCCCGAAGACCGCCCTGGCGGCGCAGCACGTCATCCAGCAGTGGATCGTCCCGAAGCACGCGTCGAACCCCGACGCCGCCAAGGAGTTCCTGCTGCACTACACGGCCAACTTCCCCGCCGTGACCTACAACTCCGAGCTGTACGACCTGCCGGGCTGGCCGTCCCTCGTCCCGCAGCTGAACGGCTGGCTCGGCAAGGACCCCTTCGGCGCGCGGCCCGCCGACAAGCTCGCCCTGCTGAGGACCGCCACGTCCTGGAGCGCCAACATCGGCTACCCCGGCCCGTCCAACCCGGCCATCGGCGAGATCTTCAGCACCAACGTCCTGCCCACCATGTTCGGCCGCGCCGCCCGAGGCCACCTCACCCCCCGGCAGGCCGTCGCGGACGCCGAGCGGCAGATCAACGCGATCTTCAAGAACTGGCGCGCCCGCCACCTCGTCGGCGGCTGACACCGTCATGAGCCGCCGAGCGGAGGCGAGGCAATGAACACAGCTCGCGGGCGCGCGCCGTCTGGACTGAGGAGCGCAGGGAGCGAGGAACGAGCGACCGCAGCGACGAGGGAAGACGGCGCGAAAAAGCGCCCGCGAGCCGCCGAGCGGAGGCGAGGCCATTGAACACTGTCGAGGTTCGGGGGCTGGTCAAGACGTTCGACGGGCAGGTGCGGGCGCGGCGCGGGCGGGGTGAGCGTGTGCGGGCGTTGGACGGGGTGGATCTGGCGGCGGAGCCGGGCGAGTACCTGGTGCTGCTCGGGCCGTCCGGGTGCGGGAAGACGACCTTGCTGCGGACGATCGCGGGCCTGGAGCAGCCCACAGAGGGCGAGGTGCTGATCGGCGGGAACGTGGTGAACGGGCTGCCGCCGCGGATCAGGCAGGTCGCGATGGTCTTCCAGTCGTACGCGCTGTACCCGCACAAGACGGTGAAGGACAACATCGTCTTTCCGTTGCGCGCGGAGCGGATGCCCAGGGACGAGCGGGAGCGCAAGGCGAAGTGGGCCGCGGAGTTGCTGGAGATCGAGGCGCTGCTGGGCCGTAAGCCGCGCCAGCTGTCGGGTGGGGAGAGGCAGCGGGTGGCGCTGGCGCGCGCGCTGGTCCGGGACCCTGCGGTGTTCCTGCTGGACGAGCCGCTGTCCAACCTCGATGCCAAGATGCGCTCGACCGCGCGGGACGAGTTGAAGCGCTTCCAGGAACGTGTGGGCACCACGACCATTTACGTGACCCACGACCAGGCGGAGGCGATGGGGCTCGGCGATCGGATCGCGGTGCTGGAGCGCGGACGGGTCCGGCAGGTGGGCACGCCGCGGGAGGTGTACGACGACCCGTCTGACACGTTCGTCGCGACGTTCATCGGGTCGCCGCCCATGAATCTCGTCAGGCAGGACGGGCGGCTGGCGGGGTTCCGTCCGGAGCACCTGCTGCCCGCGGAGATCGTCCCGTCCGATCCCGTGGCGATGCCGTTCCGGGTCGAGCGCGTGGAGTACCTGTCCGGCGACCGGCACGTGTACGGGACGGTGACGGGCCTGGGCGAGGAGACGCGCGTCATCGCCCGCCTGCCCTCCACCGTCGGCACGCCGATCGCGGCCGGGGAGACGCACGAGTTCGCGGTGGAGTCGGCCCGGCTCCGCTTCTTCGACCCCGAGGGGACGCGGATCGGCGGCGGGCGGTGACCGGGCGGCGGACGAAGGCCGGGCCGGCCGACCGGGAGGGGTTCCTCGCCTGGGCGATGCTGCTGCCGTCGATCCTCTACATCGTCGCGCTGGTGGGCGTGCCGTTCGTGCTGGCGATCGCGTTCGCGTTCTCGGACGTGACCACCGGCGACCCGTCCTATGACTTCGTCGGCCTCCGCAACTTCACGGCGGTCTTCGACGACGGGGTGTTCTGGCGCGCGCTCCGCAACACGCTCGTGTTCACGCTGGCGAGCATGGTGCTGATCGTGGTGTTCGGGAAGATCCTCGCCAACATCCTGGTCGCGGACTTCCACGGCAAGTGGTTCGTCCGGTTCCTGGTCCTGCTGCCGTGGACGACGCCGGTGGCGCTGTCCACGATCTCGTGGCTGTGGTTCCTGGACTCGATCTACTCGCCGGTCGACTGGGTCCTGCGCCACCTCGGCCTGATCGACGGGAACGTGGTCTGGCTGGGCCGCCCGGGGACGGCGATGGCCTCGGTGGTCGCCGTCCAGGCGTGGCGGCTGACCCCGCTCGCCGCCGTCATCGTGATGGCCGGGCTCGTGGCGATCCCCCGCGACATCGACGAGGCCGCCCGGATCGACGGCGCCGGGTTCTGGCGGCGGATGCTGGAGGTGACGATCCCGCTGACGCTCCCGGTCATCGCGGTCGCCGCCCTGTTCGGCGCGATCATGACGTTCACCGACATGACCGTCTCGTACGTCCTGACGCGGGGCGGGCCGACGCACTCCACCGAGGTCCTGGCCTCGTGGGCGTACTTCCGCGGCATCGAGGGCGGCGACGTCGGCCAGGGCGCGGCGATCGCCCTGTTCCTGTTCCCGCTGCTGCTCGCCGGCGCGATCGCGATCCTGCGCGCCGTCCGCCGTCTGGAGGCCGGATGACCACGCACGCGGCGCTGCGCCGCCGGTACGCCCGGCGCCACCTGGCGGCCCGCTGCGGCGTGTACGGCGCGGCGGTCACGGCGGCCCTGGTCTGCGCACTGCCGTTCCTGTGGAGCCTGGTCAGCGCGTTCAAGCAGAACCGGGACCTGTACGACCCCGAGAGCAACCCGTTCGCCTTCAACGAGCCCGCGACGCCCGACCATGTGACGTTCCTGTTCAGCGACACGCCGTTCCTGACGTTCGCCGGCAACACCCTGCTCGTCGGCGCCCTGGTCGTCGCGATCACGCTGGCGCTGGCGCTGCCCGCCGCCTACTCCCTCGCGCGCCTGGACCGCCCGTGGGGCACCCCGATGGGCATCGCGATCTTCATGGTCTACCTCGTCCCGCCGTCGCTGCTGTTCCTGTCGCTGACCCGTGTCGTCGTCGCGCTCGGCCTGGAGGACACGCTGTGGTCGATGGTGGCCGTCTACCCGACGATCACCGTTCCGGTGTCGATCTGGCTGCTCATCGGCTTCCTCAAGGCCGTCCCGAAGGACATCGAGGAGCAGGCGATGGTGGACGGCTACAGCCGCCTGGGCGCGTTCCTCCGCGCCGTCCTGCCGCTGGTGTTCCCGGGGATCGTCGCCGTCGTCGTGTTCAGCTTCACCCTCACGGCCAGCGAGTTCGTGTACGCGCTGGCGTTCGTGTCGGCGAGCCCGGAGATGGTGGTCAGCACCGGCGTGCCGACCCAGCTCGTCCGGGGGGACGTGTTCTTCTGGCAGTCGCTCCAGGCCGCCACGGTGATCACCGCGGTGCCGATCGCGTTCGTGTTCAACCTCTTCCTCGACCGGTTCGTCACCGGCTTCACGATGGGCGCCGTCAAGACCTGATCCGTCCTGATAGAGATGGGAGCGACAACCTGATCCCTGACGAGGAGGCCGCCATGGCCGGCAAGCCGCCGCTCCCGCACGAGCACCTGCCCGAGGTCCCGTCTTTCACCGTCACCAGCGACGACATCACCGACGGCGAGCGCCTGGCCGCCGAGCACGTGTTCGACGACTGGGGCTTCGGCGGCGGGAACCGGTCGCCGCACCTGAGCTGGTCGGGCTTCCCCGCCGAGACCAGGAGCTTCGCGGTGACCTGCTACGACCCCGACGCGCCCACCGGCAGCGGGTTCTGGCACTGGTCGCTCTTCGACATCCCCGCCGACGTGCACGAACTCCCCACCGGCGCCGGCACCGCCGACTCCAAGATCGGCGTCCACGTCCGCAACGACTACGGCACCAAGGCGTACGGCGGCGCCGCCCCGCCCCCCGGCGACCCGCACCGCTACGTCTTCACCGTCCACGCCCTGGACGTGGAGTCCCTCGGCATCGACTCCGACGCCTCCCCGGCCGTCGCGGGCTTCAACATCACCGCCCACACCCTGGCCCGCGCCACCCTCGTCCCCGAGTACGGCTCCTGACCCGCGGAGGCCGTCCCGCCTCCCGGGACGGCCTCACGCCGCCCCCACGAGCACGTCCCCGGCGGCCGTCCGGCGGTACAGGACCGACCGTCCGCTCCGCTCCCGCACGACGAGCCCCGCCGCGCGCAGCACCGCGAGGTGATCGCCGACGCCGCCGAGGCTCATGCGCAACCGGGCGTGCAACCAGGTGGTGGTGGCGGGCTCGTCCAGCGCGCGGAGCAGCGCCGCCCTGCTGCGGCCGACCAGCCGCCCCAGCGCGTCCTGCTCGCCGACCGCCCGCCGCTCCCACAGGGCGGCGACGCCCCTCGCCCGGTACGTGAGCGTGTACGGCCAGTGATCCTCCAGCTGGACGCCCAGCTCCGAGAAGACCGTGGGCACGAACGTCAGGCCCGCGCCGTCCAGGTGGAACGTCAGGTCAGGGACGATGTCCGCCTCGATCACCCCTCCGCGCCAGCGGACCTGCCGCGAAAGCCCGTCCAGCGCCTCCGCCCAGCCGTAGGCGGCCAGCCGTCCAGCGCGGTGGACGATGTCCTGCCGGAGGATCGACCGCAGCACCGGCCAGTCCTCCTCCAGCAGGGCGCTCCACGCGATCTCCATGCCGCGGGCGAGCCGCTCGACGACGTCCGGCGCGTCGAGCACCTTCCGGACCGCGGGCTCGGGCTCGGGCAGCCCGTCCAGGTTGCGCGCGATCTCCCGCCGCGCCTGCGCGAGCGGCGTGGCGCGCATCGCGGCGAGCTGCTCCGCGACGGTCACGTCGGGGCGGGCGGGCGGCGGCTGGATGAAGTCGGCCATGTACCGGTGCCGCCGCCTCAGGAAGGCCAGCGCCCGGACGGCCGGTTCGCCGGCCACCTCCCGGTATGCGGGACGGGCGCGCTCCACCCACGGCCGCACCGGTCCGGCCGGTGCTCGCCCGGCGACCAGGCCGAGCGCGGTGAGCGTCTCCAGCAGCGGGGCCACGCCGAAGCGGCTGGCCGCCAGATCCTGCGGCCCGACCACGATCCGATACATGTTTCGCCCCTCCCCGAAACAATAGCCGGGACGGCCGCCCGGCCGGAGAGTCGCGGCCATGACCGCGCGCTACCGCGACCTCTTCGGCGTTCCCGAGTTCCGCGTCCTGTTCTCCTTGCAGGCGCTGTCGGTGACGACCGACTCGATCCGCATGATCGCCCTGTCCGTCCAGGCCTTCGAGCGAACGGGCTCGGCCCTCCTGTCGGCCCTGGTCTTCGGCGCGGGGATGCTCCCGTACGCGGTCGGCGGCGCCCTCCTGCTGTCGCTCGCGGACCGCGTCCCGGCCCGGCGGCTCCTCACCGGCCACCACCTGCTGCGCTTCGCGGCCACCGCCGTCCTCGCGCTCGGCGGCCTCCCGCCCGCGGCGACGATCGCCCTGGTCGCCATGGTCGGGCTCGTCGCCCCGGTCGGTTCCGCGGCCGTCCAGGCGCGGCTCCCCGCCCTCCTCCCCGGCGACGGCCATGTGCTGGGGCGCTCCCTGTTCACGATGACCGCCGCGGGCGCGCAGATAGCGGGCCAGGCGGTCGGCGGCCTGCTGCTGTCGACGCTGACCACATCCGGGACGCTCTGGCTGGCGGCCGCCGGCGCCGCCCTCGCGGCGTTGATCGCCCCGGCCCTCCCGGCCGCCTCGATCCACGCCCGTCCGGCCTCCGGGACGGCGCGTGAGACGTGGCGCGTCAACCGGCTCCTGCTGGGCGACCGGACGACCCGCGGCCTCCTGCTGGCGGGCTGGCTGCCGATCTCCCTGTCGGTCGGGGCCGAGGGCGCGGTGATCCCTTACGCCGACGGCCACGGCGATCCGGGCGCGGCGGGCCTGATCCTCGCCGCCGGAGCCGCCGGCATGCTCGCGGGCAACCTCGCCGTCGGACGATTGGCCCGTCCCGCGCTCCGCGAGCGCCTCACGCTCCCCCTGACCCTTCTGACCGGGGCGCCCCTCCTCCTCTTCGCGTGGGATCCGGTCTTGCCCTTGGCCTGCGCGCTGATGGCCGCCGGGACCTTCGGGCTGAGCTACGAGCTGACCGTCCAGCGCCGCCTGGTGGACGCGGCGCCGGAGCCCGTCCGCGGCCAGGCGCTCGGGCTCTCCGGCACCGGCGTCATGACGGGCCAGGCCGCCGGTATCGGCGCGGCGGGCGCCCTGACGGACGTCGCGGCCCCGTCTCTGGTCATCGCCTTCTGCGGCGCCGCGGCCGTTATCGCCGCCCTTCTGCTGATTTCCCACCTGCGTTGAGCAAGGGCGTTTCCGTGCCGCCGCGCATTGGCCTTTGAACGGTCAAAAGGGTGTGCGTGACCACACCCACTTGCCATGGGGCGGGGTCAGTTGCACGCCGCATTCGGACGACAGCGCCTGGACGATCGGCAGGCCCCAGCCGCCCGTCCCGTCGTCGTGGCCGGGGTCGAGCGCGCGGGGGTCGGGGACGATGTCGTCCAAGGTCATCTCCTTGACGGGCCGGGCGACGGGCATCGCGTCGGAGCCGTCCCAGACGCCGAGCAGGACGGTCCCGGCCTCGCGGACGAACCGGATCCGGATCTCCGCCTCGGGCGTGCTCCGCACCGCGTTGGCTATCAGCTCGCCGGCGATCAGGTGGACGTCGTGGGCGATGTGCGCCATTCCCCAGCGCGCGAGGCGCAATTCGATCATCATCCGCGCCTGGCCCGGCGCCGTCCATGCGGCGAGGCAGGAAATGTCCAGATCGTCGGAACTCAGCATTCCGGAGCCCATCTTGTCCGCCTTTGGTCAGGCTCACCCGTCTTCAGTCAAACGCACACCGAGGATGCGTCACCGTGCGTGACGTCTGAACTTTGTTTCCAGGACGTCCGGGACGTTTTCCGGCTACGTTGAGTAAGCATCCCGTCCGTCCCGGTGCCACAGGGAGTCACCATGGTCAATGACGCGCTACGGCAGGCCATGACCAGTGCGAGACTGACAGAGCAGGAACTCGCCGAAGCGTGTCACGTGGACGTGAAGACCGTCGCCCGGTGGATGACCGACGAGGGCCGCATGCCGCATCCTCGGCACCGCTGGGCCGCATCCGAGGTCTTGGGAGTTGATGAGACCGTGCTGTGGCCAGATGCCGTCCGGAAGAACGTGAAGACCGGTGCCGACCGCGAGATCGTGGCGGTGTACCCGTACCGGTCAGCCTGTCCCAAGTCCGTCTGGCGCCGTCTCATCGGCGACGCCGAGAGGGAGCTGGCCTTCGCCGGCTACACCAACTACTTCCTGTGGCTGGAGATCCCCAACCTGCGGGGCGTGCTGCGGCGCAAGGCCGAGGGCGGCTGCCGGGTGCGGTTCCTGGTCGGCGACCCGGAGAGCGCGGTCACCCGGCGGCGCGAGGAGCAGGAGAACGTGCCGCTCACCGTCGGCACCCGCATCAAGATCACGCTGGACGAGCTGGCGAAGCTGGCGGACGTCTCCGGGGTCGAGGCCCGGTACGGGGACGACCACATCGCGATGAGCGTGTTCGTCTTCGACGAGGAGATGCTGGTGACCCCGCACCTGGCGAACCTGGTGGGCCACGACTCGCCAATACTGCACTTACGGCGCTGCCAGGAGGACGGACTGTTCGACCGGTTCGCCTATCACCTGGCCGAGCTGTGGGACGGGGGACGTCCGATCATCTCCCTCCGCCCGGGCCACGAGGGCCAGACCTCCCAGGGCTCCCCGGTGACGTAGGAGCGCGGTCGTTGGGTTGCGGCATCTTCTTCGATGCCGCAACCCGACGAGGCCCTAGGGCGTAGATCCGTAAGAAGCGCCCTAGCGTTCGTAGGGGAAGCGGTCGGCGAAGGCGGGCTTCAGGTCGTCCAGCCAGACCGCGTTGGGATCGTACTTGGCGAAGAAGGGCTTGCCGACCAGGTCCTCGTCGCGGCACTGGATGAAGTGCAGGGCGAACACCTGCTCGCCGAGCAGGTCGACGACGCCGTCCACGCAGACCTTGCCGGGCGTCGCGGACATCGACGGGCCCCGGACGGTGCGGGCGAGGCCGGAGACGTGCTTGTAGGCGTCCCGGAAGATCTCGTACGCCTGGCCGAGGGGCACGGCGAAGTAGTCCTGCGGCCCTGTGTCACGCTCCACGAACATGTAGTACGGGACGAGGCCCATCCGCGTCTGTGTCCGCCACATGCTCTCCCAGATCGCGGCGTCGTCGTTGATCGTCCGGATCAAGGGGGCCTGGGTGCGGATGACGGCGCCGGTGTCGCGGATGCGGCGGCACGCCTCGGCGACCATCAGGGGTTCGAGCTCGCGGGGGTGGGTGAAGTGCGCCATGAACGCCAGGTTCTTGCCCGACTCCACGACCTGCTCGAACAACCGGAGCATGTCGTCGGCGTCCGGATCGGTGACGAACTTCTGCGGCCAGTAAGCGAGCGATTTGGTGCCGATGCGGATCGATTCGAGCTGCTCCAGGTCCAGGAGGGGCTCGATGTAGCGGCGCAGGACGGACTCGCCCATGATCATCGCGTCGCCGCCGGTGAACAGGACGCTGGTCACCTCGGGATGCGAGACGAGGTAGTCGCGGAGCCCGGTGACGTCGTCGCCGGCCATCTTGAGGTCCGCCTCGCCGACGAACTGGGCCCAGCGGAAGCAGTACGTGCAGTACGCGTGACACGTCTGGCCCTGCTTAGGGAAGTACAGCACGGTCTCGTCGTACTTGTGCTGCATCCCAGGGATCTTGCCGTCGCCGAAGCTCGGGATGTTGAGCTCCATCTGGCCGGCCGGATGCGGGTTCAGCCGCATCCGCACCGCGTGCGCGGCGGCCTCGACCTCGGCCTTGGGCGCCTCGCGGCGCAGCAGGTCCGACAGGTGCGCGACGTCCTCGGGGGGAAGCATGTCCTCCTGGGGGAAGACCAGCCGGTACATCGGATCGTCGGGAGCCGCCGACCAGTCGATGAGCTCCTCGATGACGTACGCGTTCGTCCGGAAAGGCAGCACCGTGGCCACCGCCCGGGTCGCGAGCCGCTGCGCGGGCGACAGCCCCGCGCGAGCGGTGAGCTCGTCGAGGTGCTTCGCCGTGAAGGCGCGGAACTTGCGACCAGTGGATCGCACTGCGGGAGCCGCGTCGTTCACCAGTGTCACGTGTTGGTACTCCTTGAAGTCAGCGGGGGATACGCACCCCGGGGCGCTGCGTCACGGACGGTGATCAGATTGCCTAGGGTCACCCCCATTGAACCGTTTGGGACGGATTCATGCCGAATTGATACCCCCTACAGAGTACGAAGAAGCTGGTCAACCCCGAACCAGGCAAATCGCCTGACATCATCGTGGACGGTCCGGTGCTTGCACAACGACTACGGGACGTCAACTTCTCCCGTCCGGACGTCCGGTCCACGGCGGAAATCCGCGACCCGGGACACGCGCTGACACGATGTTCGGAAATACTGTGGCGTGGGGCGGCCGGGCCGGGCGGCGTGAGGGGGCGAGGTGGACTCTGACGAGGCGCATGACGGGCCGGGCGTCGTGCCTGCCTGGATCGTCCTTCTGGCGGTCGTGGCGGCGGTCTCCTACAGCACCTTCCTGCTGGAACACCTGCTCAGCCCCGATCTGGACGTCATCAACGGGTATGTGAGCGAGCTGTCGGCCCTTGACCAGCCGTTCCACAACGTCTACAGCGGCGGCGACCTGGTCACCGGCGTCCTGACGATCATCGTGGCGCTCGCGGCGCTGCGCCGGACGCGGCACCGGCGGCTGGCCACGACCGGCTGGGCCTTCCTCGGCCTGTTCGGCGTCTGCGCCATCGGCGACGCGACGTTCCCGCTGGACTGCGCGCCCAGCCTGGAGACGTGGTGCGCGCTGCGGGAGCGGTCGGAGAACGTGTCGTTCTCCCACGAGTTCCACTCGGTGACCAGCAGCGCCGTGATCTTTTGCGGCGTGGTCGCGCTGTTCACGCTGTCCATGGCGGCCCGCCGGCACGGGTGGTGGCCCGCCCTCGCCCGCTGGGGCTGGCTCCTCGCCCTGGCCGAGACGGTCTTTGCGCTCGGCACGCTGCTGGCGATGTACCTGGGCCGCTGGCTCGGGATCATCCAGCGCGTCCAGATCGGCATCCTGTGCCTGGGGCTGCTGACCATCGCGTGGGCCCTGTACGCCGACCGGCGGGACGCGGAGCGCGCCGGGCGCCTCGCCTCCCCCGCACGAGAGAAGACCCCCCTATGAGACCGAGATCGTCCCTATGACCGAGATCGTCCATGTCGGCCGCGCGCAGGTGCACGTCGTCGAGGAGGGGCCCGCGGACGGCCCGCCGCTGCTGCTGAGCTCCGGGCTCGGCGGGGCGTGGTTCGACTGGCGGCCGACCGTCGACCTGCTGCGCGACCGGAACCGTGTGATCGTCTTCGACCGTCCCGGGCTCGGGCTGAGCCCGGCCGCGCCCGGCCCGCCGACGCTGCGCGGCGAGACCGGCGTGCTGGCCGCCCTGGCCGAGCGGGCCGGGAGGCCGGTGACCGTCCTCGCCCACTCGATGGCCGCGTTCCACGCCGAGGCGCTGGCCCGGCTGCGGCCCGAACTCGTCCGGGGGCTGGTGCTGGTCGACCCGAGCTACGAGCGCGACCCGCACGCGGCCGTCCGGCTCGCGGCGGTGGCGACGCCCGCGGCCACGGCCGTGGGCGCGTTCCTCGGCGCGACCCGGCTGGCCAGGGTCGTCGGCCCGTTCGGCCGCCGGATGATCCTCAAGCAGACCAGCCGGCGGGACGAGCCCGTCCCGGACGACGTCGTCCGGTCGGTGTACGGGCGCGGGACGGTCCTCGGCACGGTCATGGCGGAGGAGCTGGCCTACCGGGAGATGGCCGTCGACCTGGCCCGGCTGCGCGAGCGGAGCCCGTTCCCGCCCGTCCCGATGGTGGTCCTCACCGCGCTCGGGGACGTCAAGGACCCCGGCAAGGCCCGCGAGTGGGCGCAGGCGCACGCGCGGCTCGCCGCGATGACCCCGCACGGCAGCCAGGTGGAGCTGCCCGAGGCCCTGCACATGGTGCAGCTCGACCGTCCGGACGCGGTGGCCGACGCGGTCGCGGTCGTGCTGAGCCATCGGGCGGAGGAGACGGTGTGAGGCGCCTCCCGGCCGTCGCCATGGCCGCGCTGCTGGCCGTGCCCATGTCCGGCTGCAAGGTCATGCAGAGGATCTCGGACGGCTCGTTCAACAACGCCGTGACCGATGGGGTCGTGGCCGAGCTGAGGGACCGGGGCGTCCGGTTGGAGCACCGGCCCTCGTGCAAAACGCCGGACTCGGGGTCCACGTCGGTCGTCCGCGTACATTGCACGGCCCGCACGCGGGCGGGCGAGCCGATCACCGTGACGGGCCTCGCCGAGGCGGCCGACACCGCTCACCCTCGCGAGCTCTACGTCGTCACGGTCGGCGGACGCGAGCTGTTCCGCAAGGACTGCCTGGGTCTCGGCTGCCGCTGACCTGCCCGCCGCAGGGCAACGACTCTCCATGGCCGGGGAAAACCCCTGTCACACCATGCATGTAAGTCGGTACTGTCGGTGACGTAACCGGTGTGGACATTAGTCGCAAGAGAACCCTGATCCTCGGCTCGGCCGCGTCCGTCCTCGTCTTGGCGGTGGTGGGCGCGGGCATCGCCTACCTCATGCTCTCCGGCGGCGACGACCTGCGCTACAAGAGCCAGTCCGCGCTGCTGAAGGCGCTGCCGGCCAACGCCGCCGCCGAGCTGCGGACCCGCGGCGTGACTTTGCAGTCCCCGCTGAAATGCAAGGACCTGCCCGGCTGGACGAAGAAGAAGCTGCGCGCGTCCTGCACGGGCACGACCACCGACAGGCGGGACGTGCAGGTCCTGGGGAGCGGCGAGGAGAGGACGAGCAAGAGCTACTACACGATCCTCGTGGGCGGCCACCCGATCGTGGAGAACGCGCCCTGCCTGGGCGCGGACTGCCGCGGCAAGGACGGATAGCGCCGGGACGGGGGGTGACGATCGCCACTCCTGGCGGGGGCCGTCAAGACGGGTGAAAGAACGTCCTACGATGCGATGAGCTGCGTTCTTGCGGCGCCGAGCATCCTTTCACCCCTCCTGGAGCGGCCATGACCGGCAAAGGCGCGCCGTCGCGCATCGCGACGGCCCGGCCGCTGCCGATCGCGGTCGACACGATGGGCGGCGACCATGCCCCCGGCGAGATCATCGCCGGGGCCGTGGACGCGGTCCGCGAGCACGGCGTCCGGCTGGTGCTGGTGGGCCAGGCGCCGCGGATCCGCCGCGAGCTGGACCGGCACGGCATCGTCGGGGAGATCCCGATCGTCCACGCCGACGAGGCGATCGACATGGGCGAGGGGGCGCTCGCCGGCTGGCGCAAGCCGCGCTCGTCCATCGCGATCGCCTGCCACCTGATCAAGCAGGGGCGGGCGTCGGCACTGGTGTCGGCGGGCAGCACAGCGGGGGTGGTGGCGACGTCCCGGCTGCGGCTGAAGGGCCAGCAGGGCGTGATGCGGCCCGCTATCGCGGTGGCGCTGCCGACCCGTCCGAACCCGACGATCCTGCTGGACGCGGGGGCCACCGCCGACATCAAGCCCGAGGGACTGGTGCAGTTCGCCGCGCTCGGGACGGCCTACGCCCAGATCCTGCTGGGCACCGACCGGCCCCGGGTCGGCCTCCTCACCATCGGCGCCGAGCCCGGCAAGGGCAACAAGCTCACCAAGCGCGCCCACGAGCTGCTCGCCGGCGGCAACCACGGCATCGAGTTCGCCGGGAACGTGGAGGGCCACGACCTGCTGCGGGGCGAGGTCGAGGTCATCGTGACCGACGGGTTCACCGGCAACATCGCGCTCAAGACCATGGAGGGGACGATCCGGACGGCGTTCTCGGAGATCCGCTCCGCGATGACGTCCAGCCCGTCCGCCCGGATGGGCGCGTTCCTCCAGCGCCGCCGCCTCCAGGATCTCCGCGACCGGCTGGACCCCGACACCTACGGCGGCGGCGTCCTGCTCGGCCTGAACGGGACGGTCGTCATCGCGCACGGCGCCTCGCACGCCCGCGCGATCACCTCGGCCTGCGAGCTGGCCCACCAGCTCGCCGCCGGGCGGATCGTCGAGCGGATCCGGGAGCAGGTCGCCGCCACCCGCACGTCCCGCTTCGGGCGCTGGACGCACGGCGAGCGAGACGGCTCAGAGAAAACGCAGGAAAAGACGCAGGAGCGGCCCTCCGAGGGACCCGAAGAGAGCCCCCCGGAGGACGAGCCGCAACGCGGGGCACCACCCCAGCTCCCAGCCCCCTCCTCTACGACCGGTGAGACCCGGCCCGACCGGACCGAGCCCCCGGCCACCACCGCCTAGGGCGCCGCGCAGGCGGTCTTCATCGGCTTCCCCAGCGGGTGAACTGCGCACGCACGGTGCGGCCGGACGGGCCGCCGCACCAGTCCCAGACGGACGCGAGGGCCGCGATCGTGAGCAGCCCGCGGCCCGACTCGGCGAGCGCGAGCGGATCGTCCCAGTCCGCGGGCGGCGCAAGCGGGCGCGGGCACGGCTCGCGCGTCCCGCCCTGGTCGGTCACGCTGAGGGCCACGCCGCCGCGCCACGCCCGCACCTCGACGACGAACAGTCCGCCCGGCAGGCCCGAGCGCGTGTGCTGCAGGGCGTTCGCGGTCATCTCCCCGGCCGCGAGGACGACGTCGTCCGCCCTGGAGAAGCCGGAGATCAGGAACTGGACGAACTCCCTGGCCCGCCCCGCCTCCGCCGGACGTCCGGGAAAGGCGCGCCGCCAGCACATTCCGCCCACCGGATGGCCGCGATCGCCCATGGGCACCACTTCGAGGGCATGGGTCTTGGGTGAAGCATCGAGCACGGTCATGACACGACCGTCCCTCCTCCCGCCGTTACGGCGTGTCGAGAGCACAGGGTGCTGTTGACGGGGGGCGCGGCAGACCCCACAAGCGTTCCGGAACGGATCGGACCTCTCAACCGACTCTTAGTGAACTGTGCGAAACGCTCCGCTCACGGGACGGTTCTCCAGACGGCAAATGCGTTATCGGCCCGCATCCGCGCGCCGATAACCTTGGGTCATGCCCGATCCGCAACTCGTACTCGCCACCCGGGTCCAGGCCGCCCTCAGCGCCGCCTTCGGACCGTCGTACGCGGACGCCGACCCGGTCATCCGGCCGTCGCAGTTCGCCGACCTTCAGGCCAACGTGGCGCTGCCGCTGGCCAAGAAGCTGGGCCGAAAGCCGCGAGACGTCGCCGACGAGATCGTGGCGCACCTCGACGTCGCGGGCGTGGTGTCGGACGTCCAGGTCAGCGGGCCCGGGTTCGTCAACCTCACGCTGAGCGACGCTTGGATCACCGCCGAGGTGGAGCGGGCACTGGCGGACGAGCGGCTCGGCGTGCCCGTCACCGGCAGGCCGCAGCGGGTCGTCGTGGAGTACTCCTCGGTCAACGTGGCGAAGGAGATGCACGTCGGGCACCTGCGCTCCACGATCGTGGGCGACGCGATCGCCCGGATCCTGGCGTTCCTCGGCCACGACGTGATCCGCGACAACCACGTCGGCGACTGGGGCACCCCGTTCGGCATGCTGATCGAGCACCTGCTCGACCTCGGCGAGGACGCCGCCGCCCGCGACGACTCCTCCGTCCACGACCTGACGGCGTTCTACCAGGCCGCGCGGCAGAAGTTCGACGGCGACCCCGGGTTCGCCGACCGGTCGCGGGCCCGAGTCGTCGCGCTCCAGGCGGGCGACCCCGAGACGCTGCGGCTGTGGCGGATCCTCGTGGAGATCTCCAAGCGGTACTTCAACACCGTGTACCGGCGGCTCCGCGTCAGCCTCACCGACGACGACATCAAGGGCGAGAGCTTCTACGACGACCTGCTCGCCCCGACCGTCCAGGAGCTGGAGGACAAGGGGATCGCGGTGATCAGCGACGGGGCGCTGTGCGCGTTCCCGCCCGGGTTCACCGGCCGCGAGGGCGAGCCGCTGCCCGTGATCATCCGCAAGCGGGACGGCGGCTACAACTACTCCACCACCGACCTCGCGACCATCCGCTACCGGGTGGACACCGAGCACGTCGACCGCATGGTCTACGTGGTCGGCGCGCCGCAGGCCCTGCACTTCCAGATGGTGTTCGCCGTCGCCCGGATGGCGGGCTGGCTCGGCGACGAGGTCAGGGCCGAGCACGCCCAGATCGGCAACGTGCTCGGCACCGACGGCAAGATCCTGCGCACCCGGGCCGGCGGCACCGTCAAGCTCGTTGAGCTGGTCGACGAGGCCGTCGAGCGGGCCGGCGCCGAGTTCGACAAGATCGACCACGTCGAGCCGTTCGACGACGCGACGCGCGCCGCGATCGTCGAGGCCGTCGGCGTCGGCGCGGTGAAGTACGCCGACCTGTCGGTGGCGCTCGACAGCGAGTACATCTTCGACTTCGACCGGATGATCAAGTTCCAGGGCAAGACCGGCCCGTACCTGCAGTACGCGGCGGCGCGGATCCGGTCGGTCTTCCGCAAGGGCGGGCTGGCGCCGGAGGACGCGACGGGCCCGATCGTCCTCACCCATCCCGCCGAGCGTGCCCTGGCCCTCCAGTTGCTCGGCTTCGGAGGCGTCCTGGAGCAGGCCGGGGAGACCGCCGAGCCGCACAAGCTCGCCACCTACGTGTACGGGGTGGCGGACGCCTTCACGACCTTCTACGAGAACTGCCATGTGCTGAACGCACCGGACGCGGAGACGAGGGCGTCCCGGCTGGCGCTGTGCGCGGCGACGCTGCGCACGCTGGTCACGGGCCTCGACCTGCTCGGCGTCCCCACGCCGGAGCGCATGTAGTACCCGTCCCGGCTGACGCGGCGCACCCGCGCGGTGCACCGCCACGGCGCCGCGTACGCGCGCCGCTCCGGGCTGGAGCAGACCGCGACCGACCTGCTGCTCTCGCTCGGGGTCGTGCTCGTGCCGCTGGTGGCCTCCCGGCAGGTGGCCTCGGGCGCGCTGGACCCCGTGTGGCTGCCCGCGCTGATCGTGCTCGGCGTGGCCTCCCTCGGGCCCATCGCCACCGTGTCGGCCACCGCCCGCGCGCTCGGCGACGTCCGGGCCGCCGCCACCCGCGTCCTGACGATCATCAACAGCTCGGGCGCGGGCAAGACGACCTGCGCCAACCTGCTGCTGCGGTTCTGGGACCCCGCCTCGGGCCGGGTGCGCGTCGGCGGCCACGACCTGCGCGACCTCCCCCTGGCCACGCCGCGCAGCACCGTGACCCTGGTGCCGCAGGACGTCTACCTCTTCAACACCACGATCCGGGACAACATCCGGCTCGTCCGCCCGGAGGCGACCGACGAGGAGGTGGAGGCGGCGGCCCGCCAGGCCGTCGCGCACGACTTCATCACCGCGCTCCCCCAGGGCTACGACACGGTGTGCGGCGAACGCGGGGCGCAGCTCTCCGGAGGCCAGCGCCAGCGCGTCGCCATCGCCTGCGCGCTGATCAACGACGCCCCGATCATCGTGATGGACGAGGCCGTCTCCAGCCTCGACGCCGAGAACGAGCGCGCCGTCCAGCGCGCCGTGGCCGCGGTCCGCGCCCGGCACACCATGATCACCATCGCGCACCGGCTCTCCACGATCCGCGCCGCCGACCGGGTCGTCTTCCTGGACGAGGGCATGGTCGCCGACTCGGGCACCCACGACGAGCTGCTGTCACGGAACACCGGCTACCGCCGCCTGCTCGCCACCCAGGCCGTCTAGGACGCTCCTTATGGGTCGTGTTCGTCGTAAGCGGCGCCCAGGTGCGTGCATCGCAAGCCGCGTGCCTGGGCGTTCCGCAACAGGACGTAGATCTATCAGGACGCTCTAGCCCTGAGTGGTGCGGGTGTTGAGTGTGTGGTGCGGGGAGCGGTTCTGGAAACCGTTCGCCGGGCCGTTGTGCGGGGTGTCGCGGGTGCCGTTCAGGGCGCGGTTCGCGCGGGTCGTCGCGGCGCGTTCGCGGGCGACCTGCTCGCGGACCGCCGGGACGACCTCCAGCGCGAAGGCGGGCAGCTGCTCGGGGTCTCCCCCGAACAGGAACGAGTCGACCCCGTGGCCGACGGCCAGCTCGGTCAGCTCGTAGACCCACTGGCGCGGCGGGCCGTGCAGGAAGCCCCGGGAGCCGCGCCCGTCCAGGGAGCCCTCCAGGACGTAGACGCGCCGGATGTCGCCCGGAGAGCGCCCGGCCCGGAGCGCGGCGTCGTCGAGGAGCCGCTGCCCGTCCGCGAGCCGTTTCGGCGGGACGAGGGACGACGGGGCGATCCACCCGTCGGCGACGCGGCCGGCGAGGCCGAGGCTCCGCGGGCCGGTGACGCCGAGCCAGAGGGCGATCTGGGCCTCGGGCGCCGGGCCGGCCTGCGACGCGGCGAGCCGGTAGTGCTCGCCCTGGAAGCGCAGCCCGTGCTGGTCGCTCCAGTGCAGCCGGATGACCTGGACCGCCTCCTCCAGGGCCCGCCGGGCGGCGGCCGCGCCGAGCCGCGACCCGCCGTAGTCCTCCACGCCGTCCCAGCATGTGCCCGCGCCGAGGCCGAGCACGACGCGGCCGCCGCTGGAACGATCCATCGTGGCGATGGCCTTGGCCAGCACGGCGGGCGGCCGGAGCGGCAGGCACGCTACTGCGGGCAGCACCCGGATCCGCGAGGTGGCGGCCAGGACGGTCGCCATCAGCGTCGGCGCGTCCGCGGTGCCCCGCCGGTACGGCTGGTCGCGGACGCCCAGGTAGTCGAGCCCGAACCGGTCCGCGTCCTGGGCGATCCGGAGCAGCGGGGCGGCGGTGTCCGGCGCGAGGGACAGGCCGAAGCGCAGCGGCCGTCGGTGCGCGGCCGCCGTCACTGCAGGTAGCCTTCGACCTCGTCCGGCGGGCGGACCTCGGTGCCGCCGGGGTCCTCGCCGGCCTCCAGCCGGGCCCGGCGGCGGCGCAGCAGGTCCCAGCACTGGTCCAGCGCCACCTCCAGCCGCTCCAGCCGCCGGTGCTCCTCCTCACGGCCGAGCTCGTCGCGCTGGTAGCGCTCGCGCAGCCGCTGCTCCTCGCTGACGTACTCGTCGATGCGTCGCAGGATCTCCTTCTCGTCCATCGGCTCCCTTTGGTCCGTGCCGGGACTCCGGCAGAGCCCCGCCCGCGGACGGGTGGGGGCTCGGCGCCGGGCACCGGCGGGTCAGCGGCCCCGCTCGGCGGCGCTCGTCAGGCCGGTCAGGAACCCGCCGTCCGAGCTCGTCGAGTGCTGGAGCGAGCCCCCGTTGGTCTTCGGTTCCACGATGGGCCCCGGAGGCGGCGTGCTCGCGGCGGCCGCCGCGGTCCGGCGGGCCGGCGCCTTGCGGGCCGACGTCGTGGACTTGGTGCTCCGCGGACGGGCCGAGGCGGCCTTCGTCTTGGCCCCGCCCGCCCGCGCGGACGCGGTGGACGTGCGGGACGCCCCCGAACCGGCGGACGAGGACCGCGACGCCCCCGCCCTGGTGCTCGCGCTCGTCCGGGACGCCGCCGGCTTGCGGGCGGCGGACGTGCGCGGCTTGGCGGCCGTGCCCGTCTTCCGCGCCGTCGTTGACGGCCTCGTCCTGGACGTGCTGGACGTGGACCTGCGCGCCGTGGACGACCTGGGCGAGCCCACCCGCGCCGAGGTCGTGGACCTCGAACGGCTCGCGGACGAGGTGGACGCCTTGCGGGTCGTCCCGGACCTGCTCCCCGTGCTCTTCTTCGCCGTCGAGCTCTTGGCGGTGCCCCCGGAACGGGTGCCCGTGCTCCTGGCGCTCGTGGACTTCGCCCGCGTCGTCGACTTGGCGGTGGTGGTGATGACCTTCGCCGCCGCGTCCATCGCCTTGGCGGCGTCCGTCATCGCCTTCGTCGCGGTCGTCATCGCCTTGGTCATGGCCGTCATGGCCTTGGCCGACGAGGACGCCTTGGTCGCCACCGACTTCATCTGCGTCGCGGCGGCCTTGGCCTGGCTCGCGGCCTTGGTGACCCGCGTCGCCGCCGTCGTGGACCGGGCGGACGAGGCGCTCGACCGGGACGTGGAGCCGCTCGCGGGCTTCTTCGCCGCGGTGCTCCTGCCCGTGGTCGACCGGCCCGTGGTCGACCGGCCCGTTGACGAGCGGCTGCCCGTCGACCGGCCCGTCGCCCGGCTTCCCGCAGCCCGGCTTCCCGTCGCTCTGGACGTCGAGGTCCGCGCGGTGGTCGTCCTCGACGTCGAGGATCGCGCGGCCGACGTGCGCTTGGTGGCCGGCTTCTTGGCGGCCGTGGACTTGTTCGCTGATGCGCTCTTCGTACGACTAGCCGTACCTCGGCTCGACGCCGTACGCGATGCGGTCTTGGTAGGCACTGATCTCCCCCCAGTGACGATCAGTTACGGGGAGATCTATTCCACGCCTGGTGATGCTCTACACACATTCTGTCATTTCATCGTTCAGACGCCCACCGGATGCCACACCGTCTTGGTCTCCAGGAACGCCGTCATCCGGGCGGTTCCGGGTTCGGCCGTCCAGTCGTCGTTCCCGGGGCGCAGGACGCGCTTGAGGTTCTCGGCCGCCGCCTCTTCGAGGCTCTGGACCAGGCTCGCGTCGCCTCCCGCCCCGGTGAGATCGATGGCGTTGACGTCCATGTGGGACGCGAGCCAGGGGGCCAGCTCTGCGCGCGCGCCCGTGAGGATGTTGATGACGCCCGCGGGCAGGTCGCTGGTGGCGAGCACCTCGGCGAGGGTGATGGCGGGCAGCGGCGCGGGCTCGGAGGCGACCACGACGCAGGTGTTGCCGGACACGATCGCGGGGGCGACGACCGACACCAGGCCGAGCAGCGGCGAGTCGGGCGCGACGGCGGCCACGACACCGGTGGGCTCGGGCGTGGAGAAGTTGAAGAACGGCCCGGCGACGGCGTTGGCGGAGCCGAGGACCGAGGCGAGCTTGTCGGCCCATCCGGCGTACCAGACCCACCGGTCGATCGCCGCGTCCACCTCGGCGGCGGCCTGAACCTTGCTGCCTCCGACGGCGCGGAGCTCGTCGACGAACTGGGCGCGGCGCCCCTCCAGCATCTCGGCGACGCGGTAGAGGATCTGCCCGCGGTTGTAGGCGGTGCGGCCCGACCAGCCGCCGAACGCCTTGCGCGCGGCGGCCACCGCGTCGCGGGCGTCCTTGCGGGACGCCTTGGCGGCGTTGGCCGTGAACTGGCCCTTGGCGTCGGTGACCACGTACGTCCTGCCAGACTCCGAGCGGGGGAAGGCGCCGTTGATGAACAGCTTGTAGGTCTTGCGGACCTCCAAGCGCCGCTGCTCAGGCATCGAGGTAGCCCTCCAGTCCGTGGCGTCCGCCCTCGCGGCCGAACCCCGATTCCTTGTAGCCGCCGAACGGGGAGGCCGGGTCGAACTTGTTGAAGGTGTTGGCCCACACGACCCCGGCGCGCAGCCGCTGCGCCATCCACAGGATGCGGGAGCCCTTGTCGGTCCAGATCCCGGCCGACAGCCCGTACGGGGTGTTGTTGGCCTTGGTGACGGCCTCGTCCGGGGTGCGGAACGTCAGGACCGACAGCACCGGCCCGAAGATCTCTTCCTGTGCGATCCGGTGCGACTGCGCCACGCCCGTGAAGAGGGTGGGGGCGAACCAGAACCCCTGGCCCGGCAGCTCGCACGGCGCCGACCAGCGCTCGGCGCCCTCCCGCTCACCGGCGGAGGCCAGCTCGCGGATCTTCTCCAGCTGGGCCGCCGAGTTGATGGCGCCGACGTCGGTGTTCTTGTCCAGCGGGTCGCCGACCCGCAGCGTCGCCATGCGGGCCTTGAGCCGGTCGAGCAGCTCGTCCGCGACCGACTCCTGGACGAGCAGGCGCGAGCCGGCGCAGCACACGTGGCCCTGGTTGAAGAAGATCCCGTTGACGATGCCCTCGACCGCCTGGTCCAGCGGCGCGTCCTCGAACACGATGTTCGCGGCCTTGCCGCCCAGCTCCAGGGTGAGCTTCTTGCCCGTCCCGGCGGCGGAGCGGGCGATCTGGCGTCCGACATCGGTGGAGCCGGTGAAGGCCACCTTGTCGATCCCGCCGTGCTCGACCAGGGCGCGCCCGGTGTCGCCCGCGCCGGTGATGATGTTGACGACCCCGGCGGGCAGGTCGGCCTGGCGGCAGATGTCGGCGAACGCGAGCGCGGTCAGCGGCGTCGTCTCGGCGGGCTTCAGGACCACGGTGTTCCCGCACGCGAGCGCGGGGGCGATCTTCCAGGCCAGCATCAGCAGCGGGAAGTTCCACGGGATCACCTGCCCCGCGACGCCCACGGGCCGCGGATCGGGCCCGAACCCGGCGTGGGCGAGCTTGTCGGCCCACCCGGCGTAGTAGAAGAAGTGAGCCGCGACGAGCGGCACGTCCACGTCCCGGGACTCGCGGATCGGCTTGCCGTTGTCGATCGACTCCAGCACCGCCAGCTCCCGCGACCGCTCCTGGACGATCCTGGCGATCCGGTACAGGTACTTGGCCCGCTCGCGGCCGGGCATCGGCCCCCACACCGTGTCGTAGGCGGCGCGGGCGGCGGCGACGGCGCGGTCCACGTCGGCGGCGTCCGCGGACGCGATCTCGGCGAGGATGCTCTCGTCGGCCGGGTTGATGGACTTGAACGGCTCGCCGTGACCGTCGACGAACCGGCCGTCGACGAACAGCCCGTACGAGGCGCGGATGTCGGCGATCGCCGCCGACTCGGGCGCGGGCGCGTACTCGAAAACCATGATCAGTCCATGCTGAAGTAGTCGGGACCGGAATACACCCCGGTGGTGAGCTTGCGGCGCTGCATCAGCAGGTCGTTCAGCACGCTGGACGCGCCGAGGCGGAACCACCGCGGGGTCAGCCAGTCGGGGCCGGCGGTCTCGTTCACCAGCACCAGGTTCCGGATCGCGTCCTTGGTGGTGCGGATCCCGCCCGCCGGCTTGACCCCCACCTGGCGTCCGGTCGCGGCGCGGTAGTCGCGGACGGCCTCCAGCATGACCAGCGTGACCGGCGGCGTCGCGGCCGGAGAGATCTTGCCGGTCGAGGTCTTGATGAAGTCGGCGCCCGCCCGCATCGCCAGCCACGACGCCCGCCGCACGTTGTCATAGGTGTCCAGCTCGCCGGTCTCCAGGATGACCTTCAGATGGGCCTCGCCGCAGGCGTCCTTGACCGCCACGATCTCCTGGAACACCTTCAGGTAGTCGCCGGACAGGAACGCCCCCCGGTCGATCACCATGTCGATCTCGCTCGCCCCGGCCTCCACCGCCGCGCGCGTGTCGGCCAGCTTGGCCTCCAGCGGCGCCCGGCCGGACGGGAACGCCGTCGCCACGCTCGCGACCCCGATGCCCGTGCCCTCCAGCGCCCGGACGGCGACGTCCACCCGGTCGGGATAGACGCAGACGGCGGCGACCCGCGGGACCGACGGATCCGAGGGGTCGGGGTGGGCGGCCTTGGCGCACAGCGCCCGCACCTTCCCGGGCGTGTCCGCCCCCTCCAGCGTGGTGAGGTCCACCATGGAGATCGCCAGGTCGATCGCCTCGGCCTTCGCCGACGTCTTGATCGAACGGGTCGCCAGCCGGGCGGCGCGCTCCTCGGCGCCCACCTGGTCGACGCCCGGGAGTCCGTGCAGGAACGCGCGCAGCTCGGCGGCGCTGATGAGAGTCTCCGTTGACACGCCCCCCAGCATCGCCGAAGTCCGTCACCGGCACAAAACGGGTCAGGAGAGCGGGGTGACCGTCCAGCGCGACGGGTCGGACCCGAGAACGGCCGTCCGGCGGTAGAGGCCGACCAGCCCGCCGCTGGGCCGGAGGCGCCGCAGCGGCTCCCCCGATGCGCTGAGGGTGAGGTCGAAGCCCCCCAGATCGAAGATCCGGAGTGTTTCCGTGGCCGGGCCTTCGCCTTTGTCGGTGATGGTGACGGAGAGGTCGCTGTAGGCGCGGTGGCCGTCAATGGTCGTGTTGGAGGCGGCCCCGCCGGGTCCCCCGGAGGGTGTGAGCTCGATGCTCAGGTCGTCCGAGCCGTCCGTGGAGCCGGTCGCGCTGAGGACGAAGCGCGCCTCCGGACCCCGTCCCAGCGCGGACTTCATGATCTTGAATCCGCCGGGAACGCCGGTGACGCGCATCGGGAAGGCCGTGGGCCGTCCGCCGCCGAACCGCGTCGCGGTGGCGATGCGCTGGACCGTGGCGACGTCCGCGACGGCGGGGTCGGTGATCGACAGCAGCGCCCAGCTCCGCGGCCGGTACTCCCACCGGAACTCCGCCGCCACTTGGCCGGACCCCGCGCCACTCGGCTTGATCGTCCAGTACGCGGGACGGCCGTTGACCGGAGGGGCCGGCGTCCGCCGCCCCTCCCCGCCGCCCGGCAGGCGCGCGACGCCCGGCTCCGGACCGGGCCCGTACACGGTGAGGACGAGGCCCTCGTTCCCGTCCTCACCGGCACGGCCCGCGGCCAGCGAGTACGCGGCCCGTCCCTGGTTGTCCCGGCCCGCACGTGCCTGCTTGTAGCCCTCCGGCAGCCAGCCGAAGGCGGCCAGCTCGTACAGCGGGTTGGGGTAGGCGGCGGCGCCCGCGACGTTCGTCTCGCGTTCCCCGCCGTGAAGTGCCGCCACGCTCACCACTACGGCGATCCCGGCGGCGACGACCGCGGTGGCCGCGGCCCTCCGCGCCCGCCGGATCCGCCGCCCCCGGACGACCGCCGCCACGACGTCCACCACGGGATCCGGGCCGGTCGTGGCGGCGATCCGCTCCAGCCCGTCCTTGAGGTCGTTCATGCCCGCGTCTCCTCGTTCGCCACCGGCCGCAGCGTCCGCCGCAGCGCCTCCAGACCGCGTGCGGTCTGGCTCTTGACGGTCCCCGTGGAGCAGTTGAGGACCTCGGACGTCTGCTCCACCGACAGGTCGCAGTAGAAGCGCAGCACCACGGCGGCGCGCTGCCGGGGCGCCAGGCCGGCTAATGCCGCGCGCAGATCCAGAACGTCCGCGTGGTCGGCGGCCTCCACGGCCTGGTCCGGCATGCGCCGGCCGACGCGGACGCGCAGCCACCAGCCGCCGCGCTGCTCGGCTAAGAACACCCTGACCAAGACCGTCCGGGCATACCCGTCGAGGTTGTCCGCCGCCGACGCGCGCCGCCAGTTCACGTACAGGCGCGTGATGGCGGTCTGGACGAGGTCGTCCGCCCGATGCCAGTCCTGGCACAGCAGGTACGCGACGCGCCGCAACCAGGGTGTGCGCGCCGTCACGTACGCGGTGAACTCCTCGTCACGGCCCGTCCTCACCATGGGCGGCGCCCCCTCTTCGGCTGTTCCACACCCCGTTGATGCGCCCGGGCCCCCAAAGGGTTGCCCGCCCCATCCGACGGATCTCAGCCACCGTCACAGACCGAGGACACGGCACGGAAAAGCCCGACCCCGCCCAGCCGCCGCCAACGTTCCCCCTCGATTTCCTATCCGCATGTCAGGAACGGCCGCGCTGTCTCGTCTCAGGGTTTGAAGGCAGGTTCTGAGAAGAACACACCACCTGGAGGAGTCGGACATGAGCGAGCAGAAGGTCGCGCTGGTCACCGGGGCGAACAAGGGGATCGGCCGTGCGGTCGCCGGGCAACTCGCCGAGCCGGGCACGACGGTCCTGATCGGAGCCAGGGACCCGCGGCGCGGCGAGGAGGCCGCTGCGGCGCTGCGCGCGGCAGGTGGGGACGTGCACGCGGTCACCCTGGACGTCACCGACCGGTCCACCGCCCGGGCGGCCGCGAGGCAGGTCGAGGAGCGCTTCGGCCACCTCGACGTTTTGATCAACAACGCCGGCATCACCGGCTCCGGTCAGGTCTCGCCCCAGGACGCCTACGATCAGATCCCCAGCTCCGTCGACCTGGACATGGTCCGGAGGGTTTTCGAGACCAACGTCTTCGGTGTGATCGCGGTGACCAACGCCATGCTGCCGCTGCTTCGGCGGTCACCGGCACCGCGCATCGTCAACGTCAGCAGCCACGCCGCGTCGCTGACCCTCACCAGCGACCCGGACGGGCCCTTCGCGAGTCTGCTGCCGTCGGCCGCCTACACCCCCTCCAAGTCCGCGCTGAGTGCGCTGACCGTGCAGTACGCCAATGAGCTGCGCAAGGACGGCATCCTCGTCAACGCCGTCGCCCCCGGCTATGTCGACACCGACAGCAACAACCACACCGGGCACCTGACCCCAGCGCAGGCCGCCGCCGTCGTGGTGCGCCTGGCGACACTCGGCGCGGACGGGCCGACCGGTGGATTCTTCAGCGAGGACGGTCCGCTGCCCTGGTGACGGCGAATCAACGAGGAGCCGGCTTGACCAAAACCGAGGAGTTCCAGGAGCTGCGGCCTCTGCTGTTCTCGATCGCCTATCGAATCCTGGGCAGTGTCACCGAGGCCGAGGACGCGGTCCAGGAGACATGGTTGCGCTACCAGGCGTCCCCAGGCCAGCCCGCGTCAGCCAAGGCGTTCCTGTCCACGGTGGTCACCCGGATCTCGATCGACGTGCTGCGTTCGGCCCGCGTCCAACGGGAGGAGTACGCCGGGCCGTGGCTCCCCGAACCGCTGCTGACCGACCCCTACCAGGACCCGGCTCGGTCCGCGGAACTGGCCGACTCGTTGTCGATGGCGGCCCTGCTCCTGCTGGAACGGCTCACCCCGCTCGAACGCGCGGTCTTCGTGCTGCGGGAGGTGTTCGCCTTCGGCTTCCCGGAGATCGCCTCGGCCGTGGGGCGCTCGGAGGCGGCATGCCACCAGCTCGCGGTGCGGGCGCGACGTCACATGGGCGCGGGCCGGGCCCGGTTCGAGGCCGACCGCAAGGACCGTGAGGAACTCGCCGAACGATTCTTCGGAGCCTTCCGGGAAGGTGACGTCGACGGGCTCGCCGACCTGCTGGCCGCCGACGTTCACATGATCGGCGACAGCGGCGGCAAGGCTCCGCGATGGCAGCCGCTCGTCCATGGTGCCGAGAACGTGGCCGAGGTGCTCGCAACGTTCGTCCCGCTGGTCGCCAGAGGCGGCGGCACCGTGGAGTCGCAGCAGGTGAACGGCCAGCCGGGGGCCATCTTCCGCGACCGGGACGGCCACGTCCTCAGCATCTGGGCGCTCGACGTACTCGACGGCCACATCCAGGCGATTCACACGGTGAACAACCCCGACAAACTCGAACACCTCGGCCCCGTAGCGAACGCCTGGGCCACCCTCCACAAGGCAACCCAACCCCGCCACCCCCCAGAATGACCCCAAGCCGACCGCGCTCCAGGGCCAGCGCGGAGCTGAACCGAACCACCACCGTCCGTCACCAGCCCCCGATCGGTTCCACGGTTCGGAGCCGATTGCCTGACGCAGCGACGCAACGGAACGCAGATCCATAAGAAGCGCCCTAGCTCACACGCAGCCAAGTGGTATAGCCCAGAAGCCTGTGGAGGCTCTCGGGGGTGGCAGCCCCTTCGGACGGCTAGTGCGGTGGCCACGAACGTTCACCGGGTCTGATCCAGCGGTAATGGGGGGTGCCGGCGACCCCGGTGTTCCTGGCGTTCGCTGCGGCTGCGGACGCGTTCGCGGCGTTGGGCGGCCAGCACGTCGGAGTGGTGGGCGTTGGCGTTGCGCCATCGCGTGTAGGCCAGGGCCCCGTGACTGTCGTGCATCTGCCAGTATCGACTCACTGCGGGCGAGCCACAGCAACGCATGGAAGGGAGTGTGCATGCCAACCGGTGAGCTTGCACGCATCCAACTCAATGACGATGAGCGTGCCGACATCGTCTTGATTCTCGATAGGTTGAGCACTGCGGGTTGGCAGGTTTACCACGTGACTACCCGCACCGATGAGCCAATGGTCATGGAGCCCGGAGCGGGTGCTCGGTACAAGACGCCGGCCTGCGAGCTCGATGTGGAGTATGTAGCCATGGGCGTATCGGTCGGCATCGAAGGGCTTGGCGAGTGGGAGAACCACGAGCTGCTGATTCACGCCTGCGGCCGACATGCCAGTCACCACAACCCGTCACAGCCGAATGACGATGATCAGAAGCTTGTGAACGTTCTTTCGGTGCTCACCGCCTATCAAGATCGGCTGACACCCGATACATACGCAGAGTTCGGCCGTGATCTGTTGATGGCGTGCGACTCCATTGAGTACTACGGCGACGAGGGCGGCCCAGTATACGGGTTCACCCAAGAAGATCTGGATGTTGGAGAGCTACCTGTGACGAAAAGTAGATAACACCGATTGCGGCAACGCCATCTGTGACCAGTCGGGGTCGTTTGACGACTTCCGGGTGTGGGTGCGCTGAAAGTGATCCCGTGTTTGTGCAGGAACCCCCGCAGCCGCTCTCGCCCGATCTGCACCCTCCGGTGGCTGTGGGTGGCGAGGTGGTCGGCGGGTTTGCGCAGGCTCCAGCGGGTGAACGGGCACCCGAGCTTGGCTGGACCAGGCGCGCGCTCGCCAGGGTCGACGTCCCGGACGCGGACACCATGATGATCATCGCCCGGCGGACCCGGAGCGAGTCGTGCTTACCCCGCCGCACGATCTGCTGCAGCCTGCGCCCTTCGTCCTCGGTCAACCGCCGTGCCCTGACGGGCTCAGGCACCAGCGCTCCTCACCCCTCGACGACAACCTGCCGCTATCGGGGGTGAGGCCGATCAACCCGCCCATCCCGGACCCGGCCCGGCATGTTCCAACCCGGTGAACGTTGGTGGCCACCGCACTAGCTGATACGCGAGTAGACCGGCTGACTACCTGAAGCTGTAGCGCGCCCTGATGCCTTACCAAACAGGTTTCGTCTACCTAGCATGGCCGTATGAGCGTTGCGAGCCTCGGAGAGCGCATTCAAGCCGTCAGGAAGCGCCGCGGACTCACCCAGCGGGACCTTGCCACCCTGTCCGGGGTGTCCTTGGGCCTGGTGAGGAAGCTTGAGCAGGGTGAGCGTGAAGACACTCGCCTGGAGACGCTCCGAAAGCTGGCCACCGCCCTGAGAGTCCCCACAACAGAGCTGGTCGTCCGCCCTGATGCGGACGATGCTCCTCAAGAGACGCTCGATCAGTGGGCACCGGTCCGGGCCGCCCTTGTAGGGAAGGCTGGCCCCGAACCGGAGGAGGCCCCAACCGCGTCCGGGGTTGCCCTCGCTGCGCAGAACGCTATGCCGCTGTTCGCTCAGGACGCCTTCACCGAGCTTGGACTGCTACTCCCTGCACTGATCCGAGACGCGGACGCCCTCGGCAAGCAGGGACGTCAGATCAGGTCTCGGGTACTCCATCTGACGGGTTGGCTACTGACACAGACCCGGCAGTTCGACGCGGCTGAGATGGCCCTCCAGAGGGCTCTGGATGATTCCGCAGACCGTCTGGACACTGCTGCCACCGTGAACACCTGGTGCTGGCTGCTGATCCGACAGGGGAAGCTGGAGAAGACTCTAAATCTCTCTGCCCAGTGGGCTGACGAGACCGAGCCGCGCATGTCGAGGGCAACGCTTGCGGAGCTGTCGGCCTGGGGATGGCTGCTGCTCCGTCACTCGACCGCTTCTGTACGGAACTCCGAGCCGGGAGAGGCTGACGACGCCTTGAGCCTCGCGGGAGCTGCTGCCACCCGCATGGGCCGCGAGTTCGCTCCGCCGGCAGACTTCCTCCGGACCTTCGGTCCGGTGACCGTGGCCATG
Source organism: Actinomadura rubrisoli (assembly GCF_004349215.1). Lineage (GTDB taxonomy): Bacteria > Actinomycetota > Actinomycetes > Streptosporangiales > Streptosporangiaceae > Spirillospora > Spirillospora rubrisoli. The sequence goes on along the minus strand of NZ_SMKU01000011.1, from coordinate 5,987 downwards.
AAGAGGGCTGAGAACGCCATGATCGAGGACCACCCCGACGTGGTCCTCTCCCTCTCCGAGCAGATCCCCTCCGAAGGGCTGCTGCCCACCTCCAACAACAGGAACCGCCACCGCCTGGACGTAGCGAAGGCGAACGTCAAATTGAGGAGGCGTTCCGAGGCTTTCGAGATCTTGCAAGAGATCCGGAACGCTAGTCCCCAGTGGATCGTGAACCAGCGAATGGCTAGGGACATCATGGGTAATATCGTTGCGAAGCGGCGCACCCTTACTCCTGAGATGCGAGAGATGGCCGACTTCCTTCGCCTGGAGTTTTGATCTAGGTACGGTTACACCTCGGGGTACTTCGCCATCTGTCACGGCGAAAGTACACATGACACGTCTCCGGACTCGTCTTAACGTCCTTTGCTATGAGCTTCGACGGACGTCGGGGAGGAGTTCCCCGCATCGATCACACGGACCCGTTGCCGGGCTACGAGATACCGACCAGCCGTTGGGCGGAGCCCTACCAATCCCCCACTACCGAGCTGTGGATCGTTCATCTCCGCCGCCCTGAGGGCGCCAGTCTCGACGATCGTTTAGTGGACACGCTTACCGCCAGGACTAAAGCCATACTGACCGAACTCATGGCGAAACAAGACGAGCTGGCCGCCCAGGTCCGGACGGGGAGCAGTGAACTATGACCGCGATCCTGGACGGGGCGAAGGCCGCGCAGCAGGGCGCTGGCCCTATGGCGGTGCGCCACAGTGTGGCTAACACACCGAGCGTCCTGGCCGACGTCCGGTGCATCGTTAAGGCCACTGCGATCAAGTGGGGCGTGGGGGCTACGACGGTCGAGGCTGCGGTGCTGGTGGCTGATGAACTGGTCGCCAATGCCGTCCGGCATACCAATGGAGACCAGCCCATCACCTTGCGCATGTTCATTGCCAGGGACGGGCTCAGGATCGAAGTCCACGACCGATCCAAGAAGAGGCCCAAGCGGAGCGAGCCGGACCTGACGATGCCCTCGCAACCGGTCTCCGACGATGCGCCGGATCCTCACGGCTGGGGCATGGGCATCGTGGAGCACCTCTCCAAGCGGCACGGGGTGAAGACGGAACACGATGGCAAAACTGTCTGGGCGGTCTTGCGGATGACCGCCGCAGGAGGAGGGTGACTATCGACATGTCCCAGCAAATGCCGGACTACGAGCCCCTGTTGACCCCGGGTGAAGTGGCGATGATGTTCCGCGTGGATCCTAAGACCGTCTCGCGTTGGGCGCTTGAGGGGTGGCTTCCATATACGTGGACACTCGGAGGTCACCGTCGCTATCCCAGGGCTGCGATTTTGGAACTGCTCAAAGAAGGCGCGCAGCCGCGAGTGGTGTAGCCCGCAAGCGTCTGCCCCCTCCAGGTTCGGCGTGGGGTGTTGGACGGCGGTGAGGCCGGTGGGCAATGCTGAACCCCCGGCGGTGTCGTGGAGGCTGAGCGGTGGGCAAGCAAGACCAGCCTCCGGACTGCGGGCACTGCGGGGGGTCGGGCAAGGCTGTCTACGAACGACCGCACATGGAGAACGACGGCTCGGTCACCTGGCGGAAGGTCACCGAGAGCTGCCACGTGTGCGGCGGAACAGGGAAGTGCCGATGAACGGCAAGCGCGAGCGCTGCGGGAACGTGCCGTGCGAGTGGTGTGATCGCGACGATTGGACGTGCCGGATCTGCCTCGGTTCGGCCTGGTGGGAACCGGAACGGCCGTACCGCGACGCGTCCGGGGTCATCACCTGGGAGCGGGTGAGGGAGCCGTGCCGGATGTGCGGGAACACCGGAAAGGAGCACAATCCCCTGACCGGGTCGGTGGTCTGATCAGCACAACCAAGCGCTCGCTTGACGTCCGGGGTCCGGCACGGCACCGTTGCCAGACGGAGGTGAGCGATGGCGCCGCTGGACGGACTGCGGGTGCTGGACCTGACGATGTGGCGGCCCGGCCCGTACACCACGCAGCTGCTCGCCCAGCTCGGCGCCGACGTGATCAAGGTGGAGCCGCCGGGCGGGGAGCCGATGCGGATGTTCCGCGGCCACTTCGACCTGCTCAACCGGCACAAGCGGAGCCTGGCGCTCGATCTGAAGTCGGCGGACGGGCGGGCGCGGTGCCGGGAGCTGGCGGCCGGGGCCGAGGTGTTCGTCGAAGGGTTCCGCCCCGGGGTGGCCGAGCGGCTCGGGGTCGGGTACGAGGCGCTGCGCGAGGCCAATCCGGGGCTCGTGTACTGCTCGATCTCCGGGTACGGGGCCGAGGGGCCGCTGTCGGACGTCCCCGGGCACGACGTCAACTACCGCGCCTACGCCGCCGCCCTGCCGGACGACGCCGTCTCCCCCGCCGCCGACGAGCTTCCCCTGGCCGACATGGCGGCCGCCACGATGGCCGCCTTCGCGATCACCGCCGCGTGCCTCAAGGCCCGCGCGGGCGGGGGCGGCGACCGCATCGACCTCGGGATGGCGGACGTCCTGGCGCACTGGGTCGGCACCGTCCCCCGGGCGGCCGCGCGCTCGGCGTCGGGGCCGGTGCCCGGCTACGGCGTGTACCGGACGAAGGACGGGCAGAAGATCACGCTGGGGGTCGTCTCGGAGGAGCGGCTCTGGGCCGCCACCTGCCGCGCCCTCGATCTCGACGGGCTCGCGGGCGTCCCGTTCGCCGAGCGGCTCGGCCGGGTCGCGGAGCTGGACGCGGCGGTCGCGGCGGCCGTCGCGCGGCTCACCCGGGACGAGGCGGTCGGGCGGCTGGGCGCGGCCGGGGCGCCGGTCGCGCCGATCCTGACCCGCGCGGAGATGCTGGAGCTCGATCATTTCCGGGCGCGCGGGGTCTGGGAGGGCGGTCCCGTCCGCACGGTCGCGCACCCGCCGCTGCCGCGGGGGGAGGTCGCGGAGCTGGACGAACACCGCGGCCAGACCTGGCGGCGTCTCACAGAGTGATACTGGTACCGAACACTCGAATCCGTTTGGCATGCTGATGGGGTGAACTCGCGCGGGATGTCCCCTCCCCTGGTCGGCAGATCCGCCGAGCTGGGGCAGCTACGGCAGGCCCTCGCCGCCGCCCCCGGGGCCGTGCTGGTCGGGGGCGAGGCGGGCCTCGGCAAGACGCGCCTGATCCGCGAGTTCGCCGCCGTCCTGACCCGCCCCGACGGCCCGCGCGCCCGGCTGCTCCTCGGCGGCTGCCTGGAGCTCGGCTCGGACGGCCTGCCGTTCGCCCCGTTCACCACCGTGCTGCGCGGGCTCGTCCGCGACATCGGCATCGACGGCGTCGCCGGACTCGTGCCCCGGGGCGACACCGGCTGCCTCGCCCGGCTGCTGCCGGAGTTCGGGGAGCCGGAGTCCGACGCCGCGTCCGGCGAGGAGCGCGCCCGCCTGTTCGAGGTGGTGCTGACCCTGCTGGAGCGGCTGGCCGAGCGCGGCCCGGTCGTGCTGGTGATCGAGGACGCGCACTGGGCCGACCGCTCCACCCGCGACCTGCTGTCCTTCCTGATGCGCAACGTCACCGCCGTGCCGCTGCTGATCGTCATGACCTACCGGGTCGACGAGCTGCACCGCACCCATCCGCTGCGGCCCCTGCTGGCCGGGCTGGAGCGCGTCGAGCGCGTCCGGCGGCTGGAGCTCGCCCGGCTGGAGCGCGCCGACGTCGACGCGCTCGTCACCGAGATCCTCGGCCAGGCGCCGCCGCCCGGCCTGATCGACCGGATCGCCGCCCGCAGCGAGGGCAACCCGCTGTTCGTGGAGGCCCTCCTCGATGACGACGGCACGCTCGCATGCGAGCTGCCCGAGTCCCTGCGCGACCTGCTGCTCGCCGGCGTCCAGCGGCTCCCCGAGGAGACCCAGGACGTGCTCCGCGACGCCAGCGGCGGCGGCACCCGCATCGAGCACGCGCTGCTGGCCGCCGTGTCCGGGCTCGACGACGCGGCGCTGACCCGCGTGCTGCGCCCGGCCGTCGCGGCCAACGTGCTGGTCGTGGACGGCGACGGCTATGCGTTCCGGCACGCCCTGATCCGCGAGGCCGTCCACGACGACCTCCTGCCCGGCGAGTACACGCGCCTCCACACCCGCTACGCGCAGGCACTGGAGAACGATCCCGGGCTCGTCCCGTCCGGTCGGCTGTGGGTGGAGCTGAGCCACCACTGGCTCGCGGCCCACGACACGACCTGGGCGCTGGTCGCGTCCTGGCGCGCCGCCGCCGACGCCCGCAAGGCCCTCGCCTACGCCGAATGCCTGACGATGCTGTCGCGCGTCCTGGAGCTGTGGGAGCGGGTCCCGGACGCGGCGGAGCGCATCGGCGCCGACCACGTCAAGGTCCTGGAGGACGCCGCCTTCGCCGCCGACCAGGCCGGCGAGTACGACCGCGGCATCAAGCTCGCCTCCGCCGCGCTGCGCGACATCGAGGCGGCCGGTGCGTCCGGCGTCCGGGGCCCGGCGGAGGTCAGGGCCCGCTCGGCGGCACTGCTGGAGCTGCGCGCCCGCATGTACTACCAGGTGGCGCGGCCCGGTTTCGTCGAGGATCTGCGCGCCGCGGAGAAGGCCCTGCGCGGCGATCCGCCCACCGCGTTGCGCGCCCGGGTGCTGACCACGCTCGCCACGTACGTGCGCCTCACCACCGACATCGACGAGGCCCGCGCGGCGGCGAGCGAGTCGCTGGCCATCGCCCGCGAGCTGGCCGACCCGGTCACCGAGGCCGACGCGCTCATGACGCTGTTCTGCGCCGACATCGACTACGACTCCCACGCCGCCGCCTACGCCTCCCCGGCCGCGCCGCTCGCCGACGTCGAGGCGGCCGTCCTGCGCAGCGGCGACCAGCGGGTCAGGCTCCGCTACGCGGTGGTCAAGTCGCACTACCTGGAGGGCGCCGGGCGGCACGAGGAGGCGGCCGCCGTCGCGCGGCGCGGCACCGAGAAGGCGCGCGAGCTCGGCGTCACCCGCACCCAGGGCAGCTTCCTGTGCATCAACCAGGCCGAGCCGCTGGTGTCGCTCGGCCGCTGGGACGAGGCCGTCGCCGTCCTGAAGCAGGCCATGGACCAGGACCCCGCCATCACGATCCGCACGTCGCTGCTCGTCCTGTCCGGCGAGGTGGCGCTGGCGCGCGGCGACCTGCCCACCGCCCGGGAGCGGCTCGCCGCGGCGCGCGAGGTCATGACCCTCAAGATGAAGTGGCTCAAGACCCAGGACTACTTCGCCACGCTGCGGCTGGAGGCCCGGTTCGCGCTCGCCGAGGGACGTCCCGCCGACGCGCTCGACGCGGTGCGCGAGGTGATCGACAAGTCGGGCCTGCCCGACGATGCCCGCTACGCGTGGCCGGTGCTCGTCATCGGCGCGACGGCCTGCGCCGAGCTGGGCGCCGCGACGCCGGCCACCGCGTCCTCCGAGGCGTCGGCGGCGCTGGAGCACATCGTGGGACGGGCCGCCCGGCTCCAGGTGGCCGGTCCCCTCCAGGCCGCCTACCGGCTCATGTTCAACGCCGAGGCCGACCGCGCCCGCGGCGTCCTCGACCAGCCGGCGTGGGACGCGGCCGCCGACACGTGGCACACGCTCGGCAACCCGTTCAACCGCGCCGAGGCCCTGGCCCGCGCCGCCGAGGCCGCCCTCGCCGGCGGCGACCACGAGGGGGCGGCCGAGCGGCTGGGCGCCGCGTCCGAGATCGCCCAGGACCTGGGCGCCGCGCCGCTCGCCGCGTGCGTCGACGACCTGCTGCGCCGCACCCGCGCCCCGCGCCGGGGCGGCGCCGAGACCGCCGCGCCGCTCGGCCTGACGCCGCGCGAGTACGAGGTGCTGCGCCTGGTGGCGGAGGGCCGCAGCAACCGCGACATCGCCGAGACCCTGTTCATCTCCGCCAAGACGGCCAGCGTCCACGTCTCCAACATCCTGGGCAAGCTGGAGGTCACCAGCCGCGGCGAGGCCGCCGCCACCGCGCACCGGCTGGCCCTGTTCGCCACCTCGCGCCGCGAGGCCGAGGCCCGCAACTGACCCGCCCCGCGGG